>JAIFLV010000057.1 GCA_020048895.1 Rhodoferax sp. | reverse complement strand
GGCAGTGCGCACGGCAATGATGCAGTACAAGTGTGTGTCTGGCGCTGGTGAAACCAAAGCTATTCAGGAATTCGCTTTCAAGGTGGAGTGAGGAGTCCGATCAGCCAGAAACAAGAACAATATCCAAGGGTGCGGGTGTAGCAATACCCCGTAATTGGTGGCACTTCGGTGCCACTTTTTTTCGCTTGAGCTCTCAGATTCACCTTCGACCTGCTCGATGGCACCTTTGACTGCGAATACCGTGGCAAGATCGATGCGACGGGCAGAGGCGAGGTGGATATGTAATGTGTGAACCCGCTTGACCCTTGATAGACTCTGTCCACCCACAGTCTCACTCTTTGCGCCCCACTTGCCGCCCGCCAACCCACTGATCCCCGTTGATCGCAACACCCGCCTTGTGCTTGTGCTGGCGTGCGTTGTGCACTTTGTGCTGGGCGGGAGTGTGGGCCTGTCGGTGGACGAGGCCCATTACGCGCTGTATGCGACGCACCTGGCCCTGAGCTACTTCGACCACCCGCCGCTGGTGGGCTGGGCGCAATGGCCACTGGTGGCGCTCGACGCTCCCGCCGCCGTGCTGCGGTTGGTTCCTGAAGCGTTGTGGTTGGGAACGGTGTTGTGGGTGCACCGCATTGCCGTGCGGTTGCAACTGCTGACGAAGGACGCTGCTGCGGCTGAGCGCGCAGGCTTCTGGACCGTGCTGGTGCTGGCTCTGGCGCCGCTGCTGCACGTGCTGGGCATCGGGCTGTTGCCCGACACCTTGCTGATGTTTTTCACCGCAGCACTGGTGTGGTGGACGCTCGATTTGATGCAACCTGATGCCTTGCGGCGTACGGACTTGTGGGTGGTGTTGGGGGTGCTGCTCGGGCTGGCAGGTTTGAGCAAATACACCGCCATCTTTGTGGCGCTCGCCTTGGGGCTGTGTCTCCTGCTGGCGCATGGCCCGCGGGTGCTGGCAAGTGGAAGACTCTGGATGGCGGTGGTTATTGCATTGGTAGTGGTGTCTCCTGTGGCGATCTGGAATGCGCAGAATCAATGGATCTCTTTTGCCTACCAGGCCAAGCACGGCGCAGGTGGCAGCTGGCAGGCGCTGGAGGTGGTCAAGTTTCTCGTCATCCAGGTGGTGGCGTTCGGGCCGTTGCTGCTCTGGGGTTGGGCGCAGCCTTTTGCCGCGCCCATGCGTTCGTTGCGGTGGTTCTTTGTGCTGCCATTTGGCGTGTTGGCCGTGTTGGCGGGTGGCGGCACCAGTCTACCGCATTGGACGGCTCCTGCCTGGATTGCGCTGGCGCCCTTTGCCGGTGTGGCGTTGGCGCAAGCTGTGCAGCAGGTGCAACGCAACGTGGTGCTCGCGCTGGCATGGCTGCAAGGTGTTTTGGGCGTGGCGGTGTTGGGCATGATGGTCAGTGGCGGTGTGCCCTTTGTCACGGGGACAGCCGGCAGTGGCAACGCGACCGACCCCTCCAACCCATTTGCCGACGTCCATGGCTGGGATGCAGCCGGTAATCGCGCCAGGGAACTGGCCGCACAAAATAACCTGAAGAGCGTAGCGGTGCAAAACTGGACACTGGCGAGCCGCTTTGCCTGGTATGCACGGCCGTTGCCCATCCATGTGCTCGAAGACCGGTTCGATCAGTTCGACCTGTGGGCCGGTGATCTGCCGCAGGGGGGCGACACCCTGCTGGTGGATTGGTCGCAGTTGGCCTACGAGGTTCCATTGGCTCCCCAAGGTTTTGCCGACTGCACGTTGCTCGAGGCCCAGGAAGTGCGTCGCTTTGGTGTGGCCATCGCTACCTTCACTTTCCATGCCTGTCACCGTTGGTCGGGTAACCCGCGGCCGCTCTTGAGGAAGCGCCCGTGACACGCACCACCACCATCGCCGCGGGCGTCTGGGTCTTTCCGTTTTTGCTGTTGGCACTCTCGACGCCCCTGTGGCTGCACACTTACGAGCCTGCCATGTTTGTCTACCTCAACACCCGGTTTGCCGCGCTACCCAGTCTGGTGTGGGCCGGCCTGTCGTTGCTGGGCAATGCCTGGGGTGTTCTGGGGATCACAGCGCCGTTGCTGGTGCTGGCACCGCGCCTCCTGTGGGCGTGGTTGTGTGCTGCACCATTTGCCATTCTGTTTACCCGGCTGGGCAAAGGCCTGATCGTGAGCCCGCGCCCCGCGGCCGTGGTGGACAACGCCCAGATATTCATCCTGGGTGAGCGGCTGGAACTGGTGTCGATGCCTTCGGGCCACACCCTGACGGCGTTTGCCGTAGCGTCCGGCATCTACTTTGCGCTACCCGCTGCGCGGCGCTTGCGCCATGGGTGGTTGTTTGTGCTGGCGGCGGCGGTGGGTCTGTCGCGTATTGCCGTGGGCGCGCATTGGCCGGGGGATGTGGCCGTGGGGGCATCGCTGGGGTTGCTGTCGGGCATGCTGGGCAATGGGTTGCTCGCGCGTATGGCAGAAAAGCACTGGCAGCCTTGCGCGTGGAGCCTGCGTCTGGTGGCCCTGCTGGTACTGGGTGCCGCATACCCGTTGCTGGACTCCGGGCTGGACTTTGCAGAGGCGTTGCCGGTGCAGAGGGTGCTGGCGCTGGTGGCGCTGGGGTCGGTTGCGGTCTTTGCATGGAACAGTTGGGCCAGACCGCATAAACTGCGCAGTTGACAGCAACCTCAAGGAGACAAGGCGATGGGTACTTTGGTGAATTTTGAGCGTCCGGATGGGAAAACCGTGCAAGGCTATCTGGCCGAACCGGCGCAAGGGGTCGGTGGCCCCGCGGTGGTGGTAATCCAGGAGTGGTGGGGACTCAATGCCCAGATTCGTGGCGTGGCCGACCGTCTGGCCGCGGCGGGTTACCAGGCGCTGGTGCCCGATCTGTACCGGGGCAAATCGACGGTGGAAGCCGAAGAAGCAAGCCACCTCATGACCGGTCTCGACTTTGGTGATGCGGCCTCGCAGGACATTCGTGGTGCGGTGCAGTTTCTCAAAACCCGGGCATCCAAAGTGGGTGTAACCGGCTTCTGCATGGGCGGTGCATTGACATTGCTGGCGCTGACCCAATCACCCGAAATTGACGCGGGCGTGGTCTGGTACGGCTGCCCGCCGCTGGAGTACATCGATGCCAGCAAGATCACCGCGCCGGTGATGGGCCACTGGGCCACGCAGGATGAGTTTTTCAAGATCGATACCGTCGACGCGCTCGAAGCCAAGCTGCACTCTGCAGGAGTCGTACCGGAGTTTCACCGCTACCTGGCGCACCATGCTTTTGCCAATGAAACGGCTGTGGGGCCGGGCCGCATTCCTGCCACCCAGTACGACCCGGTCTGGGCTTCGCAAGCCTGGGACCGCACGCTGCGCTTTTTTGGCCGTACGCTGGGCTGATCAGGCTTTGGCAAGGCGCAAGGCCAACGCGCTCAAGGCTTCATAGGCAGCACCGGTAGGCGCATCCCACTGGCCCAACGCATGCGCCTGGCGGGCGATGGCGGCGGTATCGCCGCGTGCCGCTGGCCCCGTCAATGCACCGCGTGGCCCGTTGGCAGTGATGTTGGCAACGGCGTTGCGCAATAGCGCGATTCGCAGACCCGGAATCAGTGCCGCCGGTACTCCCGTGCTTTGCCACAACGCTTCGGCCGTGGCCTGCAGCACGGGCAGAAAATTGGTCGCAAACACGGCAGCAGCGTGGTAGAGCAATTTGTCGCTGCTCGCCACATCAAAGCAGTGCGCGCCAATGGCAGTGAATACCTCACGCAACAGTGCACAGGCGCGTGGGTCGCCTTCGAGTGCGCAGGGCGTGCCGGGAAACTGCTCCAGCGCTGCAGGCACCGATGCAAAACTCAGTATGCAGTGGGCGCTGGCGGTTTGCCAGCCCAACGCCGCCAACGGTGCCAGTGCGCTGGAGTCCAGTGCACCGCTGCAATGAAACGCCACGGCGGGAGGAAGGTGTTGGAGTTGCTCTGCCATCGTGTGCGCAACAGTTGCGACTTGGGCATCGGGCACGGCCACCATCCAGAGGTTGGCAGCGCGCATCGTGTGCAGGTTTGCAGTTGCTACGCCGGCGCCAATCACGTGGCAGGCCGTCTGTGCGCTTTCGAGTGAACGGGTGTGTACGTCCTGTACTTGGACAACCCCTTGCACGTGCCCCAGTCGCAGCAAAGTCTTGCCCACGCGGCCACATCCGACGGCGTTTACGGAAAGCGGTTGCGCTGTCATACGACCAGAGGATCTTCCTGCATCGCCTCGATCTGCTCCTCGAGCATCTGTAGCTGGCCTTGCCAGTAGTCGCTCGACCCGAACCACGGAAAGTTCACCGGAAAAGTCGGGTCGTCCCATCGACGGGCCAGCCAGGCGCTGTAGTGGATGAGGCGCAGCGTGCGCAGGGGTTCTATGAGCGCGAGTTCGCGCCGGTCAAACTCGCGAAACTGCTCGTAGCCATCCACCAATGCGCCGAGCTGGCGCGTGCGCTGACTGCGGTCTCCGCTGAGCAGCATCCAGAAGTCCTGCACAGCAGGCCCCATGCGGGCATCGTCCAGGTCCACAAAGTGCGGGCCGGGTCCGGCCGCAGCCGGGGCATCGCTGGGCGTCCAGAGGATGTTGCCAGGGTGGCAGTCGCCATGCAAGCGCAGCAGTTTTATAGAATCATTTTTGCCTGAAGCGCCCGAAATACATGCGTGAGCAGCTACTAAATCAATAGCGGTCTGGCAGGTGCGTGCCCAGGCTGACTGCACATCCAGCGGCACTTTGTCGTTGTCCAGCAGCCAGCGCATCGAGTCAAATCCAAAGGTCTGTGCATTCAAGGCGGGCCGGTGGGTAAAAGGGTGTGCTGCACCCACGGTGTGAATGCGTGCCAGAAACCGGCCAATCCATTCCAGCACTTCGGAGTCGTCCAGTTCGGGTGCGCGCCCCCCGCGCCGGGGGCTCACGCTAAAGCCAAAGCCGCCAAACTGGTTCAGGGTTTGTGGCCCGACGGTGGATTGCCCTTGCAGTGACAAGGGGCCGATCACGGGAATTTCTGCGGCCATCAATTCGGCGGCAAATCCATGTTCTTCCAGAATCTGCGAGTCGCTCCAACGCTCCGGCCGATAGAACTTGGCCACCACCGAACTGCCATCTTCCAGTTGCACCTGGTAGACACGGTTTTCGTAGGAAGACAGCGCGGTGAGTCGCCCGTCGCCGCGCAGACCTACACTCTCGAGCGCGTCGAGGACCACATCCGGTGTGAGCGCATCAAACGGATGGCGGCTGGGCGGTTGATCCATTTAGCCCAATGGCCCGAGGTCATCGCCAAACCGCGACGCGACGTCGGAGTCCGAGTCGGAGTAGTCGGGTCCACTGCGCTGGCTGCCAGTCGATGTGCCGAGTTGTGCAAAGGGCAATGACTGCTTCACCAGGATGACGGTGCAGGGCGCATCCATGGCCACCTTGATCGGTACCGTTGCCACAAAGCGTTGCGTCTTGAGGCCGTGGGTTGCGGCACCCATCACGATCACGCTCACGTTGTTGCCGCGCGCGTAATTCAGCAAGGCCTGTGCCACATCACTGGTCTCCAACACGTGGTAGGAGGTCTGGTGTCCCGGGTGGTCCAGCGGTTGGGCCCATTGGCGCAGATCGGTGAGGTAACGCCGGTGCACGCTGGTCTCGCTCTTTTCGTCGTCGGACGAACTGGTCAGACTGCTGGAGATGACGGTTACGCAGGCCAGACGGGCACCGGGCCGGGTGCCCAGCGAACGCGCCACGGCCTGGCGCAGCGAGTACAGCGTGGCGTCGGTCACGTCATTGTGGGGCACTGCCACCATGATGATGGGCACTTCATCGGCTTGTTGCGACGGCAGCGGACTGGGCTGGTAGTGCATGCCGGCCGCCTTGATCCAGCGCTTGAAGTGGGTACTGAACTTGGTGCCCTTGGTCTTGAGACCGCGCTCGGTAATGACGACCTGGGTTGGGTGGGTCAGGTCAAATGCCAACAAGGCGGCGGAGGAATAGCGTTGTGCGGCCTCGGGCTCCAGGCAGCGCAGCACCACCTCCTGAAACCAGGTGGGAATTTCGGGCTTGATCTTTCGCGGTGGTGTGGGGTCCATCCACAGCCGCTGGCGCAGACCAGCGGCGGTCTGCGGCGAGCCAAAGGGCAACTCGCCGGTGCACAGCTCGTAGAGCATGACGCCGATGGCAAAGATGTCGCTGCGCGGGTCGCCACGCACACCCACCACCTGCTCCGGTGCAATCCAGGTGGGCGAGCCCACTGCCTTGCGCAATTGCTCGGCCAGTAGGTCCGGGTAGTGGGCGTGGCAGGACAGGCCAAAGTCCAGCATCACAGCGCTGCCGTCCGGGCGAAACAGCACATTGGCGGGTTTGAGGTCCAGATGTACCGTGTTTTGCTGGTGTAGTGCGTGGGCTGCACGTGCCATGGCGGCGCCGAGGCGTGCCATCTCGTCTACCGTCGGACGCGTCTCGGCTTCGAGCCAGTGGTCCAGCGTCTGACCCTGGATGTATTCCATCACCAGATAGGGTACCCGCTGCAAGTCGCCTGCAGCCACAAAGCGCGGCACATGGTGGCCCTGAAGGGTCTGCATGATCTGGCATTCGACCTCGAAACTGACGATGTTTTCCGCGCCATCGCCAGCCGTCATGCGCGGCACTTTCATGGCCATGTCAAAGCCCGGATCGGGCTGCCCATCGGCGTAGTGCACCCGGTAAACGTGCGCCATGCCTCCGGAATGGATGCACTCTTCGATAGCAAAACCGTCCAGATGGGCGCCGGGTTCGAGTAACTTCATCGACCACTCTCCAGCCGATCGGCAAAGTACGCGGGCAAGCCCGCACGACGAATCGCCACGGCGGCGCCGTGGTGGTCATAGGGCACCCGGTGAAAAGTCAGCTGCGAGCGCTCGGTGTCCAGCAGTGCGTACATCGCCAGAGGCTTGCCATCACGCGGCTGACCTACCGAGCCAATCGTTCCCAGCCACTGGCGATGCAGCGGCACCGGCACCGCCACGCCGGGCTGCGGTGTGAACGGCATCAGGGCGTGGCCAGAGCCGCGGTAATACAGCGTTTGCATGTGCACATGGCCGCCAAAAACGTAGCGCACTGCAGGGTCGGCTGCTGCTGCGTCCAGGCTGGCCGTGGCGGCTCGCTGGTCGTAGACATAGCGCCATCGCTCGGGTTGGTCTGCGCTGGCATGTACCAGCAGTATGCGGTCCAGCAGCAGGGTCATGGGCAACAGGTCGAGCCAGGTGCGCTGTTCCGGGCTGAGGTTGTCGTGCGTCCATTGCGCCGTACTGTCGCCCACGGTCTTGACCTCCGCAGGTGGATGGACTGCCATGGCGTCATGGTTTCCCTTGAGTACCACGGCGCCTTCTTCGGTGAGCAACTTCACCCGCTCCACCACCGCACAGGGGTCCGCCCCGTAGCCGACCAGGTCACCCAGAAATGCAAAGCGCTGGGCTTGTTGTGCCCGTGCGTGCAACAGGCAGGCGTCCAGTGCTTGCAAATTGGCATGTATGTCGGACATCAGGGCCAGTCTCATGGGGTCTCCGTAGGGTATTCATGGGCGTTTGCGCAGGTTCGATCATGCCTTAAGCGGACGGCGTCCCCAGCGACAGGATATGCCCCACCCGTGGATCACCCTTGCCCCCCAGCACGGTCAGGTAGGTCGCCAGCATCGCATCCGGTCCGGTATGGGTGTGCACCTGTAGCCATGGGGGCGTGCTCGTACCGACCTTGGCAACAAACAGTGTCCAGGCTTGCACCAGGTGCTTTGCCAAACCCTGGCTGCCCCACTCGGCGCTGCGTTTCTTGATCTGCGCTGGCGCGAAGAACAGCGTGGCCTTGGGGCCGGGAAGGTCTTTGGCCCCGCCCATTTCGTCCACATGGGTGGCCCCAATCGAGCTGCTGAATTTCAATTGCTGGCAGTGCGTGTGCAGTGCCAGTCGAAACGCGGCGTCACCGGCAAAGTCAATGTAGACGCACGGTGCGTTGGCATCAACCTGTGGAAGTTGGTCGTAAGTCAGCACCCGGTCGTAGCACCCCAGACTCTCGCAGAATGCCACATTGCCCGGCGAGGTGAAACCCACGACTTCTATGCCCTCGCGCTGGGCCAACTGAAACGCGGTGCCATAGGCCGTCTTGCTGGAGGCGCTCGACAGCAGCATGATGCCCTTGCGCGTGGGCTCCGCGGTGGCGCCAAAAAAAGCGTTATCGGCCAGGTAATCGTCAATCAGCCAAGAGGTGATGAACAGCGGGCGCAACAGGGCTTGCAGGTCCTCGGTCCCGGCGCTGTAGAACGGGTCGGAATCGCAGCGCATATATTGGTTGTAGACCGGATGCAAGGCTGCACGGTGCGGTGCAGTGTCGAAAAAGTGCGCTGCAGCGATGGTGCCGGGGGTGATATCCAGGCTCGACGCCATCGGAAAGTAGCCATAGAGCCGCTCGCCCTGTGCGATCAGCGGGTGGTTCGACTGCTGCACCGTGCCAAAGCCCCACACCGGAATGCGGCCCCAGGCCGGGTCTTCAGCCACTGGAAAGAACTGCCAATACTGCATGGCATCACCCATGGCGGCATAGGTGATGTTGTTGGAAGTCAGGGCGAATTTTTCAATGGCCACCCTGATCTGCCCATCTGGCAGTGCTGCAACTGGGGTGCTGCGAAACTCGGTGCTGCCGAGGTTGGTCTTGCGAACTTCAAAATGGATGTTTTTCATGCCCACACGATACGGCAAATGGCGCGCCCAAACAACTGGCACCGCAGTAAACTGTGCCCCTTTCACCCTTCATCTGCGTGGATTTCCTATGAAAACTGGTGTGCTACTTGTCGGCCTGGCGTTGCTCAGCCCTCTGGTCCGGGCAGACGATGCCGCAATTTTGCGCTGTAAAGCGCTAGTGGAACCCGGTCCCCGGCTGGCCTGCTACGACGCAGTGGCCAACGGGATTGGATCTGTGGCGAAAAGCGCCCCGGTCGCTGCATCGGCTCCCAAGATGGCTGGCGCTGCGCCCGTCGCCAATGCGCCAACGCCAACGCCTCCCCAGCAAGCGGTCAGTCAATTCGGCTTGGAACGTCAGGCGACTGCAGCGCAGGTTGAATCGATCCAGAGCCGCATCGACGGCAAGTTTGAAGGCTGGGTTGCCAACGCCATGCTGACGTTCGCCAATGGGCAGGTCTGGCAGATATCGGATGGCAGCCGCGCCTATGTCGAACTGACGAACCCCAAGGTGTCGGTGCGGCGCGGTTTCATGGGTGCCTACTACCTGGACATCGACGGAAGCAATCTGTCGCCGCGTGTGCGCCGCATCAAGTAGTTCTTTAATGGGCGCCAGCCTTCTGCTGGCGCTTGCTGCGGGCGCGGATGTTCAGCGCTTCCACTCCGAGCGAAAACGCCATGGCGGCGTAGATGTAACCCTTTGGCACGTGTTCATCAAAGGCTTCTGCGGTGAGTGCCATGCCCACCATCACCAGAAACGCCAGCGCCAGTACCTTGACCGACGGATGGTTGTCGACAAAGTCGCCAATCGGTTTGGCAGCTACCAGCATGACACCTACCGAAGCGACCACGGCGGCAATCATCACGCCGATCTGGTCGACCATGCCGACCGCGGTAATGACCGAGTCCAGCGAGAATACGATGTCAATGATGGCTATTTGTCCTATGACGGCCCAGAACAACTTGGTGCCGGCGGCCTTCATGGCGACAGGGTCAGTCTGCTCGGGCGTATGCTGCTCACGTGCTTCCACCTCGACAAAAATTTCGTGGGATGCCTTGTAGAGCAAAAAAAGTCCTCCCAATAACAGCACCAGATCGCGGCCACTGAAACCTTTGCCGAGCACGCTGAACAGGTCCACGGTCAGACCCATCACCCAACTCAGCGTCAACAGCAGCAGCAGGCGTGACACCATGGCAAAGCCTAGGCCCAGCTTGCGCGCCTTGTCGCGCACATCGGCGGGCAGCCGCCCGACCAGGATCGAGATAAAGATGATGTTGTCAATGCCTAAAACGATCTCCAGAGTCGTGAGCATTGCAAAAGCAATCCACATGTTGGGGTCAAGCAGCATGTCCATGGGAAAGGGGCTTTCTGAAAGATGGGATCGTGTTGGTACGGCTTCAAACAACCTGTTGCTAACGCGAGACTACCGTGGCACCTGACTATTGCACCTTTGCCAGAGTCAGGGTGCCATACCAGGCGCGGATGTCGGTCTGTGTGTTGTCGGTATCGGTCATGATGCCTACGCCGACCAGGTTTCCCGGTGCCTCGCCAAAGGCTATTTCAAAGTCGGCCCGAACGTCACGCTCGTAATCCAGCCAACGGTTGAGATTACTTCCGCCCGACTCAACCACGATCTTACGAATCCGATCGGTGCGTGGGTTGGTGATGACCGAGCCCGGCGCGCGGGTATTGCACCACACATACATCAAGGTGGCGTACGGCATGGGTTCACCGGTCAGCGCATGGGACAACTCCGACAGCATGGCGTTCTTGGCAGAAAACTTCGAGCGATCGCCATCGAAGGCCAGCACGATGCGCACCGGGGAGTCGTCTACTTCGCGCACGGCCATATCGGCCTGGGCAATCAGTTCAGGGACTTTCCAGGAGAACTTCAGCTGACTCAACTCGGACGGCACAATATGTACTTTTTGGCGCAACATGCTGGCCGACGCCGAAGCCTGCACGGCCATAGCATCGCGACCATCGTTGCGCGCGAATCGGAAAGATGTCGCTTGTTTGCCCGGAAGCCGATAGTGCTGCCACTGCGTCTTTGCGTCCGCCGCACTGCCGGTGTGTACCGGTGTCTGCGTCCAGACGTTGGACTCCACCCGCGGTTCCCCAGGCTCTTCCCTCGCCGGGGTTAGAGCACAACCAGATAGCACGCCTAGGAGGACCAGCAACAGAAATTTTTCGATCATGGCAGAGGAGATGTGTCAAGCAATTGCGCTACGGAGTAGGGAATACGACAAGGCCGCATTGTGACCGCATTCACGCAACCCACACGCACGCGGCCCTCGGCCAACAAGGTGTCACCACGCCACGCCTGTTGCTCCAGTTCCATCGATGCACGACCCACCTGTAGCGTTCGCACGCCCACTGTGAGCAAGTCGTCCAGGCGAGCCGATGCGCGGTAGTGCAGCTGTACCTGCGACACCACAAAGATACAACCGGTCGCCGCCTGCAATTGGCTCTGCTCCACACCCAGCGCGCGCAACCACTCGGTTCGCGCACGTTCAAAAAACTTGAGGTAATTGGCATAGAACACGACACCACCAGCGTCGGTGTCTTCCCAATACACGCGAATCGCTAAAGGGTTGCACGGTGTCATGGCAGTCCCACGCCGTGCCCCAACAGGGCGAACAAAATTTCTCGGTGGTGTTCAAAGATTGGCATTGCAATTGTCCCGGATGCGACGCTAGGTAGGTGCCACAA
The DNA here is from genome assembly GCA_020048895.1 of Rhodoferax sp. Lineage (GTDB taxonomy): Bacteria > Pseudomonadota > Gammaproteobacteria > Burkholderiales > Burkholderiaceae_C > Allorhodoferax. The sequence goes on along the minus strand of JAIFLV010000057.1, from coordinate 12,900 downwards.
ACCGCTGATTCTCGCTGCACAAGGATTCCCTTACACTGCCGGTCATTGATTCTTTGACAAGACACCACGATGCGTCGCTATTTGCTACTCGCCCTCCTGATGGCATTTGCCTTGGCCCACGCCGCGACCGGGCCGTACGACGAGGCTGCCGACGCCAAGGCTGATATTGGTGCGGTCTTGACGGAAGCCCGCCAGAGCAAACTGCCGGTGTTGGTGGTGTTTGGCGCGAATTGGTGTGGCGACTGCAAGATGCTCGATGCCGCTTTCAAGACTGGCGCCGCCGCGCCCCTGATTGCGAGGAACTTCCACGTCGTCAAGGTCAACGTGGGCAAGTTTGACCGTAACGTGGACATTGCCGAGTTCTACGGTGTGCCACTGAAGAAGGGCATCCCTGCCGTGGTGGTGCTTTCTGCACAGGGTAAGCCGCTGTACGCCACACGCGGCGGAGAACTTGCCGATGCACGGGCTATGGGGGACACGGGCGTCTATGATTTCTTTGCCAAGATTGCGGCGGCGCAGAGTCGGTAAAGGTTCCTGGGCGATTCAAACTGGTGTGGATGAGGCCGGGTCTGTAAGCGGGGGTAATCGATGGCGATGGATCAAAGCGATATCGCCAAGCTATTTGAAAGTGGAGCAGACAGCCTGGTATGAATCTGAATCAACCTGCAAATAAGGCTGCCTGCTCGGATTGAATTCATTCAAGTAAAGTTGCAGTACGTTCTTTGGCGAACCACCTCGTGGAGTCTTTTGCATGATTTCGCTGCACAGTAGCCTCTTGGGGCACTTTTTCATGGCCTTCACTACAAGATCCTTTGCAGCTTTTTGTTCTGGATTTAGCGAAATAGAACTTGCAGAGGTTTCTGCGTTTTTCACCTCTTGCGAGGTTGGGCAAGTCTGGGTGTGTCCCATCACTGGCAGCAACACAAATGACAAAAGCAGCGCAGTTCGTTTGAGCATGGTCTCTCCCTTTTATTCAGTCGTCGGATTATAGTCTGTCGGAAGACGAAATGCTGAAAACGCAGGGCAAACAATATTTCATTGCCACTTACACTTGATCCCTCGAGTTAGCGAGGAGTTGCTGCATCCGAGAGACGATGATCGTCATGTGAATTCGGGTAGGCTCGTCTGCCGCAAGCCATTAAGTAACGACCAGAACATAAGCAAGTGGAGGAATACTGATGTCCAAAGAATGTGTAAAGTGTGGGTACATTCGGCAGGCTGCCGACAATGCCCCAGATTATGAATGTCCAAAATGCGGTGTGATTTATGCCAAGGCTGAAGCTGCTCTAGCCAATGGGACTCTTGTCACATCGCGTCTCAGGGCCAGGGTCGTTCAACCTGAGCCGGAAACGATTCCGTCAAAGTTAGTAGATAACCCTGCGTCATTGATTGGTAGCAGTGGCGATGAGGAATTGAGCCCCATTGCAAGCGTTGAATACTCGGAAGAAGTTGCGGTCCCTCCTTTTTCAAAAGTGCTGGGGATCATTGGTTCTTTGGTGCTCTTTCTGGGTGTTTTCGCGCCCATCATTCGTCTTCCAATTGTGGGAAGCATGAACTACTTTAGGAATGGCGCAGGGGATGGCGTGATCCTGATTGCAATGGCGATTCTTTCTTTGTTCTTCGTCTTTCGGAATCAGCCGGCAAAGCTCTTTTGGACTGCGTCAGCCTCCATTGCCACACTAACATTTACTTTTGTGTACTTCACTTGGAAAATGCATGAAATGAAGAGTGAGATGGACAAGTCTTTGGCCGGAAATCCGTTTCGGGGACTCGCTGAGCTTGCTCAAAATTCCATTCAAATTGAATGGGGTTGGATTGTCTTGGTCCTTGGCGCAGGGTTGCTGTTCATGTCTGCGCTTACTCATAAGTTTCAGATTTACTCATTCGACGAGCTGCTCAGGGTTGTGTCGCCTAGACATGGTTCAGCCGAGTCCCCGATGCAGCACGGCGGTAGTACCAGCGTGCCTTCGTCCAGCAAGTCGGCTTCAACTGTTACAGGAAGTCCCTCGATAGCAGACGAGCTAATGAAACTCAACGAACTTTTGAAGGTTGGCGCCATCTCGAGCGAAGAATTCAATCAGCTCAAGGCGAAATTGCTGAAATAGGTTCGCGCTTCTTTCCTGAATTTGGATCTGACACCACTGCCCCCTACGCAATCCGCAGCGCTTTTCGCAAACTCGTATTGCGCCCTCGGTCGGGGAGTCAGATGGAAAGCGACAGGTCCAGCCAGCCCATACGGCAGCTGCCCACACGTACTTTCAATGCCCCTGTCCCCTGCACGATCAGGGTTGCAAAACGTTCATTGGCGTTGCCGCGCGTCCACGGCATGAAGATGGTGGTACCGCCGTACTTGCCAGCGCCCCAGCCATCGAGGTGACCCAGTTCGAGTTTGCCGTTCGGCGGCGTTATCACGTTGACTTCGTCACTGGTAGCAGTCAGGCGCACAGGCTCGGAGTGCGGCACGCCCTTGCCGGCGTGCAAACCATAACTGCCCAGATAACCCGTATTGGAAACACGCAACTCGATGCGTGTGTGATTTGTTTCCAGCTTTCCCTGCGACACCACCTGTACTTCCATGCGCGGCACGAGGGCGGCCACGCGCAAAAACGCAGCACTTTGCGATTCGCAGGTGTGCGCCAGGCGTTCCAGTGGCGGGTTGGAGATGCCGATGCGCGGATCAAATCCGTTGACTTCCACATCACCGAGTTGCGGGTGCTGCACCTTTTCCCATTGTTTGAAAATGCGCCCGGCGTTGTGCTCCTTGTCAAACTGAGCCAAGGTCGCCGCATCCTTGCGGGTGAACTTCTGGTAGTGCTCGACAAAGGGTTTCTTGCGTTCGATGCCGAGTTGCTTGAACAGATCCCACAGTTCCACCACATAGCTCAGCGCACCGCGCTGGTGAAACGCGTAATCCGACAGGTCGCCGCGCAGCGGTTTGTCGGGCTCGTACAGAAACTCGTGAAAGCCGCTCACGGTGGCATAGCCGGTGTGCTCGGTCATCCAGTCTTCAATCTGCTCGTAGATTGCGCGGTCCACGGGGTTGAGTTTGCTGTCGGGCTTGTCGCCCAGTGGGCGGATCAGTACGCCGCCGAAGGTGTGCAGGTTCAGCCAGGTGAAGATGTTGGGGTGGGCCGTGGCGAATTCGATCACGGCGCGTGTCTCTGGTGCACTGCCCGGGAAGTCACCCGCGCCGGCCTGGTCGGGCTCGGGTGCCCAGAAGAATGGGAAGTTGCGGTTGAAGTCGTACTGGTTGTCAGCCAGAAAGCCCGGGTCTGGAATCGTTCGGCCATCAAAATTGGCGATCGTGCCTTCGGGGTAAAGCTTGTAAAAGGGTCCCTCATCTTCGGGCATGCGTGCGGTCATGACTGGCGGGCTCAGTGGCACACCATTTTCACCACGCAATTCGACCAGACTGCCCTGCGGGTGCTGCTGGCGCATGTAGCCGGAATAACCGTCGCCATTGATGTCGCCGGATTGCCAGTGGGCATGCCCCTTCTGGGCACGACCGTCGACCGGGCTGGAGCGAACATAACGCCCGGTCTTGAGAATCGCCTCGGCGCCGTCGGGCGAAATGCGCGGACACACGTAAAACAGGGCATCGGTGATGGCGGTTGCCATGTGGGCCGGCAGACCCTTGGCACCCGCTTGGCGCTCGCCGCAATGCAGGCCGATGATGTCTTCGGCAATGGCCAGCGCCACACTGGTACCGCACACTTCTACTGCATGCATGTTGCCATCAATCCACACCGCGGGGCGCACCGTATCCGGGTCGCGGCCAATCGTAAGCAGCGGAATGTCACGCCCCTGCGCCGACTGCCCCAGCACCGACAACCGGACAAACGCCGGGTACTGAGCGGCCCAGGTGCTGAGCTGGTCCCACAACTGGGCGTAGTCGACGTAGGTGGTGCGAAACATGGGGTTCTTTCAGTGTACGCTGCGCTCGCTTCAGGCTGCCAGCGGCTTGGCGATGGCATCGATGCGGGCCAACACCTCGGGTGTGAGCTTCGGTGTCAGCGCCAGGGCGCCCAGGTTGTCCTGCAACTGGCCGAGTTTGCTGGCGCCCAGGATCACGGTGCTGACGTGCGGGTTGCGGTTGACCCACGCAATGGCCAGTTGCGCCACATTGCCACCCAGCTCGGTGGCAATTTCCGCAAGCTTGCCCACTGCCGCGTTTTTGGGCGCATCGGTGAGTCCGGCGAGCAGAAAACCCATACTCTCCAGCGCACCGCGGCTCCCGGCAGGAACACCCGTTTGGTACTTGCCGGTGAGCAGGCCAGAAGCCAGCGGGCTCCAGGTGGTCAGGCCCAGGCCAATGTCTTCGTACAGGCGGGCGTACTCGGTCTCCACGCGCTGGCGGTGAAACAGGTGGTATTGGGGTTGTTCCATCACCGGCTTGTGCAGGTGGTGGCGCTCGGCAATCTCCCAGGCGGCGCGAATGTCGGCAGCACTCCACTCGCTGGTGCCCCAGTACAAGGCCTTGCCCTGACCAATGATGTCGCTCATGGCACGCACGGTTTCCTCAATCGGGGTGAGCGGGTCGGGGCGGTGGCAGTAGATCAGGTCGATGAAATCGAGCTGCATGCGTTGCAGCGACCCATCGATGGCCTGCATCAGGTACTTGCGGTTCAGCGTGTCCTTGCGGTTGACAGCGGCACCATCACGGTCCAGTCCCCAGAAGAACTTGGTCGATACCACGTAGTTCAGGCGCGGCCAGTTCAGCGCCTTGAAGGCTTCGCCCATCACCACTTCACTCTGGCCCTTGGCATAGATCTCTGCATTGTCAAAGAAGTTGATGCCCGCGTCATAGGCGGCGGCCAGCATCTCGGTGGCGGCCTTGGTGTCGACCTGGTTGTGGTAAGTGACCCAGGAACCCAATGAGAGTTCGCTCACCTGCAGGCCACTGCGGCCCAAACGACGGTATTGCATCAGTAATGCTCCTAAAAAATATGAAAAAAATGGCTGTAGCGCTTACGGGGTATGCGCAAGCAGCTATTATTTTGGTAGCTTGTCGAGGTCGATGTCGACAAACTTCCAGGTGCCACGTGACGTCGGGTGACGCCGGTAACCGACCAACCAGGGTTGCATCAGATCGGTGTTGATGCGGTGTGTGTTGGTCTTATAGGGCATATAAGCCACCATCAGCTTTTCGGCTTCCTTCATGATGGCAAAACGTTCTGGCCCATCGGGCATGGCCTTTTGTTGGTTGAACAGACGGTTGAACTCTGACAAGTCAAACCGCGAATGGTTTGCTCCCCCTTTGGCAGCGCCGTTGCCCAATTGCAGGAAGCCCTCGCCGTCCGGATCAGTGACCGACCATCCCAGGCCCCACATCATCAATTTGCCGTTGCGCGAGAGTTTGAGTTGCTCGGGCCACTTGGCCACCTTGAATTCCATCTTGATCTTGATGGCATCCATGTTCTTTTTCCACAGTTCATTGAGTTCGCGCGAGGAAGCGTCGGGCGAAGTGGCGTATTCCAGTACCAGGGGGCTGCCATCGGGCATGTCCCGCCAGCCGTCGCCATCTTTGTCCACGTAGCCATACATGTCGAGCAGCGCCATCGCCTTGGGGCGGCTGAACTCGCTCATCTCGGTCTTGAATTTGGGGTCGTAGCCAAAGGTCAGGGGCGTGATGGGTCCTTGGGACAACACCGCCTGGTTCTTGCGCGGCAGGCGAATTTCCTCGTCTGAGTTGTAGGCCAGTGCAATGGCGCGGCGCAGTGCCACCTTGTCGGGGGTGTAGCCGCCGACGATCGGGTTTTCCATGCCGAAATAGGTGTGGGTCACATCCAGTGCCGAAACACGGTCCATGGTGATGCCCTTTTTCACCAGGTTGGGCGCGAGCTTGTTGTTGGGGATGGCCTGGTAGGCAAACGTGCTGGGCAAGCGCTCCATCAAGTCAAACTCATTGCCCAGAAACGACAGCCAGCGGGGTTGCGACTCTTCCACAATCGACACCTCCACCCGGTCCACGAAAGGCATGCGCTTGCCTTTCATCTGGGCGTAGATGGCCTGTGAGCGCGGGTCGTCTGCAGGCGGTTCAGCGTCGTACAACTCTTCGCGGAAATTGGGATTGCGCACAAAGCTGATCTTGGACGAGCGCTTCCACTCGGCCAATTTGAACGGGCCGGTGCCGACCGGATGCTCCATGATCTTGTCACCGTATTTCTCTACCACCTCCCGCGCCACGATGCCAAAGGCGCCCGCGTCGGAGAGGCGAAACAGAAAACGCGGGCTCGCATCGGCCAGCTTGAACTGCACCGTGTAACGGTCCAGCGCGCGCAGTCCATCGACCTGCTTGTCATAGTCAAACTTCGCGCCTGGCTTGCCGGCCGCTGCCTTGAGCTCGGGCAGGTCCAGGATCTTGTCGCCCTCGAGCAAGTACAGGTTTTGACTCTTGTTCTTGGGATCGTAGTGGCGCTTGTAGCTGTAGACCACATCGTCGGCGGTCAGTTCGCGTTTTTTGCCTCCAAAAGCAGCGTCGTCGTTGAACAGGACACCCTGGCGCAGTTTGATGGTCCAGGTCTTGAAGTCACTCGAAATTTCCGGCATTGCCGCCGCCAGCAGCGGGCGAATCTTCAGTGGACGCGCGAGGTAGTCGTACTCATACAGCGAGTCGAGCATATTGGCCACCAGCACACGCGAATACAGATCACTGATCTGCACCGGGTCAAAACCCGTTTCTGCAATCGGGAAGGAATAGCGAAACACCTTCTCCGTGCGAGCCGGCTCCGGCCCTGCGTTGGATACTGAAGTGAGACCCAGCAGTAGCGATACGGCCACCGTCCATCGACTGCAGCGCTCAAAGTAACCCATGTTTTCCCCTATGCAAACACCGATGCGTACTCTAACGCCTCCGAGCATAATCTGCCCGGCTGATAATCGCATCGGCATTTGACCCTAGTTAATCACAAAGACCTGCTTCATGATTTCCTATCTGATAAGACGCATCTGGCAAATGATCCCCACGTTGCTGGGGGTTATTCTTCTGGTGTTTTTTCTATTCAAGTACTTTGGGGGCGACCCCGCCGAACTGCTGGCGGGCATGTCGGCGACACCGGAGCAAATTGCGTCCATCCGGGCGCAACTCGGGCTGGACCGGCCGGTGACGGAGCAGCTCTGGATCTTTATCCAGCAGATTGCCACCTTCAATTGGGGTAGCAGTTGGGCCACCAAGGAGTCGATTGCCAACCTCTTTGCCACCCGCTTGCCAGCTACGCTGACCATCATGGTGCCGATCCTGGTGCTGGAGGTGGCGCTGGCCATCGTGGCAGGCGTTGCCGTCGCGTATGTGCGTGGCAGCCTGACCGATCGGCTGGTGATGGTCATTACGACCGTGGCGCTGTCCGTCAGTTTCCTGGTGTATGTGGTGGTGGGGCAATACATCTTCGGGTTTATGTTGGGATGGTTTCCGGTTCAAGGCTGGAGCAACAGCGTCTGGACCAACCTGGCGGTGTACGCACCCTTGCCGGTCTTTCTGGCGGTCCTCGTGAGCCTGGCGCCCCACACGCGGCTGTATCGCAGCTTTATCCTCGATGAGATCCATCAGGACTATGTACGTACTGCGCGTGCCAAGGGGGTGAGCGAGAACACCATCCTGTTCAAGCACGTGCTGCGCAACGCCATGATTCCGATCTTGACGAATGTGGCAACCCAGCTTCCAGGCATCTTCGTGGGCTCATTCCTGATTGAAGTATTTTTCTCCATTCCCGGAGTGGGGAGGGAGATTTACCTGGCGGTGAATCGCAGCGACTATCCGGTCATTCAGGCCTTCACGGTGTATCTGGCGACTTTGACGATGGTGATCAATCTGGTCACCGATATTCTTTACAAGTTTGTTGACCCACGGGTGGTGCTGAAATGAATGCTGCAGTGCTGGAAGAGTTGCCCCGTTCCCCCGGGGTCTGGGCGCAGGCCTGGAAGCGTTTGCGGGCCGACCGCGTGGGCATGGTGTCGCTGATGGTGACGTTGTTGTTCATTGTGCTGGTGGCGATGGCACAGTTCGGCCTAGTGGCGGCGGATTGGCAGCGCGAGGTGGGTACCCCGCACGCCCCCCCCCATTTCGTGGGCAAGGTTGTAGATGGCTCAGAAACAGCCGTGGTGGAGGTGCCGACCGGCCCCAATGCGGATCTGTCGGCCGTGGACCCCCTTGCGCCCCGCTACCAAGAGTGGGATGAGCGTGCAGCGCAGTTCAAGACGGCTGACAGCGTCAAGAGTCCGACTTTGCCTCTTGGCGGCGACCGTCTGGGCCGCGACGTATTGGCCAAAACCATTAAGGGAGCGCAGGTATCGATCGCAGTTGGCTTGATTGCTGCGCTGTTTGCCACTGTCATCGGCACGGTGTTGGGGGCCATTGGCGGCTACTTTGGGGGCAAGGCCAGTGACTTTCTGGAGTGGGTGTACAACGTGTTCACCGCAATCCCCTCGATCCTTCTGATCTTCTCTTTTGCCGCCGTTTTGAAGTCTGGCCCGCTGGCAGGCACCATTGGCAGTGGCATCTGGATGGTGGTCATCATTCTGAGCCTGGTCGGCTGGACCGGCATTTACCGTCTGGTGCGCGCCGAGTATATGAAGCATCGGTCGCGTGAGTATGTTCGCGCCGCCGAGGCCATTGGTGCGTCGCACCTGTCGCGCATGTTCGTGCACATCCTGCCCAATATCAGCCACGTGGTACTGGTGCAGTTGAGCCTGCATGTGGTGAGTTTCATCAAGTTTGAGGTCATCCTGTCTTTTCTGGGGCTTGGCGTGCCGGTGGATATGGTGAGCTGGGGCACCATGCTCTCGGAGTCACAAAGCGAACTGGTGTTGGGCAAATGGTGGCAACTGGCTTCGGCAACCGTATTTATGGCCACTTTTGTGACGGCGTTTGCTCTGGTTACCGACGCCCTGCGCGATGCGCTGGATCCGAAACTTCGCTGAAACGCAAGGACTTACTCCATGACCAGTTTGATCAGCGTACAAGACTTGCGGGTGTCGTTCCGCATGAGCAAGACCCACACTGCCGAGGCCGTCAAGGGCGTCAGTTTTGAAGTGCCCGAGAATTCCACCGTTGCGCTGGTGGGGGAGTCGGGCAGCGGCAAGAGTGTGAGCGCCATGAGCATCGTGCGCCTGTTGCCAGAAAATGCCATTGTGGGGGCGAACAGCAAGGTGCTTTACAACGGCGCCAACTTGCTGACGGCACCGGTGGAGGATTTGCGGCGCCTGCGCGGCAAGGACATCTCGGTGGTGTTTCAGGAGCCGATGAGCTCGCTCAACCCGGTGTTCACCGTGGGCGATCAGATTGCTGAAGTGCTGCGTATCCACATGCAACTCAATGCCCGTCAGGCGCTCGACCGTACACTGGAGTTGATGACCGAAGTGGGCATTCCCAACCCGAAGGAGAGACTCCATTCCTATCCGCACGAGTTGTCGGGTGGCCAGCAGCAGCGGGTGATGATCGCAATCGCCATTGCCTGTGAGCCCAAGCTGCTGATAGCCGACGAGCCCACCACCGCACTGGACGTCACGGTGCAGCGCCAGATCACCGACCTGATTGCGAAGCTGCAGCAGAAGAAAAAGATGAGCGTGCTGTTCATCAGCCACGATCTGGGTCTGGTGGGGGAAATCTCTGACCAGGTCATCGTGATGCGACATGGCGTGGTGAAAGAAGCCGCCGATGCCAACACTATCTTCACCGCACCCAAGGATGCCTATACCCAGGCATTGATTGCCTGCCGCCCGCGCCTCGATACACGTCCTTTGCGACTGCCGGTGATTGATGATTACGTCAACCAGCGCACGATCGTCACCGAGCAACGGGTCAGCCGTCCCGCAACCGGCGAACCGCTGGTGACCGTGCAGGGTTTGCGCAAGGACTACCGGTTGAAGAAGGGTCTTTTTGGTCACACCCTGTTTCAGGCGGTCAAACAGGCCGACTTCACCCTGCACAAGGGCCGCACCCTGGGCGTGGTGGGGGAGTCAGGCTCCGGCAAGACGACGATCGGCATGATGCTCACCCGTTTGCTTGACAGCACTGCTGGCAGCATTTTGTTTGAAGGCAAGAACCTGGCTGAACTCAGTGGTGACCAGATGCGGCCCTACCGCAGCCGCATCCAGATCATCTTCCAGAACCCCTACGCCAGCCTGAACCCACGGTTTACCGTGGCCCAGATATTGATGGAGCCCATGCGAATCCATGGCATTGGCAACAGCGAAGACGACCGTGCCCGACGCACCTTGTCGCTGCTGGAGAAAGTGGGCTTGCCCAAAGACGCCTTCGGCAAGTATCCCCACGAATTCTCAGGAGGGCAGCGCCAGCGCATCGCCATTGCGCGGTGCCTGTCGATGCAGCCGGAAATCATTGTGTGTGATGAAAGCGTGAGCGCACTCGATGTCAGTGTGCAGGCCACGGTGCTCAACCTGTTGCTCGACTTGCAGGAGGAGTTTGGGTTGGCCTATGTCTTTATCAGCCACGATCTGGCAGTGGTGAAGTACATGGCCGACGACATCCTGGTGATGAGCCAGGGCGAAGTGGTGGAGCGTGGACTGGCCGATGACATTTACCGCAACCCCCAGCATGCCTACACACAGCAGTTGCTGCAGGCCATACCTAAGGGCTTGGCCGGTCACAAGGCGTCAGTCGTCGGGGTATGAGGTTGGCGCAGCGAGTTTGATGCCCAGGCGCTCGCGCGTTTTGTTTGCGGGGTAGGCAATGTTGCGCTGCGCCCAGTTCTTGAATTTGATGGCTTGTGGCGTGGTGGCATTGGAAAGATGTTCTACCAAGGCATCGTCGCGCAGGTGCCCATTTTTCTTGTCTTTGCCAAAGTACTGGTGGCCAGAGGGGAAAATGGTGGCCAACGCCTGGTCGCTGGCCAGTTGTCCAACGATCTTGCGCACCAGTTCGGTGGAAATCCAGCGGCAATGGCTTTCGTCTTCCAGCACCGTGATGCGCCAAGTCAGATACTCGTAGTAACTTCCGTTGAGGGGACGTAAAGCGGCGGTACGTGTCGCTTGGTACAGCTCTGGACCGAGGTAAAAGAACAAGTAGGCAAAGAACAGTCCATAGACTGGCAATATCAGGACCCAGGCGCGACGCAGTGATGGCATCCCGGTTATGTAGGACATTGCATCAAATATGTAATAGACCACGGCGCTGAGTGCGGTGCAGGCCAGGAATATCAAGAAAGCGCGGAATAGAACTTTAGCCATAGTGGGGCCGCCATCAAATCCGAAAACGTTTTCGGGTCAGCGCCAGTGCCACCCAGAACGAAACACCCGCAAAGACAAGCAGCACCAGCGCATGGCGCAGCCAGTCCTGCGGCCACTGGTCCATAAACAGGGGGCGCACCAAGGCGACGGCACTGCTCAGGGGCAACCAGTCCGCCACCGACCGCACCATGGGAGGCAATTGCGAGAGGGGAAAGAACACGCCACTGAGGAACATCATGGGGGTGAGAAACAGCGTGAAGTAGTAGGTGAAAAAGTCGTAGCCCTTGGCCAGCGCGTTGAAGATCAGCGCGATGCAGGCGAAGGTAACACCCACGCCAAACAGAATCGGCCAGGCGATCAGCAACTTGGGGCTGTGGCTGATGTTGAGTGCCAGCATCACACAAAGGATGGCGGTCACCGTAAACAGCGACTTGAATGCCGCCCATAGCATTTCGGCAAACACAATGTCGTCCAGCCCCACTGGCGCGTTCATGATGCCGTCCCAGGTCTTTTGAATGTGCATGCGGGAAAACGCCGAGTACAACGCTTCGAACGTGGCCGCATTCATGGCGCTCATGCAGATCGATCCGCTGGCCAGAAACAGGATGTAAGGCACTTGCATGGTGCCGTTGGGTCCGGGCACGGTAACCTGCCCGACCAGCGCGCCCATGCCGTAGCCAAACGCGACGAGCCACATCAAGGGTTCGGCAATATTGCCCACCAGGCTGGGAATGGCCAGTTTGCGCCACACCAACAGATTGCGCAGAAACACCGGCCAAAAGCGCAATGACAGCCGCGGCAGATCCCAAATGGAGGGGTTAATTTGGCCTTCTGCGCCCGTGGAATAAGCGTGAGTAGCTCCCGTTTTCATAGCGTTCTGGAAAATCGTGTGGGCATTGTGGATAGGGGCCATTGTGGCCGAACATCGGGCATGCAGCACCTGGACTTGCCGAAGATGGTCCTCATCGCCTGCATAAATATGTATGCAAATGTGTATAATTTTCAGAATGAAGTTCACCTGGGACGAAGTCAAAAGGCAAACCAACTTGCAAAAACATGGCTTGGACTTCGCCGATGCAGCGAAAGTTTTCAGCGGCCCCATGGTGTTGTTTGAAGACCAACGCGAAAACTACGGCGAGCAGCGCATGGTGGGTATCGGACTGCTGGAATACCTGGTGGTACTGATCGTTCATGTGGAATCCGATGAAAGCATTCGCATCATCTCCATGAGAAAGGCAGACAGCGATGAAACAGACCTCTATTACAAAAACGCCGGCTATTTCTGATGACGACGCACCGAAGCTGACGCAGGCAAACTTTGACAGTGCCAGGCTGCGTGTGGCTGGCCGTGATGTCAACCGTGCACAGTGGCAAACAGCAGTGCGCGCTCGGGTGGGAAAGCAGCGGGTCAACATCATGCTGGACGCGCCCATCGTGGAACACTTCAAGGCGCTGGCGGGCAATCGCGGTTACCAGACGCTCATCAACGACTCGCTTCGCCGTGTGATTGAGGCTGGTCATCTGGAGGCCGATTTGCGACGGGTGATCCGCGAAGAGTTATCACATTGAGCAACCAGTGCGCTGACCCTCAGTGGACTATCACTGCGCTTGATTGCATTGCCGCTAGCCTTCCTCGCGAATCTGACGTCCGGTGAGCTTCAGGAATAGATCCTCCAGGTTGGCCGGGCGGTGCAAGGTGCGCAAGTGGGGATGCGC
>JAIFLV010000031.1 GCA_020048895.1 Rhodoferax sp. | reverse complement strand
GCCTTGTCATTCGAGATCAGATCCTTCATGAATAGCTCCTGAAAGTTCAGAAGCTATTATACTATCTACTCTATTGAACGCCTATTGGTATTATTCATCATAGCAGCGGTTCCATTGTCGGACGAGGCGAACCGCAGTATGCCGATATTGAGATTGATTGAAAACGTTCTCCTTGAACAAGTAACTTTCAGTTAACTAGTAGAGCAGTCCCATTCTCACTGCCAGCACCGTTGCAGCGGTCTTATTGGGGGCCTGAAGTTTTCGAACTGCATTCTTGATGTGCGTCTGTACCGTTTCTTGTGAAAGGCTCAGAATGCCCGCAATATCCGATGCTGTTTTCCCCTCCGCACTCCATTGAAGCACTTCCAATTCCCGAGGCGTGAGAATAGGGTGTGAGCAGACTTTCAAATACGCCTGACTATCGACAGATCGCCCGACGTATTTCACGAAGACATCGTTCTGCATGTTCGCGGCAATCATGTTGTTGTGCAGTTTCTTTGAGAGCTGACGTGTGCCAGAGATCCCTAAGCAAAAGGAACTTCAGCCCACCCGTTGGCAATCAGTTGGATACGCAACCAAATCCTAAGCAAAATGGCGTTGGATTAGGTTTCGGTGAGGCGGCAAGAGATGGCCCCGCATGTACGACGCTTGCAGCAACGTAGCAAAACACAACCAGTCCGATAAGTTTACGAATGAGCATGGAATTTCCCCTCTTAGAGCAATCGTCAAAAAGCTGACGGGCGCATCTTTGCAGAGGGTGCTTAGTCGGAATCGGTGAGTTTTACCAGGCAGCGGTGATTATTCACTGCACGCAGCAAAAGCCACCTTTAGATAGTCGTTCTGAGTCGAATCCGGCAAATATTGCCGAACTGAGGTAAATCAATTGGTGCGAACTGGAAGCCATGGGAACTAGTTACTACAACAGCAACTGCCCATGCGAAGCATCGCTTTAGCAATGTCTTTTGTAAGCGCGAGGTGAACCCGTCTTGCTGCTGGAGGCAATAGTTGCGAGCATGGTGTCCACTTCAATATGGTGGACACCTGCACACTTCCGTTATTCAATTTCCCGGCGCCGGACGCCGCCGTGGACCGGCCCACGTCAAGGTACTTGTCGCCTGATTCAAGCAGCCATCTGCTGAATATCGTTGTCAACCGAATGCTGCTTGACGATGCAATCGCGCTCGGGGTTGAGCGTGACAGCACCGACGGCAGACCAGTTGCGCGTATTGCCTGACCAACATGCCGGGTTGAGTTCACGGGCATTTGTGTACAAAGCGTGGCGTGCTGCCAGGATGGTTTGATCTTTTCCCTCGTGGCGCTGCGCTGGTGAGACGTAGCGAATACCGCTGTGTCGGTGATCAACGTTGTACCAATGCACGAAGGCGGCTGCCCATGTGCGTGCAGCGTCAAGGTCAGCAAAGCCTTTTGCCGGAAACTCCGGGCGGTACTTTGCCGTTCGAAACAAAGACTCCGAATAGGCGTTGTCATCACTGACTCGTGGACGCGAGTACGACGGCTTGATACCCAACCAGTTGAGCATGGCCAGTACGGTTGTAGCCTTGAGCGTTGAGCCGTTGTCACCATGCAATACCGGTTTGGCAGGCAATGCCGCGATCCCTTCAGCCAAAGCAGTACGTCTGACCAGATGGACAGCATGGTCCGAGGAGTCACTGTCATGCACCTCCCACCCCACGATCTTGCGGCTGTAAAGATCCAGTATCAGATACAGGTGAAACCAGCGACCCATCACGATGGCAGGCAGTGGAGTAAGAGACAGGGCGTAGTCGAACTATTTCCCTGCCTCTCCTCCCCGAACCGGACTTGCACCTCTCAACGCATCCGGCTCTCCATTGAAGTGTTGCCCATGGCAAAGGCAACGTCCTCGTAGCGCGATTCGATCGTACGATGCACCGGTTCGCGCACGATGAATGGATTTTCTGATGGCGTGCACCAAGTGAACCGCCCCTTGCGGCTAGTCACAAGTCGCTTGAGCGCCAGTTCTCCATACCATCCCAGACCGTTTTGACCCCGCAATACCCATGTCTTTGCTTGCCCAGGCTTGGGTGCTCGAATATGGTTGCGCATGAGCGACGTAAAGCCGCGCTTGTACTTTCTCGCAAGCCAATATCCGAACTTCCAAAGCACTGTGCGGTCCAACTTTCCAAACATGGTTGCGGTGTAGTCTGTGTATTGGTAGAAGTTTGCCCAGCCCACAATTTGGCGATTGACCATTTCCATCATGTCCATTCGGTTCGTGCTGAAGTTGCCAGAGAGCTGTTTAACCAGCTTTGCGGCAAAGCCCCTGTATTTCTCCCACGGAATCGTCGTGACAGGTCGCATGCGTCCCAGCCGCCCACGCTTTCGAATGACTCTGTGGCCTAGGAACACGAAACCATCATTCACATGCGTAATATGGGTTTTGTCCATATTCAGTGTCAGATGCAATGTGCCTTCCAGATAGGAGCGGCAAGCGTCTCGGACAATCTCAGCATGCGCTTTGGTTCCCTTCACAATGACCACAAAGTCATCGGCATATCGACAGTACGATATAGCCGGTTTCCACTGTCGGTTTTCACGCGCAGCGATAGGGCGCTGCTGCTGAATTCCGAAGTTCCACGACCATCGGTCCTTCCTCACCTTCTTGTTCAGGTAGTTCGCATCCATCCAAGAATCAAACTCATGCAGCATGATGTTGGAAAGGAGTGGCGAGATGACGCCACCCTGCGGAACCCCTTCACCTGAGGCTCGAAAGAGACCACGATCAACACACCCCGCCTTGATTAGTCGCCATATCAAGGCCAGGAAACGTTGGTCGGCAATTCGCTTTCGGATTCCCTTCATGAGCAAACGGTGATGAACGGTGTCGAAGTAGCTGGCGAGGTCGCCCTCGATTACCCAGCGCCCTGCCGTTGCACCTTCTCCACCATCTTGCAATTGAAGTTTCACCGCGCGAATCGCATGATGCACACTGCGAGCCGGTCTGAAGCCATAGGAGGTCACATGGAAATCACTTTCCCATATCGGCTCCATGACCATCAACATGGCCCTCTGCACGATTCGATCCCGTAGTGTCGGGATACCCAATGGCCTGAGCTTTCCATTGGACTTCGGTATGTAGACGCGCCGGGCTGGCCTTGGACGATACTCGCCCGACAGCAACTCCGATCGGATTGCCACCAGTTCACCGTGCAGATCGTGCTGCATCGAATCCTTGGTAACACCATCTACCCCCGCAGTCCGCGCACCGCTGGAGGCCAGCGTAATGCTTGCGGCTTCGCTCAGCCATCGCAGATCAGCAGCCAGCCTCAGCAGTCGGTCAAACTTTCGTTCTTTGTCTGCCGATGACCACGTTGCAAGTTTGCTTTGTATTTCGCTAATTATCAAAGGTCTTCACCTCATTAGGGTTAGCTAATTCACCCAGCAAATCCATTTCAACTGCCCGCCTTCGCCATGTGGACGGCTTTCCCGTCCTCGGACTACTACGCAGGCTCCGCCAGCATGCATTGCATCGGGGTCGCACTCCCTTGGCATCAATGCAAGCCTTCCCAAGTTCACATGCTGGACTCAACACATGGGCGAGGTTACCTATCGCAGTCTTTATCCTTGCGTTCCGCAAGTCGCCGCAAACACCACGCTCTAGCTGTGCGCTCTGCGTGGTTCCCTGCCAAAAGGCATACATGTCCAATTGGCATTTGTGGCACTGGTCCTTATCTGTAACCCGTGCCATTTCGTGGCCTGCCCATAAAGCGATGTGGGCAGGGGTGACATTTCAACCCTCAGATGCGGGTAAATAGGTTCGTGTTCCTTAACCGTCCCATGCTCAGCCTAGAGGTCCATCTTGGCGTAATCGCTTCGCCGCAAACCCCGTCTCCCACGGACTTCGTTACCTTGCCAGTGTCGGCAAGTCACCGCCGCTTCGGCTCACCTTGCCCCACAGCGGACAAGGGTCAATTCAAAGGAATTGCATTCCAAACATGCTCAAGCAGCATCACCCCCACAAAGGGGGGCTACGCTGTCTTGGCGTACGGTAGGTCATATCCCAACTCCATACCTGACGCACCGCACTTGCAATGTGCGTGGTGGGTGGCCGCACAGCCTTGGGTGCTTTGGAGCGCCCTCTGTGTGTGGTCTGTCCTTGCTCGCGCAGTACTCTGGTAAAGCTCGATTCGCTGGCCGGGGCGATTCACCCCCTCATCGGCGAGCATGGGAACAATGCGTGCAGGTGGCACCGCTGCAAACCGAGGCTCGTTGGCTACGCTGAGCAGCCTGGCACGCTCATCGGCGCTCAACGCATGACCGGGCACAGGATGCACCGCTTGTGGTCTGCCATCGCCCTTTGACAGGCCCTCATTGGCATTCCAGCGTTGCAGGGTTCTCTGGTCGATGCCTGCAACGCCGCAGGCCAGTCGCTGACTGGCACCAGAGCCGGTTGCGGTGGTGATGTTCAAGGCAAGCATGCGACGATCTTCGAGGGCGATCATGCGTCCTCGCTTTTGCTGAAGATCGCCGTGACTTTTTTTGACAAGACCAGCAGCGCAGCTGTTTCTGCCAGAGCGCGGTCCTTGCGTAGCAGTTCCCGCTCCAATTCCTTGATCCGCTTGCGATCATGTCGGGTGGCTTGGGGGCTAGCACGAGCATCCTGAGGGTCTGAAAGCGCTGTCGTTGCGCTGGCACACCACTTGTCCAACTCATTGGGAAAGATGCCTTGTTCACGGCACCAGGCGTTCCTGTCAAGCTCCGACAGCGATGCCGTGGTGATCACCGCCTGCAATCTTGCCGCCGCAGTCCATGCCCGCCCTCGGGCGGGCATGGACTGAATCTCTTCTCTCCAACGTTGCAGTGTTCCTGATGCAATGCCAACTTCCCTGGACACTAATTCCAGTACCGCACTCTCAGGCGGTAACAACCGAGCTACCGCTCTGTCCTTGAATGTCTGTCCATAACGTGCCACGTATATCCTTCATCGCCGACCCCAGGGTTCTTGGATCTATACAGGCGACAAGTATTGTGACGAGGGGGGGGACGCCGCAGCGAAGAATTCAAACGCAATGTCATTGCTGCGTGCAAACAGCCTGGAGTTTCCACGGCGGCTGTGGCGTTGGTCAACGGCCTGAACGCCAACTTGCTGCGCCGACGGATATGTGAATTCGGATTGCCCGCCAAGCCTGCGACCCTGAAGCGGACGAAGACGTTGCCCCTGGCAACACAGACGCAATTCATTCCTCTGGAGCTCCAGGCCAGCGGGGCCCCAGCCAACGTCCAGATCGAACTGCAGCGCGGCGCCAGGCTGGTGGCTTTCTGAGACGTTCACAATACACGCTCGTTGCACTTCAGTGTCTTTGGTCTTGGCGGAACGCTTTGCTATCGGCCTATTTGACTTGCATTGGAGCCTGCAACGCCCTTAGTTCCGTCGCCCGACCTGCCTCCACACCCACGACCCGCTGCGCCCCGGCAATCGTCTCCGGGCGGTGCGCGACGATGATCCGCGTCATCGGCATCGCCGCCAGCGCATCTGTTACTCGGCGCTCGTTGGCAATGTCAAGGTGGCTGGTGGCTTCGTCCAGTGCCAGCACCTTCGGGTTTTTGTACAAAGCGCGAGCCAGAAGCACGCGCTGCTTCTGTCCACCGGAAAGAGACGAGCCCATATCGCCCACTAACGTCTGGTATCCCATTGGCATTTTGGCAATGTCGTCGTGCACTGCGGCCAGCGTGGCGCAGGCGTGGATTCGCCCCACCTCGGGTCGCAGGTCAAAGAAGCTGATGTTGTCGGCAATGCTGCCCGCCAGCAATACGTCTTCCTGCATTACTGTGCCAATCAGCCTGCGGTAATTTTGCAAGCCCAGTTGTTTGACCGGCACCCCGCCGTACAACACCTCGCCTTCTTGCGGGCGCAGCAACCCCAAGATGACCTTAAGCAAAGTGGTTTTGCCGCAGCCGCTTGGCCCCACCAGTGCAACGCTTTGGCCAGCCGCCAGTTGAAGGTTCAGGTCCTTAAGAATCCAGGGCTCGCCCTCGCCATAACGAAAGTTCACATTGCGCAGCTCTATGCTGGGCTGCAAATGGGCCAGGTCATTCGGTGGCACGTTGTCCGCCTCCGGCTCCGCCAGCGCAATGTCTGCCAGCCGCTCCGAGTGCAGGCTAAGCATCTTGATCTCTACCGCGTAGTTGATCAGCGCCGACACCCGGCCCGTGAACTGCCCCTTGTAGGCAATAGACGCAAACAGCATGCCTATGGTGAAAGGGGACGTGGCTGCGCCAGCGGCTCCACCCACACCCGACTGCATCACCAGGCCCGCGCCTAGCCAAAACACCACCAGGTTCTCTACCCCAAACACAAAGGTGTTGGCCACCCCAAAGCCAATGTTCATCTTGGCCGTGCGCACATCTCGGTTTTGCACTTCCACCACCAGGTTTTGCCAACGCGCGCGGCGCTCTTGCTCGCGCCCAAAGAGCTTGAGCGGCGTAATCGCCCGCAGCGTTTCCAGAAAATGCGTGTTCTCGCGGGCAGAGACAATTAGGCGCTCTGCTGCGGCCTCCCGAAACGGCCGGTAGGCGACCCAGCGCAGCAACCCGTACAACGCGACCGCTGTAAGGGTGACCGCCGCCAGCTTCGGCGAATACAGCAGCATCATCCCCAGTGCCGCAATACCCATGATGCCGTCTAGCACTGCCTCTACCACGCTGGTGGTCAATGTACGCTGAATGGCGCCAACTGCTCCAAAACGGCTCACCACATCGCCCAAATGGCGTTTCTCAAAATAATCAACCGGTAGCCGCACCAAATGCGCAAACACATTGCCAGCCCATTGCAGGCTCAAAGACTGGCCCAGAATCATCACCATCCAACTGCGTGCGAGCCCAACCAGAGTTTGAATGACTAGTAGCAAGCCAAAACCGATGATCAGCACATGCAGCAAATCCATATCGTGCGTGGCAATCGCGTCGTCCACCACAAGCTGGTTCAGCAGGGGGGAGCAAATAGCGAATAGCTCCAAGACAACTGCCACTGCAAATATTTGAAACAGCGAGCGCTTGAGACCCAGGACCTTGCCAGTCAGCGCAGACAAGGCCACCCGCTGGCGCGCGTCTGCGGGTTTGAAGTCGGCATTGGGCGTCAGCTCCAGCGCCACGCCGGTGAAATGCTGCGATACCTCGGGAAAAGCCAGCCTGCGCTCACCCACCGCCGGGTCAAGAATCGTGATGTTGCCGCGACCTACCTTCTTCAAGACCACAAAGTGGTTCAGGTCCCAATGCAAAATGCAAGGCAACTGCAACTGGGCCAGCTCATCCAACTCAAGTCTTAGCGGACGGCTGTTGAAGTTGAGCTGCCCCGCGTGCGCAATAAGCTGCGCGAGCGTTGCGCCCTTGAGCGAAACGGCGAAGCGGCGACGGACTTCTGAGAGGTCAAGCTGCAGGCGGTGGGCATTGGCCACCATGACCAAGCAGGCGAGGCCGCATTCGCTGGATTCGGATTGGAGGATGGAAAGCACTGCTATACGGCTTTTCCGATAGCTACTTGCGCCATGGCAGATATTGCGATACCCGCAACAAACCCCGCTAGGTGTGCAATAACGGAAGAGTTGTCGATCAGCAGTAGAGAGGCTCCAGCTGACAATGTGCAAATTCCTGCCAGTTGCACGGTAAATCCCCGAGGGAAAACTTCTTTGCTGCGAATGCCATCAAGTATTGCTACCCCAAACAAGGCAAATACGCCGCCTGATATGCCGACCATGCTGTCAAAACGCAAGTTGCCACTTAGCATCTCTGCGGTAGCACCAACCGAACTGCCAATTATGAGAAAAAACAAACATCGATAACCGTACGATGGCCACAACACCGGGCCAAGAAACATGAGCATGAATCCATTGTTTAAGAAATGGACAAAGCTTCCGTGAAAAAACGGTCCAACGAGGACGCGCCAGAATTCACCATCTCGCACGGACTTAAATACAAATCCATAAGTTTCAATCGCCTGTTCATATCCAAAAGTCGCGTTCAATGCAAGTTGTCCGATTGCCAAAATGGACATAAAGACAATGCAGACCCAAAATCCTCGTCTGGGCAGAGCGTTGTGTGTCAACCAAAATAGATAGCGCACTCTCTCCGAAAGACAGGAAGCGTCACGTAAAAACCAATGCAAATCGATCCAAGCAATAAGCGAAATCCCAGCAATGGCAGTCGCCAGATTCGCCCTGTTTTGGCCAATATTTAGCGCAGCCAAAATAAAGAACAAGGTGCTCAGCGCAAAAAGTACAAAGACACCAAAGTGTGATTGGCGTATTACCGCAGTTACTAGAGACGTTTTGACTTCCGCAATGGCAGTAGGAGGCAGAAACAACGCGCTATTCGGTGCCCCAACTAAAATTGTGCTGGTTTGATTCCATCCTTTAAGATGATTGTTAACCTCTGAGAGGTCAATGCACGGAATGGCTTTGCCTTTCCACACAGCCCATCCGTTGGCGGAATGTCGTGGTAGCGAGGCGTCGTCCGACCAAGATAAATCGGCATTCATTCTGATACTTTCTAAGTCTGACCAATAATAGTTTTACTGATCAGACGTGGCGCTCAACTACTTAAGAGCATCCGCAATTAGCAGACCACCGGCGGCGCCAAGCGCTACTCCGATCACCACTGGCGTAAGCGCAATTGATGCAACAGCCAAGATAAGCCCGGCACCTTCTGCTGCGGTCAGTCCTCCACCAACTTGTTCAATTTCCACTATTTCTAAAGTACGCATAATTTCCTCTTGCTTCAAATTTAACCGATTAACGCGCTCGGCCTTTGCGCTTCCAACACTGTCCGATCCCTCACGCGCCTTCGCGCTTGCCTCCCGGATCAGCGTTTAGAACCTTCACTTGCTGCTGCACTGACAATATGGGCTCACTGCGTTTCGCCAAGTGCCTTCGCTATGAGATTTGGTGCCATTGCCAACACGCCTCGCGTATAGATATGGCCTGCGATGCCCGCAGCAACAATGCAAAGAAACGTTACAACCAATGGCTCCAGTGCTGGCGACGCGTAGGTGATCCAATAGAAAAGGAGCGCCGCCACCAACACGGAGACAAGCCCCCACCTTGAAAGCAATGTCCCTAGCAGCACGCTGTTGACAACGCTTTGTCGCTTTGCAATGGGAATACGATTGAATTCCGGGAGATTCGTAACGTCTGTGAATATCATGATGCTCACCGCCTTCTGATGCATCTATCACTTTGACGAGGCTTCGCCAGCAACTGCCGTACCCGCGGCAGCGCCAGCAGCCGCGCCTGCCGCAGCAGCCAGTGTCGGGCTGCCGGTGAAGAACCCAACTGCGGAGCCAACAATAGTTCCCGCAATTCCACCGACGGTGGTGCCTAGCGCTGAACCGCCAGACGCGGCGTACCCAGCCATGGCGCCAACGGTTCCGCCTGCAACGCCGCCCATTGCGGCACCAGCCCCGCCAACACCACCACTTACTTCTCCAACTTCATTCATAGTCAATTCACGCATATCAATTTCCAATCTTTAAAGATGCCAAAAACGCGCTCGGCCTTTGCGCTTCCAACACTGCCCGATCTCTCAAACGTCTTCGCGTTTGCCTCGCGGACCCGAGTTAAGAACTTTCACTTGCTGCCTTGCCGCCAACACCGGCTCCAGCACCCACTCCCAGACCTTTCTGCTCTCCTGCAATACATCTGCCTCCAGCGTCAGGCCGGGTTTCAGCGCAATGTCTTCTCCGTAGGCTTTGATGGCTTGATCAGCCAACTGCACATTGACGCGGTACATGGCCTCATTGCTCCCAGCCTGGGCGAGTAGCTGCTGGGCCAGATTGGGCGGCAGCTCGGCGGGGGCAAATGGGGTGGCAGAGATGCTGGTGATTTGCCCCGCATAGAGGCCAAACTTTTGGTATGGAAAGGCGGCATAGCGCAGATAAACCGTTTGCCCTGGGCGCACAAAGCCTGCGGTGCGGCTGGGCGCATACAGATGGGCTTGCAGCTGTGCCGGGGGCAACAGTGTGAGCAGCGATTGCCCGGCTTGCACCGATTGCCCCGCCATCAAGCCCAGCGCAGTGACCGTGCCATCAAAGGGCGCAGTGATGACGATGCTCTTGCGGGCTGCGTTCTCGGTGGCTTCTTGCTCCAGGCTGGCGCGGCTGCGCTCCAGTTGGTTGAGGTCTGCCCGCAGTTGGGCGGCCAGTGCATCGCGCTCGGCTTTGACTGCCTGTAAATCTTTTTGCAAGGCCAACCGGTTGCGCTGGCTGCTTTGCAGGCGGGCGTCGACGTCCATGCGCTCTTCCTGCCGGGTTTGCACCTGGGCGGCAGACACAAATCCGTCTTTGGCCAGTTGTTCATGGCGCGCCAGGGTGGTTTGGGCCAGTTGCACCCGGCGCTCGGACAGGTTGATCTCCTCAGCTACCTGGCGCAGTTCTGCTTGAATGGCACGCATGCGGTCAGTCAGCGCCTGTTCGCGCTGGCGCACTTGGAGCTCGCGCAGGGTGCCCTCGGTCTGCAGAGTTTGGGCCTTGGCCTCAATTTGCTGGGCAATGCGGGAGTGGGTGTCTTCAGCCATTCCATCGCGCATGCTGTTGCGCTCGGCATGCAACACCAGCAGCACATCCCCTGCCTGCACCGTCTGGCCTTCGCTAGCCGACAGTTGCACGACGGTACCGGCTTGGGGCGTGGTGACGTTGAGTGTGCCCATCGTAGGCACCAAGAGGCCCGAGAGGCGGGCCTTGCGGTTGACTTCACCCCAGGCGGCAAACGCCATCAGTGCCAGGGCAATGCCAATGGCGCTGCCCGTCACCAAAGCGAATGACAGGGGCCGCACCACGCGCACGCTGCCCAACCATTGCGCGGTTTGCGCGGCGGCTACTTCGTCGCGAAACAGTTTCATGCTTAAAGTTCGAAAACGCTAGCGCGTCTCAATGGCCAGCGCAAACGATTCCCAGACAAAAGGGCTTCGGCGCAGCGGGTGGTTTCGGTGGCGGATTCGGCGCTGCATGCTCCACATTTGCTGCAACGTCACAAAACACAGCCAGTCCTATCAGCTTTCGGATTCGCATGACATTCAGTCCCTTGTTTCAAACATCGATGTGTGACGCTTGAATTTTTACAAGGAGCGAATGTGCAAACTGAGTGAGATTTACCGCGCGGCGGTAAGGTTCACCGCACTAGGTGAGATTTCACTTGTGCAGGTGGCTTTAAATGTTTGCGGTTAAAGATTGTTGGTTGGCGGTAAATTGCCTGGGCTTACCTCAGCGGTAAAACAACAGTGACAACGACCTGTGATGGGCCTCGTGTGTCGTACCGCACTGTGCCGCCAATGCTGGCCAGTAGCGTCCCGAGGGTCGCAAGACCACGCCCTGAAGATTGCTCGCCAGAAAAGTTGGAGGTTGCGGGGCTGACCGGCCAGCCCACGCGCAGCGCCTGGTCATCCACACGCAAGACCGCTGTGTTTTCTGCGCATGCAATGATTTGCGTCGCGTTGCACTTGAGGCTGATGTTGGCCACGGAATCGTTAATTGCGTAGCGGTTGATGTTTGACAGCAACTCGCGGGCCACTTCCATGAAGTGGTATCCGTCGACCATCAACATTTCACAGTCGCCATCAATGTTCAGGTTTAGCGTGACCCCTCTTCGGGTCAAGCGCTCCTTGACTGCGTCAGCCTGCCATCGCAGCAAACTGGAAGCGGGAGCAAGTGCATGTTGCGATGATTGCGCCTCGTCGACAGCGAGCTCGGTCCGTTGCACCGCCGTCGCCAGCTCATCCAGAACTTTGGATGCGGCCGTGATGTGTTTCGGAAGATCCGGCGATTCCCCGCGACCTATGCGCGCCAGATGGCCGCCCAGACGCATCAAGAGGTTGCCGGCCGCGTGCGAGTGGGCATCTATGATGCCAAGCATCGAAGTGCGGACCTGATCCAAAGCGTGGTAGCTGTTGTCCAGCGCGGCCAGCGCCTGCTCTCGGCTTTCCAGGGTCGCCTGCATTGCGGTGCGAACCTTTCTGGCTTCGTTGCGCAGGGCAGATTTCACGCGTCGCTTGGCAATCATTTCAAGATAGTTGAAGCGCGACGAAAGTGCGGCAGCCCATAGCAGTGCCTCCAGTGGCAGAGGATAGCGAATCAGGACTTCTGCAAGTCTGCTATCCAACCACGGGGAATTGAAGTGCACGTATTGGAGCAGTGCTCCAAGAGCGCCGACAATTTCCACGAGAAGCAGCAGTGGATAGGCTGGTATGCGCCTGTTGGGGGCGAGCAGTACCGCTAGCAAAAGCATGAAGGGTGCCACAATAAAGAGCCATTCGTTCAGAGCATTGATCAGGCTCACCTCAGGCGTTTGCAAACCAAACACGCCGTAGGCCGTTGCGCCCAGCAGACCGATGCAGGTGTAGCCCGAAGAAAGCCATAGCGGCAGGAATGGCCAAGTCCAAACCTGCCTTGTGCCGTGTCTCTCTCGTGGGTAAAGCAGACGCTGAAGCCCAATTCCATGCAAGAGAAAGTAGATATAGGCCGGACCAGCTAGCACAAACCGACGCAAGAAAACAAACTCGGCACCTATAAAGTGGTCCCCCAGCGCCAAATACCATAGGCACAGCGCACTCGTAGCCAGCAAGAATGTCAGGTAATCGATGGTTTGGCGGAAGTAGATTCCATATAAAGCGAATGCTGTAGACACCAATAAGGCACCAAGCACGATTCCATCAAGGTAGTTTCTCTCATTGCGTTGTCGCTCGTATAGGTAACCCGAGTTCAGTGTGAAGCTAGACCAATAGGGGAAAATGGAGTCGATTCTTACCAACACCTGAAGCGGTTGATCGGTAGTAGCAGGAAGCGTTATGGAGGGGACCAATTGTGCCGATTTCGCCGTGCCCGTGAGGATCTTTTGATAAGTTGGCGCGTCCGGGCCAGCAAGGTCAATCAATTGAAACGACTTGCCAGAGGGATCGGACAACCAGACGGCAGTCAAAAGCTGGCTAAGCGAGCGATAACGCAGCAGCACGGGATCTTGGCCGGTCGTTTTATAAGTAAACCAGACATATAGTGAAGTGCTTGCGTTGTTCTCGAAATCGTTCGACAACGTGTCACGCTTACCCAACGGCGTACCCGACCCCAATTGCAACTGCCGAAGTGCCTCGGGTGGGTCGCTACCCTGTGCAAGAACGATAGACAGCGCCATGTCGTCAGCGAGATTCACAAGTTTGTCGCCTCCAGCCACGATCGGTTCGGGTGATCGTGCTGCATCTGCAGCCACCGGTACGATTTCAAATTGAGCCGGCCATCCAGGAGCAGTGGTCGATGCCCCATTCCAGTAGTAAGTGAAGCAAGCCAGCAACACACCGGCGAGCAGCCAGGCCCACCAAGAGCGAGCGCCAACGCGGCGCAATGCGGCACCCTCTGGTCTATTGGGCATGACAGTTGGTGATTCGGGAATACACTGCAAAATTGGAATATTGTTGCGGTTGGCTCCCGTATGACGGAGTAGTCCGATTCATCATAAGGACTCTATGTATCCACAACTTATCATTATTGAAGACGAAGCTGACCTGCTTTCATTCTATCGACAGGAGTTCGAGGAGGTCGGCTTTGCCGATGTCGTTTGCATCGATAACACAGAGCGCGTCGTCGAGCGCATTGTGCAAAGCTACACCAAGCCAACGCTTCTGCTTTGTGACTATTACGTGCATCCCATTCCCCCTAGCCGCTATCTGCCAGAACTCCGCAATGCCGGTGTAGAAATCCCAGCAGTACTGGTGAGTGGACGCATTCGTGCTGACCAAATCAATGGCATAAGTCTGATTTATCCGGTTCATGGGTTTTTTGAGAAGGCGCCAAATGTCAAGTTGCTCGTCAATTCGATTGCAAAGCATCTCATTGACATGGGGCCCGAGGCTGCGCACGCTTGGGAGAAGTACCAGTTGCGTCGCGAAGTGAACAGCTTTATTGGTGGCATGACTGCGGAACAATGTTCAGCACTCTTGTGTTTGTTGGCCATGGAAGACGTCAAGGCAATCACTGCAGATGTAAATATCGGCTTGAACGCTGTCTATGCACTGCGCAAGGACATGATCAAGTTTCTGGGCAAGGTTAGTTCTCCTCCTCGATATACGGCGCTTGTCAGCGGATTGCGGGACAGAATCTCTCTTTCAGTCACCTTGCGCTAGCGGCTGCATAGCCTGCTAGCGCACTTGCAGGGCGTACCTGCGCATCTAGCTCAAAAACACATTCCAGGTAAGGCTTGACTTCACTCCATGGACTTTTGCGTTGGTAGAAGGAATAGAGGTTTCTTCCTACTTCCACCACGTGTGGGCTCCCAAAGCTCCAGTGTGCCGAAAACGACTTGCGGGAGTCACCTTCCCCATGCTTGCCGGCGTCCTGTCGGGAGTAGGAGTGAAACTCAACCACCTTGCCGGGCTGGTCAAACGCGGGCAGGGCCACGCACTTCTGACCAGGAATCGGATCCCGTCGTTCCACATGACCACCTGCAAAGGAGTCTTCCACGCTGTGCAGCAGGCTTCCAAAGGCCACCTTGCTCATGGACGAAGGTTTGCGAATATGTGGATTGCCTAGTGCAAACAGATCCTGGATTCGCCACTCACGATTGAACTTGAACATCTCGGCAAATCCCGGAAGGTCAACCGACACCATGGTTGACTCCGGGTTGTATTCACCCAGGCTCGTTCGCCACGCAAATTCACTCCAGACGAGGATACGAGAGCGGGTATCTTGTGCGGGTTCTGCATCGGCTGTGGCCATTGCGTGAAGGAATTGAAGATCTCCAAAATGCGACCTGACCAGAAGCGTTGCGTTCGAGCCGTCGAGCACTGCACCCGTAGAAGCACGACGCTCCCCGTCCTTGAATGTTCGTGCCCAGCAATAGGGTTGTGTAACCAGTCGGATTGTCTGCGTAGGAGAGCAGCCTAGGAAGTTTCCCTGCCCGGAAGCAAATCGAAAAGGCGGATCGTCGTTCCAGCGCACACCGGCGAGATAGTAGGCGTATTCCGGATCGTACTCGGGGGACCCACAAACATCGGCATCGCCTTCACAACCCAAAATCCGATTGGTGATCTCCTCGTGCACGCTGGTGCCAATGACGCTGATGCCCATCAGGGCAAAGTCACTAACTACTTTATCAAAGTAGTCTTGTGTTCGCGAAGCTAGCTTCTTTTCGATGAAAGATCCCTCGGGGGAAAGTTTCCAGGCGTTGGCTGTCAGTGGAGAGATCAGCACCATCGCTAACCCGAGACGCAGGCACGTTCTGTTGATAACAATCATCTATTCCTCTTTCTGTAGTGCCCCTTGAACCGATGGCCCCCACTCTCGGCCACCGCAAGATGTAAAGAGCTTTACAGATGATTGTCTGGCGCAATGCAAGGATCGTCTATCACCAGTTTTGGGGATATGAAATAGAGAGTAAAGTTGGTAACTTCTACGCCCACAACAACGACCCTTCAGGGAGGGCCAATAGGCAAGGAAGTCAAGTGAGTGAAGTAGCACGCGGGATTGGCCGTGAAGACATAAATGCAGATGAAAATGCAGCGCCAACACAAGACGATGAAATCAGCAGTCAAACAAGTTCTTTAGCAGCGCCATTAGTGGCGTTGTCCCAAACGACGGTGTTTGGGTTGATTCCTGCACCACGCGGTTTGGAGATCTTTAAGCGACCTTTTATTCCATTTCTAATTCATAAGTGAAGTTAATAGCGCGCCCATAATCCACGACCATGACACAATGGATGCGACAGTCATGTTGTCTTTTTCCAAAGAGTTCAGCGCCAATGCCAGATGATCCTCAAGCGCGTCAAGGCTGTTGAAGACCCGGTTATGGAAGAACTTCTCACGTAGCTCATCCCATACATGCTCAATGGGGTTGAGTTCAGGCGCGTAGGGCGGCAGGCTGAGCAAATAGATGTTTTCGGGTGGCTTGAGGGACTCACTTCGGTGCCACCCTGCGCCGTCAATCACCATAACGATGCGATCGCCTGGATGGCGTGCAGAGACCTCGTTGAGAAATAGCTGCATGCAAGCGGTGTTGACATGCGGAAGGATCAGGCTGTCGAGTTCGCCGGTACAGACATCCACTGCGCCAAAGGCGTAGGTGTACTCGTGTGTCAGCATGCCCTGGCAAAGTGGGCGTACGGGCTTGGGAGCCCAACACCTTCGCACGTCCGAGATGCGCCCAAAGCGCGCCTCGTCCTGGAACATCAGTTTGATGGGTTGACCTTGCGCCCACTCTTAGCGGATTTTCCTGAGAGTTTCGGGGAGTTTTTTTTCCACTCCTGCTGAGCCAACGGATCGCTTTTTGGATGACGCTTGTCTGGAGCGAGCTTTCTCCAGTTGTGGCGGTGTAGCAAGTTGTAGGCGGAGGCCAGTGCTACTTCACGCCCCAGACGCTTGTCCAGAGCAGCCTTGATCTCGCCAACGACCAATACCCCACCGGCAGCAGCCGACTCTAGGAAAGGAGCAAGGAACTCTCGCTCCTCCTGCACAGTCATGTTCTGGCGTTTGCGTCCACCTGGCGTTGGGACATCTGGAGCACCTGCCACTTTGCCCTTCATAAACCGACGCCGCAATTGGCACGCCCATCCGGGTGATACGCCAATGACTTGCGCCGTATCGGACAAGCTCATGGAGTAGTCAAGCGGCAAAACAACTGCTCGCGCCTGGCGCAACTGCTCAACAGTCTGCGCAGAAGCAATCGCTTCACGAGCACTCATCAATATCTGTTCATCTCCGGTCGCTGGCCGAGCCATGCCCATCTCCATCAGTGCTGATGGAGAGACATTATTACATCAATGAACTGGAAATGGAATTACATGGGGTTGAGGTTCAACAGTTTCGGCGTATCTGCTGTGCTGTTGCCGTCTAACGGGACAAAACAACTACGACTCATAGGCTGTTCTGAATGACTTACAACCTATCCGTAAATAAAGGATAATGACTTTCCATACGTGATATCCGCGTGTGGAGGCAAGATGGCAAAGGCGAAAGCATGGGAAGTCACCGATGAATTTTGGAGCCGCGTTGAACCACTGATTCCAGTGCGCCAGCGCATTGCAGATCAGACCTATGCCCGAAAGTCCGGTGGCGGACGCAAGCCAAAAGACCCTCGATTGGTATTTGAGGGTATCGTGTTCGTCCTACGCACAGGTTGCCAGTGGAAGGCGCTCCCTGCTGAGCGCTACGGCAGTGCCAGCGCAATCCACGCCCGCTTTCTGGAATGGGAGAAAGCAGGCGTCTTTGAAGCACTGTGGAAACTCGGACTTGCCGAGTACGACGAGTTTGAAGGCATAGCCTGGCGATGGCAAAGCATTGATGGGGCGATGATGAAAGCACCCCTGGCACAAGAGAGCGTGGGCCCCAACCCGACGGATAGGGGGAAAAAATGGGAGCAAACGCCATTTGCTGGTAGACGGTCGTGGCGTCCCGTTGTCGCTCGTCGTGACCGGAGCAAATCGGCATGATGTTTCGCAACTGGCGGCCGTTCTCGATGCCATCATGATTGAGCGACCAAGTCCGCCTATCAGGCGGCACAAGCACTTGTGTGCTGACGCAGGATATACAGGAACACCCGCGCTGACAGTAATTGAGGAGCATGGCTACATCCCCATGTCAAAGGACGAAGGCAAGAAGTCAAAGAACGCAAGCGAGTCACTGAGAAGAAGGCCAGACGCTGGGTGGTGGAAGTAGCGCACAGTTGGTTCAACCGGTTTCGCAAGTTGCTGGTGCGATACGAAAACCTTGATCGCAGCTTCCTGGCGCTCAACCACTTGGCGGCATCCATCATGGCATTCCGAAAGATAACATCAGGCGAGAAACGTATTTACGGATAGCTTTGTAAGCAATTGCGCATTGGCACTACTGGCTCAGTGGAGTGGCCAGTCGGCCACCCTGGCGCCGGTGTTGAACATTAGCGTCATCAGCAAGTGATCGCGTTAACCCAGCCAGGTCGTGGTTGGAACATTGATCACAGCCAGCATCTGCTCGCGCGTCAAGAAGCGCACCATCTTGCGCTCGAAACGCTTCATCGGCACCGCCAGCGCCTGCTCGATGACGCTCAGACTGGCGAGGTCGCGACGGGCGGCACACTTCAGGAACGAACGCAGCGCTGCCAGGCGGATGTTGCGGCTGCGCGGTGAGTTTCCCCGTTCGCGCTCCACGTGGTCGAGAAAACTTGCGACGAACTTCGCCTGGAGGTCCGACAACTCAAAAGCAGTGGCTGCCTTGCCCAGGGTCTGTTCGGCAAATCGCAGGAGCAGCAAGAAACTGTCACGGTAGGATGCCACGGTTTGCGGGCTGAGTGAGCGCTGGCGTGTCATGTAGTCGGTGAAGAACTCCTGCACCAGGGACGCAACCCTGGGGGAGATCGCCTTACTCATGGCCTGCTCTTTGCCGCACGAAACGCTCAAACCGCGCGCCCACCGATTCCATCAATTCCGGCGTGCCAGTGAGGTACCAATAGGTATCGGAGAAATTTGCGCGGCGCAGGTAGGTACACAGCCAGAACATCGCGTGCTCGATCGACGCGCCACTTTCGTGCCAGAGTTGGACGCGCCGGATCACCATCCTATTCCGCTCGGCTATATCGCACAAGGACTGCTGAAACACCTAGCCATCAATTACCCAACCGAGGCCTCTGACCTGACGAAAATGCTGGCCAAACATCACCACGCCCCACCCTTTGAAGACGAGCGAATGGTGGCGTTAATTCCGGCGGAAGACTGCGCACTGTCCAGACACGTAGGAAATTGGGATTCCATCTTTAGACTGACGGAAGACTCCTCGTGTGAATATTGTCTAAACATCCCCATTTGTGGGGATGGTCAGAAACTATCAAATGGATTAACGTGCACCTTCAAATTGATGCATGTTGTAGAGCATCAAATGAACCTGCTGAGGAGACGATATGTCTGATGATCTGACCAATCGTGACCCCAAAGACCGTGATCGTGTAAATGTGAATGAGCCTTACGAGTTGAAATGCACCCGAGTGGTGACTGCGGGGCGGTGTATGGAGTGTCCGTACTAGGCGTAATGTGCATCGCCTATTGATATGCAAAAAGGGGAACGTTTTGTGTGCGTTGAATGAACTGGAATTGGCTGTCATACCGGGTGCTGATGCGTCGGAATCATTGGACATTTTGGCGATGCGAATGTGGGCGACTTGGGCGTACTTGCATCAGAGAACACAATCGGCGCGGCGCGTGCTTATTTCAGGTGCATGCGTTAAAGCGCATTGAGATCCTTTTCAGAACAAATCGCGAAATTTCGGTGAAAGGACTGGTCAACTTAACTGCACCGACCCTGTCTTCATGAATCTAGCACCATCCAAAATGAATGTCACTGCTCAAACGACGCGAAGACGCTACGTGCTATCGCAGCCATGTGTACCCAAAGATTTGGACATACCTGCCCCACTCCTCAAAAACTTGGCGGAAGCTGAACTCGCACTTGTACAGACTGAAGTGAACGCATGCCTGCACGTTAGGGAAAGTATTCAGCGCTTTGATAACTTTGCGTTGAATGAGCAAGCTTTGCAAGCTCCAGTCGCGCCTCTCTGGCACCGTCTCGGCGAAGCGTCCGTGTCGCGATGCCATCCCACAGAGCAGGGTATTCCTTGGCGTTCGGATATGGAGCAACGCACCTTGGATTCGCGATGCGAAGCACTGCTGCTATCACTGGAGCAGCCTGTCCCAGACGCGTTTGTAGCGGAGCTGTTGATGATCTGCGCTATGGTGAAGGGCTTGCCGTTGACGAACTTGCGAACGAATGGCGTGGAACTGGCGGGCGACAAAAATGGCTGGAGTTGGCAATTCCCAGATTCACATGGAATTTCAAAGTGTTTGTCGGCGCTGCACGGAGCCCTAAGACAAAGAAGATTTAGTAACGCAATTGTGGATGCCACCGTTGCTTATGGGATCTTGAACTGGATGCATCCTGTTGGTGACGGGAACGGCCGAACCAGCCGCATGGTTTTCAACGCAATTCTGCGGCGCGCAGGGATGCCGAAAGATCACTACGTCCCAATCAAGGAAATCAATCATTTGGCCCGTGGGGGTCACGAAGTCCGTTTGCGCTACACAGTAGCGACAGGGGATTGGGAAGAGTTGCTGGAGTACTTTGTCAACGCTATCGCGCTGTACAAAGTGCTTTTGCATCAAGAGGTCACTCCTGCTGAAAGTAGGATGTGGTGAAATTAGTGGAAAACTTCGGAGGTTAATTTGAAAGACTTGACTGAATTTGAGACGATGCTTGTCTCTGGTGGTGCGGATGCATCGAGAGAACTGGTTCCAGGTACAGATGGAACTTGCTATTGGATATATGACGACGACACTTCGGAGCCAGCTGACTGTCCTCCAGATCCAAATTTGAATCCGGATCCACCAGCAGGCTGCTACGACTCTCCTGACCCAAGCAGTCCAGGTGACATCACCATCTGTATAGCTTAATGCATTCTTTGGCTTCTCTTTGATGCCACATTATTCAGCATAGGGAAGTCAATGAAACCAGTGTTCGCAGCCATTGCATTTGGCTTGCACTTGATGGCAAGTGCGGGCATGCCAACAGATAGCATTATTTGGACGAAGCCAACAGTTCGGGGAAAAGTGATTACCACTGGATCCGAGATTCACTACGCCGGGGATCTAGATGCGGTGGTTGCAAAATCGATCGTGAGCTTAATTGGGCAGCAGACATTTGACACCTTGATAATTCAGAGCGCAGGCGGTGATCAAGTCGCTGCACGGAAAATTGGGACTGCCGTGTTTGACCATCAAATGACAGTCGTCGTCAGCGGACAGTGCTCGTCTTCTTGCGCCAGATACATTTTCGTAGCAGCGAAGCGAAAGCTAATAG
This sequence comes from Rhodoferax sp., assembly GCA_020048895.1. Taxonomy (GTDB): domain Bacteria; phylum Pseudomonadota; class Gammaproteobacteria; order Burkholderiales; family Burkholderiaceae_C; genus Allorhodoferax. Next base: position 3,591 of record JAIFLV010000031.1, on the reverse strand, counting down.
AACCCGACTCGTTCGTGATGTTTAGTGAGCATCAGAGTTACCATGACTATGTTCAAGGCATTGTTCAATTATCGGAAAAAAGAGGAATGCCTGGAGTTGCCAGGCTAAGTGACCGCGAAACGGCAATGCTTATTGCTGGTGAAAAATGGGTCGAACTCGAAACAAAATACTTCACCAAGATCGGAGTAGATATGCGCATAACTAGTTTCGGGTATCTGCCCGGTAGGCCAGTTAGTCACTGGTTGATGACAGGAAAGCGGATGGCAGAATTCGGTGTCTTAAACGTCACATTACCAGAAAACTACGGAACCCAAGAGTATTGCGACAAGATGAAACTCGCTGGTTTCGTACGATTTGATGCTCAGTGTCTCTAGGACGTTCTTTGCGTTCATCATGGTGACAACACTTGCATTGCTTCTCACGCATTTTATGGAAAGAACAGCGAGTCAAAGTCCCGCGACACTGAATTCAGTTTGAATTAACTACGGTTGTTTGTCACTAGGCCAAATGCTTTATGAAGATGTATTTTGCAGTTCTAGCGCTATTTATTAGTGGTTACCCTCTCGCAGCAGAAACAAATGTTCTTATCGACCAGAAACTAGAGATTCAAACGAATGGCAGGGTTATAAGCCTAAAGGGTCCGCTGCTCAAGCCATCGACAGATCAGGTAATTGAACTAGTGAAGAGCGACCGATTTGACACGCTTCGAATTGACAGTCGTGGTGGAGAGTTAGTCGCTTCTATGGAACTTGGAAATGCAATCCATACACACGGCCTGTCCGTTATCGTTACGCATGCATGCAATTCGTCCTGCGCCAATTACATTTTCCCGGCTGGGCGCAAGCGAAAGATTGATGACGGCGCATTTGTCTTGTGGCATGGCGATGCCCGGCAATGGAATTTCGTTGAAAGATTCAACAAGCTGAGTGCTAAAGAAAAGCTGGTAGGACGGGAGGGGTTGACACTCGCTGAACGACATTCGATGGACTACTCGAGAAAGACTTTCGACATGCAGGACGTCTTTTACAAGGCCGTTGGCATAGACGGGAGAATCGCGCGCATAGGTCACGAAATATCCCCTCCAGTAGCGTTGTGGGCACTATCGAAAGAAGATATGGCGAACTTTGGCTTGGTTGACATCGATGCCCCCGCTAACTATGCTTCGCCGAGCTACTGTAAGACCTGGGCGGGCACCCATGTAACAACATCCCCCATTCATTGTCTAAAGTTAAGTGCTCAAGACTTCGACAAGGTATCGGATTTACAACTAAGTCAGTAAGTTAGCAGACATTTATCGCCGATTGTTTGGTTTTGCTTTGTGCTCTTTATCATGAAGCGAGACGGACGTAGCCAACTCTGCTGGGTTTGCCCATCTGGGCGCAGCTCTGAAACTGAGGCTCGCCAGCGATCAAGGGTTGCTGGATCAACGCTGGCGGCGATGGTGGTGCCTGTTTCAACTTCGAGTTGTGCAAGTGCCGCCGCAATCAGTGTCCGAATTGCCCGCTCGTGCACGATCACCAGCTTGTTCTTGTACAGCCATTGACGCGCCCGCACGAGTACCTGCCGAGCGAATGGAGGCCCTAGCGCGCGTCTTTCATCAGGGGCCGCAGAACAATGCAGCAAAAATGCCCGTTTATAGGCACGCCGTCCGCAACCTTTACTTCGTCGCCAAGATGTCAGGCCAAGGTATTGACTACAAAGGGATGTCCTTATAGGTTCGTATCTGGGCCCGCACCGACTGATGCAACAAGGCCGTCTGTAGAGTAGGTGTCTGTCCCTCGTTTTTCGCAGCTTTCCAATCATGCAAGAAATGAAATGCCGTCAACCAACGAAAACAATCGCCCAAATAACTTGACTACGTGAGAAGTCCCTGTAGAGGAGTGGATGACCGCAAAAATCTACCTGAGCATGAAGTCCTGATTCGGTGCGTATGCGCAACACCTCAGAATCAGTTCGCGGAATTTACAGAAAAGAAGTTGCTTTATCAATCACTGAAGGTCAAGCTGTCCAGTCTGGGGATGTCTTAATGGAGTTGTTGACCCAGCGTCAGAGCATTCGGAATGGTGTGGCCGATGACAGGAGCCTGAAATGACAGCGTTACGTAAGCCGCCATTGGCGGGATGGGCAGGCGCATGGGTGGCCATGACCCTGTGGAGTTACTCCTGTGCCCTCTTGGCACAGGAGCATGACAAAATGCCGGCGGTGGTGGCCCTGGTAGCGACCGTGGGTGATCAAGTGACCTTTACCCGCCAGCGTGCTTCCGTGAGTTCCCATATTGACCCAACCTACCGCAAAACTGTCCCGATTCCCAATCAGGCATTGAACGCCTCGGTACTACGTGGGCTGGACCGTGCGATTTCCAAGGAGGAGCCCGATGCTCGTCGCGTGCTCTTGCTGTGGAATACGCCGAACGACACCAAGGAAGCCTTAAAAAAGGTGTACGGCTCCGAGCGCAACGACATGTTGTTGGCGGCATTGATCGAACACCTCCGTGCCGTTCCACAGCGCGCTGAATGGGACCGTGTTGAGGCCATCGTGCCACGCTACGTTTCGGGCGAACGTGATGGCATGGGTAACAAGCTGGGTGGAATCGGCGTCTATGTGCAGCCGTTGAAGAACATCGTGGTCGAATTTGGCGACAATGGCGAGGCCACCACCATCGAGCATGACGGGCAGAGTCGAACGGTGGACCCCAAGACAGGTGAAAAAGGGAACTACTCGACGTTCATCGCGCCGTTCTTCTACTTTGACCGGGTGACACTTGACGCCAAGACGCTAGAGGTGCTCCGGCGTACCTCGCACTTCGACAACACTAAATACCATGACCCCAACTCCACGGCGCTGGACGTTGCCGACCAGATGCCGGTTAGTGACATGTTGCGCAGGCTGGCCAATTTGATGGAGCAGTCGGCCTACCGCGCTGTGCGCGGCGTGCGTCCCGAGGTGCTGGTTTCGCCCCTGCAGGAGAAGAGGCCGTAATAGCGGACAATGGCGACCTTGTTACACCACGGGCGTGTCTTTCTTGAAGGTGTGCTTCATGCCAGTGTCTGTTCCAGTTGAATCTTCCGGGATTACCTCAACTTCCATGCTGCCGGAGGAACGCCGCTCAGCGGCATCTCTGACAATGAACTTTGCGTTGCGGATGTTGAGAATATTCCTAGTACTGCCCGTGTTTTGTAAGTGCCAGCGAAGTCACCTTGCTGAGGTGGGCTCAATCTTTGCAGATCGTGTGCACGCAATAGATCGTGCACACCATGCTCAAAGACCCTGAATCTCCAATTTTTCCTTCTAGGCGCAGCCATCGGGGCTCAGTCGCAGTAAGCGTAAACGGCAATCCCCGCGATGTTTGATTTTCGCAAAAGTCTGATCAGCAGCACCCTGAGCAAGGTGCTCAAACGCCTTCGCTATTCGCTGGAGGTCATGCTCACCTGCGTGCGCTGGTATGTGCCGTGCCCAGTCGCTTACGATACTTCCACTGGCCGGCTACTTTGATGTGCGGGTGAGTAGGCCTTGGGGGTTTCACCCAAAGCCTCTCGCAGAACCGTGCGTAAATCTCTCGATTTACACGGCTCCCGCTATCCAACCTACGCC
>JAIFLV010000174.1 GCA_020048895.1 Rhodoferax sp. | reverse complement strand
TGTTGACCTTTGACATGGTGGACAAAGAAACGGCAGATGCCCGTTACATGACCTACAAGCAAATCCAGGCGATGGCCCGCGAGATGGCCAAGTCCGGTACCCCAGAAAAGGACCTGCCACATGTCATGAAGGGTGCCAAGGGCTTGCCCATTTACAAGATGGGTTTCATTGAGAAAAAAATGCCAGTGCTGGACAGTGCGGGCAAGCCTAAGCTGGATGCTGATGGCAAGGCGGTAACACGCATCGTCAAAGGACGGAGTTACCTCCAAAGCTACATCGTCTTTCATGCGAGCAATATTGCCAATCTGGCCCCCTTGCCGGAGACAGAGGAAAAGCCGCAATGGGAGCGGTCGGCTGCGATTGAGGAGCTGATCGACCAATTGGGGGTGCCGGTCAAATGCGAAGCACAGGATCATGCGTATTACAGTCCATCGGCAGATGCCATCATGATGCCCGAGCGTAGCCAGTTCGTGGACACCCTTGATGAAAACGGAGCCGTTTTAGAGAGTGCGCGAGACAAGTACTACGCGGTCTTGTTACATGAAGCAAGCCATAGCACAGGACACCCCGCCAGACTCGGCCGGGACCTCACAGGCCGTCCCGGTGACGGCAGTAATGCCTACCAGAAAGAGGAGCTGATCGCGGAAACCTCAAGCTTCTTCCTTGTTCAACATCTGCTCGACGTTGGAGCGAACTCGGAGACCATCAAGCGAACCGCAGCCTATCTGGACTCCTGGAAGTCCTTGATTCTGGATGACCCCAAAGCCCTTTTCTCCGCATTTTCTGCTGCCGAGAAAGCCGCTGACTGGGTCATGCAAAAGCACCCCATGCAATTGGAAGCAGCAGCCAAGCTTGCAAGCGAGACCCCCGGTATGTCCCACACCATGGACGGTGTCAGCCCGACGGTCATCGCACCCATCCAGACGGTGCAAACGGTGCAGTTGGTTCGAGGCGATCCGATGGACCCCTGGGCGGCCCCCGGCATTGGGCAGGGCATTGACCCGCACACCCATGCACATTCCGGTTTTGGAATGTCACAGTAAGTACAGGGCCGCACGATGGGACACTTCATTCATTCTCAATCGCCCAAGCAGTTGCATGCTGCACTTGCCTCCGCATTGGCACATCCCGATGCGGTTCGGTCCGAGCTGATTCATGACTTCCATGCCGCCATGCTGGACACCGATGGCTTGTTGTCCCCCGAGGGCAAGGAGGTCACGCAACGCGATGCACTGGCCTTGTCAGCCAGCCATCGCATGTTGCTGCTGCGTGCCAAAGTGGACGTGGGCACACTGGCCTTTGGTGACTATGGTCGCAATGTCACATCCCTCGTCAAACTCGGTCTGGCCGAGGAAGGCCATGACTTCCAGGGTGCGCCTGTGGCGTTCCTGACCCGTTCAGGTCAACTGCATGCGCTGGCACTGCAAACCTATGCCACTGAGCTCCAACAGGGCATGCCCTATTCGCGGCATGTCCCGTTCAAGGCACCGAGTGCGCGAGCCCATGAACAAAGAGAACTGTGGGGTGACCCAGCCCATGCGTATCAGGGCGATGTGGTGACCCCCGATGGCGTCCAACGTGCATGGTCCAACCGCCATGTGGCTTTGTTGTTGGAGCCCGGCAATGCACGCCACAACAAATACTTGCCACTGAACCAGTCCCCTGACAATGCGAAGAATATCCAAGTGGTTGATATTCAACGGGTATGGCCCAAGGACTTGGAGGGCAGGGTGCGTAAGCCCATCGTGCCGGTGGCCATCTCCGGTACCATGACAGCAGAGGCCCGCTCATTGGTGGACGACCGTACCGTCTGGTTCTCCAATGGCCAGACCGCGAACGTCAAGCTGGTCGATGCAATAACCAGGCTCCACCCCAACGCCCGTTGGAGTTATGACCCGCACCAGGCAAGGCAAGGTGCCATTGCGATTTCCACGGAGGAAGGCAAGAATGTCGGCATCTTGATGGGTACGACCACGGGACGGTTCAACTCCACCATGCCACACGGCGTGGCGGTCGCCTTGGATGCCTATTGGAGCGGGCTGGGGGTTTCTCCTCGATTGGCGGCCACCGAGCGTGCCATTGAAGAAAGTTTGCGGGCCTTGCGGGGTCACCAAGTCAGCTATCTGACCCAAGATGATGGCCACAGCCTGATTTTGCGTGGGCAGTGGGTGGAGCCAGCCAATGGCAGCATCTATCTCGATCTGCATTGGGACAGTGTGGACAACAAACACCTGGCAGAAGCTGCCCGACACCAGCATGTGCTGGTGGTGGGCCATTCCAGCCTCGCCAGTGGCCATCCTGCGGATGTCATCGACAAACTCGATGCCCATGGTTTGGCCCAGCGTTGGCGTGACGAAGCGTTTCTGGCGGACATCGTACCGAACGCCACAGCGACGGGAGATGCCTTGCGCGTAGTAGATGCATTCGGCTTCACCACCACATTGGATACCCTGGCCAGCCTTGAAAAATACCGGCGTGAACACGGCTTGCCTGAATGGTTTGCCAACAGCGAATTGCACGAGCTGGCCTACCGGCACACCAGTCGTGGTTCGCACGCATTCTCTACGGCGAGCGAAATCCATCAACCACCCGTTCAAATCGGGCAGCGTGTGCGGTGGACCTGCAGCCCGCCCGAAGTGGAGGGTGTCAACCATATCGTCGAGGGACAAGTCACCCATTGTGAGAAAGGGCAGAACGGGGCATGGCGCTTGACCATCCGGCATGGCAAGAGCCCCACCGATGGACTACCGCTCAATACCCGCGTATGGAGCAACCTCGGAACCATTGATGATGCCGGTTGGACCTTGACTCAAACTGAACACGGTCGCACCCACCTAGTAGAGCCCACAGGGCAGCAATGGGATGTTCGATCAGCGGTTGAGTTGGGCGAGTTGACCGAATCCATTGTGCGACGCGACCCGGCCATGTTCGCCTACATGCAAGGTTTGGAGCGGCAATGGTGGCAGACCCGGTCTATGGCGGAGTACACGGAGTCACTGAACCAGGTCCTGCAAAGTCAATATGGCATCGGGGTGGAGGACTGTCAGGAAGACACCATTCGATTGGAGCAGGAACGTAATCTGGGCAATGCACCGTCCCTGCTGGCCACCGTCATTGCAGACAAGCTGAATCTGGCACCACTGGCTGCGTTGATGGGGCCGATAGTGACAGTGGCGACCATCCCGATGGTTTCACCGGGTGCAGTGGAGCCGGAGCTTGGGGCGATGTACGGCAGAGGGAATGGGTGGATAGCGGAGGATGCGCCGGGCATTTCAATTGATTGACGCTGTCAGTGATTTTGGATTTCGCCAAGGTACTTGTGGCATTTTGAAACTACACTCATCTCGATGACAACTAAGAATGTAAAGCCCACCAAGGTGATGGTCGACAAGCACAGGGATGTCCATTCCCGGACTGGTCGAACTCCTGTGTTGAAGGCAAGCGAACAAGCGCTTGAAGCCTTGCGAAAGCAGGTCAAGGCGAATTTGGCCAAGGCCCCGATTCAAGGGGCTTTGGACACTGTGGAACCCATCGACCCTTCACACTGGAAGATACAGGCGACCACGCGGATGCCGGGTGATACCCACAGGACAACCACGTTCAAGCTGGACAAGCGACTGGTCGAGGTGTTGGACAGGGTGTCGCGCAAGCAGAACATTGCGGCATTGGTCTCCTATTTGATTACACGGGGGCTGACCGAAGTGCTTCGGGAGATGGAAGCATCGAACAAGCTGACTGCGTTTCATACAGCGTATGAAACCAGCGACCGCAATGCCTTTTGTGGCGTCAACGACAAGACTTTGTTGGCCATGGTGCGGTGGGTGGAGGAGGATATGGCCGACGAGACTGGTGTGGGTGCTGTGCAATGAGCTTGCCCGCGCTGCCGAGCCAGCACCCTGAATCTGTCACCACTGAATATTTAGCCATACAAACGTATGGCTTTTTATATGGCTTAATGTTAAAGTGACACTATGACAGCGGTCAAATTTGAGTGGGACGACACAAAGGACGCAGAGAATCAAGCCAGCCAAGGACGTGACACACAGTGAGACCGAAGAACGGTTTTACTGTATCGGCAAGGCCGGAGACGGCATCTTGACGGTGCGTTTCACTTACCGCCGAAAAGTCATTCGGATCATTGGTGCAGGGTATTGGCGCAAAGGAAAGGCTGTTTATGAAAAAGAAAATCGTTTACACGGATGAACCCATGGGCGACGTTCAAGTGATCACGGATTTTCTGCCGTCGCCTGCTGAACTGGCGTTTAAGGAAGACGGCGTGAAAGTCACACTGGCTCTGAGCAAGAGCAGCGTTGAGTTTTTCATTTTCAAGTCCGAGGCGTCCAAGCACCAAACCCAGTATCAACGCATGATTCGTCGATTGTTGGACTCGTACGTTGAAGCACAGGGCACGGTCGCGAGTCACGCCAAAAGCACAGGACGCAAACGCGCAGCAATTTAACTGTAACGGACGGCCCATTTTTTGCGATAACCACAGACATGGTGCCAACTATGCAATCCACTCAGTCAAAAATCAAATCGTTATCACCGGGCCAATCTGACACTGGTTTGAAGACGCTTTCGGACAAAGATGGTGACAGAGTGCGGGAAGTGCCGGTGATTTCGAAAGAGCGGATAGCGCTTTTCTCTGGCATTGAAACCTCGGCACAATTCACAGACGAACCCCTTTACGTTGCATTTGCAGGGATCAGCCGCTAGTTTTTTGGTGCCCTCCAAAAGAGCCTGCTACTTAAACGCCTCAGAGGCGGATTTCATGGCCCGAATTTCATTGATGAACTTCTTGCAGTCTGCCAGACCCAAGACTTTCGTGAGTGCGGAAATGCCACGATGCCGTAAGGTGCCGGAAGACTGCGCAAGCAGTGCGACCAAATCCTCTACCTGAACGTCGTAGTAACGGCTGTTTAGCACCTCGATGTTCTTGTGACCTGATAGTCGGCTCAGTTCCATGGCGTTGTTGACTCTGCGCGACAAATTCTTTGTCGAAATCTTTCGCATCGTGTGGAAGGTCAGCCCCTTGATTGGCGGCTCTGCATGCTTGCACGCATTACTAAAAGAGGTAGTCACTGAATTAGTGGTGGCCTGAAACACCAACCCGGACTTGGTGGGGCTTGCGTCGTAAAGCGGTTGCAGTATCGCCTGCATGTCGGAGGTCAGAGGCACCCGGCGCCCCAAGTAATCGGTGACCTTTTTCGTTTTGTCGTTTTTCTCTTTGGGCAAGCTCAGGATGTTGTTGTCCCAGTCTATGTGCTCCCACATCAGACCGCCCGACTGGGCACCGGTTTTTTTGTCCTTGCCGGTTTGAACCAGTTCCCCGCGTCGGAATGCCATGGCAAGGGAAAGCTCCACGATGGGGATGAGCCACGGTGACCGCTTTTCTAGCGACGCCATCAATCGCTCCTGTTCGTTCCCAACCCAGGAGCGCTGAATTGCGTTATTCGGTTTGGGGAGCTTGATTCCGGCGGCGGGATTTTCTACTGGATAGTTCCATTCATTCGCCGCATGCTTGTACAGGGAAGTCAGAATTGTGAAGTAGTTGCGAACTGAGGACCCCGCGTATTTTTCGTTGAGGAGGTTGTCGCGCAGCTTCTGGAAGTCCCGTTTATTGAGTTCTCGAAACAGCTTGTTTGCTCCAACTTTTTCGACAATGTGCGGTACCCGGTAACCAATTTCCTTGAACGACGCTTTTCCGGCGTAGTGTTCCTTGTGAAATTTTTCCAATGCCTCCTTGAAGGTAATGGTCTCGAAGCTGACCTCAAACCCGCCTTGTTGCTGTCGAATTTTGACGAGTAGGGCTTCTTGTTGTGTGGCCCACTTTTGTGCCTGTTCGTACGTGTCGTGGGTCTCAGACCGTTTAACAACGTTACCTTGCTTGTCTTTGAACTTGATCTGGACCTCAAATGCTGTTTCAAGCTGCTTCAATGCGCCTTTCGGAAATTTGGCAGGATCGGTGTAGCCGAGTTCAGCCAAGTGCGCCAAGCCTTGAGATTTCAGCCGAAACTTGATTGGCTCGTTTCCAGGTAGTTTGACCTGCCATGGGGAGCGGTTTGTCGGGGTTGCCATAGTCTGGGCTCTCTTTCCCTGAAAGGGTCTACGTTAGAATCCCAGGTTGCCCCAAGCAGCACGGGAATCAGTTTGGATTTTCGCGGAGTTTGGGAAATAGTTTGGGAAACCCGAAAAAATCGACTGAAATTTTCGAGTTTTCATTGGAGAAATAACCCGGGGCGGGATCAGGAAATTATTGTTTAGGTCCTGACGCTAGCAATAGCGTGCCGGTTCGAGTCCGGCTCCGCGCACCACTGAGACAGATTTTTTTAGTTGAACGGGCGTTTACTGCTGCATGGCGCGCCCGCTCTGTACCCTTTAGCTTAGGAGTTTTGTGATGGCCGTTACGGTAGAGACCCTGGAGAAGTTGGAACGAAAAATGACACTGACCTTGCCGGTTGGTGCGATTCAGTCAGAGGTGGATTCCCGCCTGCGTAAATTGGCGCGTACCGTCAAGATGGACGGATTCCGGCCTGGAAAAGTTCCAATGAATGTCGTGGCCCAACGCTACGGCTACTCCGTTCACTACGAAGTGATGAATGACAAGGTGGGTGAGGCCTTTGCGAATGCTGCCAACGAAGCGAACCTGCGGGTAGCGGGTCAACCCACGATCACCGAGAGTGGAGCACAGGTCGAAGGGCAGATGGCGTTTGATGCTGTGTTTGAGGTGTTTCCCGAGGTGAAAATTGCTGATTTGTCTACTGCGCAAGTAGAAAGGCTCAGTACGGAAGTTACCGATGCAGCCATCGACAAAACGGTGGACATTCTGCGTAAACAGCGCCGCACCTTTTCGCAGCGTCCGCAGGACGCCGCAGTGCAGGACGCAGACCGCGTGACGGTCAACTTTGAAGGCAAGATCGACGGTGAACCCTTTGCTGGGGGCAAGGCTGACGACTTCCAGTTCATCGTGGGCGATGGACAAATGCTCAAGGAGTTTGAAGAAGCAGTGCGCGGCATGAAGTCTGGTGAAAGCAAGACGTTTCAACTGGGTTTCCCCGCTGACTACCATGGCAAAGATGTAGCAGGAAAAACGGCCGACTTTATGGTGACCGTCAAGAAAGTCGAAGCAGCCCATTTGCCGGAAGTGGACAGTGCACTGGCAAAGGCGCTCGGCATTGCGGACGCGACGGTGGAAGGCTTGCGTGCCGACATTCGCAAAAACCTCGAGCGGGAAGTGAAATACCGCTTGTTGGCGCGCAACAAGCAGGCGGTGATGGAGGCGCTTGTGGGCAAGGCGGAGTTGGATTTGCCGAAATCGAGCGTGCAGTCGGAGGTGGATCGCATGATCGAGGGCGCTCGTGCGGATTTGAAGCAACGTGGCGTGAAGGATGCTGACAAGGCGCCGATTCCTGACGACGTGTTTCGCCCACAGGCGGAGCGCCGGGTGCGTTTGGGTTTGGTGGTGGCGGAGTTGGTGCGTGCCAACGGTTTGCATGCCAAACCCGAGCAGATCAAGGCCCACGTTGATGAACTTGCAGCGAGCTATGAGAAGCCGGTCGACGTCGTGCGGTGGTACTACAGTGACAACCGCCGGATGGCAGAAGTCGAGGCTATTGTGATTGAGACCAATGTGACCGAGTTCGTTTTAGACAAGGCTACTGTCAACGCCAAGACGGTATCTTTCGACGAGTTGATGGCTCAAAACTGACGACTTGCTGCTCTAAGGATAGTGCGGACATGTTGGGGCTTGTGCGGGGCTTGCAGTCCTGTCACCAAGCCCCATTTGTTTTCGGAGATCAAATTTCGGTACAGTTGGTCAACTTCACTGGAGACGCTATGAATGTAAGGTATGAACGGGCAGAGGGTATGGAACCACAAGGACTTGGTATGGTCCCCATGGTCATCGAGCAATCGGGTCGGGGCGAGCGTTCGTACGACATCTATTCTCGACTGCTCAAAGAAAGAGTGATCTTTTTGGTAGGCCCGGTTAACGATCAGACGGCGAATCTGGTTGTCGCGCAATTGCTTTTCCTGGAGAGCGAGAATCCTGATAAAGACATTTCGTTTTACATCAACTCTCCAGGCGGCTCGGTAAGTGCTGGAATGGCGATTTTCGACACCATGAATTTCATCAAGCCCGATGTGTCCACACTGTGCATTGGTATGGCGGCAAGCATGGGAGCTTTTCTGCTGGCCGCTGGAGCCAAAGGCAAGCGGTTTTCCTTGCCGAATTCCAAAGTGATGATTCACCAGCCATCGGGGGGTAGTCAGGGGCAGGCCACAGAAATTGAGATTCAGGCCAGGGAAATCCTGAAAACACGCGAGCAACTCAACAAAATCCTGGCCGATCGAACGGGACAGCCGCTTGAACGGATTACCCGCGATACAGAGCGCGACTACTACATGTCAGCGGATGAATCCAAAGAGTATGGATTGATCGATCAAGTGATATCCAAACGCCCTTGATCGAACAGGGCCAGTGGTGCACGGCGACGCAGAGGCGTCAATCCGAGGCGGCTATCATTGCGCATCGTTAAATAAAGGCAGTCTTCCATGGCCGAGAAAAAAGGCTCTTCCAGTGAAAAAACCCTGTACTGCTCGTTTTGTGGCAAGAGCCAGCATGAAGTAAAGAAGCTGATTGCGGGACCGTCGGTCTTTGTCTGCGACGAATGTATTGAACTGTGCAATGAAATCATTCGGGACGAGTTGCCCGCTGCAGTGGACGGGAAGGATGCGCGCGGCGATCTACCCACGCCTGCGGAAATCAAAGCCAATCTGGATAACTATGTCATCGGCCAAGAACCCGCCAAGAGAACTTTGGCTGTGGCGGTATACAACCACTACAAGCGACTGAGGCACCAGGAGAAAGCAAAGAAGGACGAGGTGGAGTTGGCGAAAAGCAATATTTTGCTGATTGGCCCGACCGGCTCAGGCAAGACCTTGCTAGCGCAAACTCTGGCGCGCATGCTGGACGTTCCATTTGTGATGGCGGATGCAACAACGCTGACGGAAGCAGGGTATGTGGGGGAGGACGTAGAGAACATCGTGCTCAAGTTACTCCAAAGTTGCAATTACGAGGTGGAGCGGGCCCAGCGTGGCATTGTGTACATCGACGAAATTGACAAGATTTCTCGCAAGTCTGACAACCCCTCCATTACGCGGGATGTGTCCGGGGAGGGCGTTCAACAGGCCTTGCTCAAATTGATCGAGGGTACGATGGCGAGCGTCCCACCACAAGGCGGGCGCAAGCACCCCAACCAGGACTTTGTGCAAATCGACACAACCAACATTCTGTTTATTTGCGGGGGAGCCTTCGCCGGGCTGGAAAAGGTGGTGGAGGCACGTACGCAGTCGTCAGGCATCGGCTTCGGTGCGACTGTGCAAAGCAAAGCCCAGCGCAGCCTGACGGATGTCTTTAAGGAAGTGGAGCCGGAAGACCTCATCAAATTCGGGCTGATTCCGGAACTGGTGGGCCGTATGCCTGTGGTTGCTGCACTCGCAGAATTGACCGAAGATGCATTGGTTCAGATCTTGACTGAACCCAAGAACGCCTTGGTCAAGCAGTACACCAAACTATTGTCGATGGAGGGAGCGGATCTGGAGATTCGGCCCAATGCACTCAAAGCCATTGCCCGCAAGGCCTTGGCCCGTAAAACAGGTGCGCGAGGCTTACGTTCGATCCTGGAGCAGTCGCTCATCGACACCATGTACGAACTACCCAATGTCGCCAACGTCGAGAAGGTGGTTGTGGATGAATCCACCATAGAAGAAAACAAGCCTCCACTATTGGTCTATCGGGAAGCGGCCAAAAAAGCCTGAGCGAAACGTGCACAATAGCCCGATATAGTGGGTGTTTGCGCACGTTCAACTGAATTTTCCTACACGTGTCACTTCGATAATTGAAGTTCGCTTGAAATAGAAGCGAGATGGCCCCATTTCAACTGGTAACTTAAAGGTCTCCTCATGCCTGGCCACATTGCTCTGCCTGCCAATCCTATTGATCTGCCGCTATTGCCATTGCGTGATGTGGTGGTTTTCCCGCACATGGTGATCCCTCTCTTTGTCGGTCGTCCCAAGAGCATCAAGGCGCTCGAAGCGGCGATGGAGGCTGAGCGCCGCATCATGCTGGTCGCTCAGAAAGCCGCAGCAAAGGACGACCCCCTGGTTTCCGATATGTTCGATGTTGGTTGCATTTCGACCATTCTTCAGATGCTGAAGTTGCCTGACGGTACCGTGAAGGTGTTAGTGGAAGGTCACCAGCGCGCTTCGGTGGTCCAAATAGAGGAGGGCGAGGCCTTCTTTACCGCCAAAGTGCTGCCAATTGAAACCCCTGACGCTGATGAGGAAAAGGCGAACGCCAGCGAAATTGAAGCATTACGCAGGGCAGTGATGCAGCAGTTCGACCAATACGTCAAGCTCAACAAGAAGATTCCGCCAGAAATTTTGACGTCGATCTCGAGCATCGACGATGCGGGTCGGCTTGCCGACACGATTGCTGCGCATTTGCCACTTAAGCTCGATAGCAAGCAAGCCGTGTTGAGCCTTTCAACGGTGAAAGACCGACTTGAAAATTTGTTTGACCAGATCGAACGCGAAGTTGACATCCTGAACGTAGATAAGAAAATTCGAGGTCGGGTCAAACGGCAGATGGAGAAAAACCAGCGAGACTTTTACCTCAATGAACAGGTGAAAGCGATCCAGAAAGAGTTGGGTGAGGGAGAAGAGGGCGCCGACATCGAGGAAATCGAGAAAAAGATCAAGGCAGCCAAGATGCCCAAGGACGCCCTGAAAAAAGCAGAGGCGGAGTTGAAAAAGCTCAAGCTCATGTCACCGATGTCTGCCGAAGCCACAGTGGTGCGCAATTACATTGATGTGCTGGTAGGGCTTCCGTGGGTTGCAAAAACCAAGATCAAGCACAACCTGACCAACGCAGAGAAGGTACTTAACGAAGACCACTATGGTCTGGACAAGGTGAAAGATCGCATTCTGGAGTACCTTGCGGTTCAGCAACGCGTTGACAAGGTGAAGGCGCCGATTCTCTGCCTGGTTGGCCCTCCCGGCGTTGGCAAGACATCGCTGGGGCAATCAATTGCCAAGGCCACAGGGCGCAAGTATGTGCGCATGGCTTTGGGCGGGATGCGCGATGAGGCAGAAATTCGTGGCCATCGCCGCACGTACATTGGTGCAATGCCAGGCAAAGTGTTGCAGAGTCTGTCGAAGGTGGGCACACGCAACCCTCTGTTTCTGCTGGACGAAATCGATAAGCTGGGCACCGACTTCCGAGGCGACCCTAGTAGTGCGCTGCTGGAAGTTTTGGACCCGGAGCAAAACCACAAATTCGGTGACCACTATGTCGAGGTTGATTACGACCTCAGTGATGTCATGTTTGTTGCCACCAGCAACTCCATGAACATACCCCCGGCCCTGCTTGACCGCATGGAGGTCATACGACTTGCTGGGTATACCGAAGACGAAAAAACCAACATTGCCCTTACTTACCTGCTGCCCAAGCAGATGAAGAACAATGGTGTGAAGGACAGTGAACTCCTCATCACTGAGGATGCAGTGAGAGATATTGTTCGCTATTACACCCGCGAAGCCGGCGTGCGCTCATTGGAGCGCGACTTGTCCAAAATTTGTCGCAAAGTGGTCAAGGGGTTGCTGCTGAAGAAGATGGTGCCCCAGGTCAAGGTAACTGCAGACAATCTGAACGATTTTCTCGGAGTTCGCAAGTACACGTACGGGCGCGCTGAACAACAAAATCAGGTGGGCCAAGTAGTGGGCTTGGCATGGACCGAAGTCGGCGGAGATTTGCTCACCATTGAGGCCGCGTTGACTCCGGGTAAGGGTGTCATCACACGCACAGGATCGCTGGGCGATGTGATGAAGGAGTCTGTGGAGGCGGCCCGCACGGTGGTGCGCAGCCGGTCGCGCAGGCTCGGAATCAAGGACGAAGTGTTTGAGAAAAAGGACATCCACATTCACGTGCCTGACGGCGCTACTCCCAAAGATGGGCCGAGTGCGGGCGCGGCGATGACCACTGCATTTGTATCCGCACTCACGGGAATCCCTGTGCGCAGCGATGTTGCAATGACAGGTGAGATCACTTTGCGTGGCGAAGTCACGGAGATTGGCGGACTGAAGGAAAAACTTTTGGCAGCGCTGCGCGGGGGCATTAAGACGGTGCTTATTCCCGAGGCCAATGCCAAGGATTTGCAGGATATTCCCGAGAATGTGAAAAACGGGCTTGAAATCGTCCCGGTTCGCTGGATAGACAAAGTGCTTGAATTGGCTTTGGAGTCCGCTCCAATTCCGTTACCGGACGAAGAAGCGCAGCCCGTGGCCGCAGCGAGCGTTGTGGCGGTCGAGTTGCAGGGTTCTGTCAAGCACTGATCCTGAATTTTTTCACATTCGACAGTTGCGATCACAAAAAGCGCGCTATAATTTGAGGCTTGAAACGCGGGAATAGCTCAGTTGGTAGAGCGCAACCTTGCCAAGGTTGAGGTCGAGAGTTC
The DNA here is from genome assembly GCA_020048895.1 of Rhodoferax sp. Taxonomy (GTDB): domain Bacteria; phylum Pseudomonadota; class Gammaproteobacteria; order Burkholderiales; family Burkholderiaceae_C; genus Allorhodoferax. The sequence goes on along the minus strand of JAIFLV010000174.1, from coordinate 16,557 downwards.
GAGACTCTTTTCCCGCTCCAAATACGTAAAAAGGGGAAGCAAAAGCTTCCCCTTTGCATTAGTTCCCTGCACAGTGGCGCGGTAGCAAAGCGGTTATGCCCCGGATTGCAAATCCGGTCAGAACGGTTCGACTCCGTTCCGCGCCTCCAGAAATACTCAATAGAATCAACAAGTTAGCCCGATATGGGGATTCCCATAGCGGGTTTTTTCTTGCTCGTTTTAGGCTCAAATAGGCTCAAACCGCGCGAGATTAGTTTGAAAACCGCGCCTGTTCATTCATTTTGTTTGTACAGCCAAGTTACAATTGGGGTATGTCCAAACCCCGCAAGACACCCAATGGAAGTTGGGAGTTGTGTATCCAGCACAAGCTACTTCCGAGCCGCACCTATCGCACATTCAACACGGAGGCAGAAGCGATCGACTTTGAGCGGGAGGTAAAGCGTTGGCTGGCCACGGGTGTTGTCCCAGCCGCGCTGATGGAGTCCCAGGGGGTTGGTAAAGTTGAGCCCTTGCTGACAGTATTGATCCAGCAATGGCGCAACGCGGGACGCCTATCACCGACTGACGATGCGCTACTGGGTTGGTTGATGTCTGATGACAAGATCAAAACGGTTCGCTTGTCGGGCCTCACTTACAAGTGGGCCGAAGGTTGGATCACAGACTTGAAGCAGCGTCGGTTCCTGGCACCAAGCAGCATCAGGCAGCGCGTGCAGGCGCTCAGCAAGATGTTGGAAGGCTACATACGTGCTAACCCATCGACTACTGTGATCAACCCGCTACGGCTACTCCCGCGGGGCTACAGTGTCTATACCGACACGGATGCAAAAGTGCTGCAGGCTAGGGGCGAAAAGAATCGGATTGATGTCGTGCGCGATAGGCGACTGTTGCCAGGGGAGGCCGATCTGATTCGGGCAACGATCCGTGGCGCTCGACCGGCTGGCAAGGAACGCGGCGTGCCGATTCACCCTGGCATGGCCGAACTGTTCGAGGTGATCATCTACACGGGTCTGAGACTGCGCGAAGCCTACACGCTGATGCGCGAGGACATCGACCTGACTCAAATGGTTATCAGGGCTAAGACAACGAAGCAGCGCAACGGCAAGGTGGTCTACAGGTTGGTGCCAATTCGCCCCGAGCTTTACCCAACGCTCAAGGCATTTGTGAAGCCTGGGACCGGCCCGCTTTTTCCAGATATCTGGAACGGTGACACAAGTCCAGATGTACTGACGCTAACCTCGAACCGACTATCGTCACGCTTCGCAAAGGTCTTTGAACTCGCCCCATGCGACAGCTTAACTGAACATGATTTACGTCACGAGGCTTGCTGCCAATGGTTCGAGCTACGTGACACGAATGGGGGTTGGGTGTTTCGGCCTGAGGAAATCAACAAGATCATGGGCTGGGCACCTGGGTCGGTCATGGCCGCACGATATGCCTCGTTTCGCGCAGAGGACTTAGCGCAGCAACTTTGGGCCAGGATGGGAGTAACTATGCCTGCAGCGTTGTTGACAGACGCTTGCGGCCCCGAGACAGCTGCTTGACGGCAATGGCGACCTGGGTGTGACGGATATTTTGACGCGCTAGGTCATTCACCGCTTCGAGCAACGCGAAGCGCGGGCACATCCAGCTGCGCCCAAACTTGACCCCTGGCAGATCGCCGCCGCGAAGTCGGTCCTCGACGGTCTGGACTTCGCACTGCAGCAGTTCTGCTACTTCATTGGTTGTGAGGATGTCGTTCATTTTTCTTTTCCAGTTTCTTGCGATCAACCTCGGCATTCCAATCCCGAATCTCCTGGGGAATGGCCCACGGACGATGGGTAAGCCCACCACCGCTGGTCATCTGGCGACCGGCTTTACTGTCTGCAGTGGAACGGTGAATGCCCTTCATTTCAATTGCTCCACAGGTCGGTCATCGCCTTCGCGAAAGTTGGTCGAGTAGAGGGTGAGCATTCGCAGGTTACACATAGCGTGTGCGAGGTGTGGGAGCTTCGATTCAGCATCGTTTTCCTCACCGCGTTGCCACGCTGCCATGTGGCGCATCAGGCTGGCATAGACACTTGACCAAGGTATCCCTTTGGCCCAATTCCAAGCAGCATATTTTTGCTGACCATACATCCAGACGCGGGCTTCGTCTTCCAGGGTGAATAGTGGGATCAGTGATAGGTCGGGCTTGCCTGCGTTGTAGCGTGCTCCCGTTCCCTTTTCCTTGGATTCGATATCTCCGATGCCTTTTTTGTAAGCATCGTAGAGCATGGTGCCGTTCAGTGGTTCGTGTTCATTGGTCATTTAGCGAGTTTAGCAAATGCAAAATACTACGTCAAGCGAATCTTCATAGCGTTTTTCAAACTTTCCTGCACGCTGGCCTTCGTCTTGATGCGCGGGATCACGCTGTGTTCCTCGACGGTATCCCTGGCAACGATCCGGTAGCGATAGACGGCCCGGTCGAAGCCGCTCTGCATCTGCCGGGTGGGTCCGATGCGCTCGATGACTTGTTCGTCGTATTCGAGATTCCAGCCGGTCGAGAAGTCCACCAAGATTCGGCAGTTGTCCTGCAGGTTTAGGCCATGGCCAGCGCTCGCGGCGTGAACCACCAGCATGGGAATCTTGCCTTCACGAAATAGCTGCTCGGCATTCGGATAGTCCAATGTTTTGGCCTTGGGAAATGCTTTGAGAATGCGTAGCTTGTCGGGGATGAACTCGTACCTGACCAGCAGGTTTTCGCCGTTCGTCTCAGCGACGATCGATTTCAGCGCTTCGAGTTTTTCGTCGTGGATCGGTTCCCATATATCCTTTTCGGTATAAGCGAAGCCGTTTCCTATCTGTAAACACTTATTAGAGCGTCCCGCGCCGTCGAACGCGTCAACGTCACCCTGCTCCAGTTCCGTGAATAGGATGCGCTCCATTTCGTCGTAGTGGTGACGCGCAGCGGGCGGCAGATCAGCATAGACAATACTCTCGATTGGTAACTTGATGTCAACCCAATCCTTGATGTCAATCGTGATCGTGCAATCACTGAGCAGCGCTTCGACTTCCTTCTGCGCGTACTTGGTCGGCTCGACTGCGGTATAGCCCTGGCCATTCGGTACTGTGCGAAACCAGCGATCTTTGAACGAGGTGAATGAGGCACCCAATCGAGTGCCGCTATCAATAAAAAACTGTTGGCCCCATAGGTCTACCAGACCATTGGGGGCAGGGCTACCAGTGAGGTTGACCCAGCGACGAACCTCGGTATGCGCGACTCGCGACAAGGCTTTCGCACGAACCGACCCCTGGCCCTTGATAAACTCATTTCCCAGCTTGCTTGTTTGCAGGCTGACTCTTAACCCCTTTAGGCGTGTGGCCTCGTCTGCGATGACCGTATCCCAGGGCCATAGGTCACCAACGATGTCGATCAACCATTCGATGTTGTCGTAGTTGATGCAGGTGATATCGGCGTTGCTGCGCAGGGCAGCGAGACGCTGGACCGGAGTACCGATTGCTGCGGCAATTGTGAGGTGCCCAAACGACTCACGGAACTTGACAATCTCTTGTGGCCAAGTGCCCTTCGCTACACGCTTGGGGGCGATCACCAGCGCACGCTTGGACTCGCCAAACATGCGTAGGGTATCGAAGATCGCAATGGATACAGAACTCTTGCCCGTGCCCATGCCACTCCAGATATTGCAACGATCATGGTTGAGTATGTAGTCGCCTATCGGGAGTTGCCAGGGGCGGTGCGTGAAGATCACTTCCAGCCCAGTTTCACAAAATCAGCCACCACATTCGCAACTGCAATTGGGAACTTAGTGGGTTCAGTTTCAGTCGGCATGAATCGAATGAACTCAGGTAGCGACAGCTGCAACTTCTTTAGGGTAGTACAACCTCGAACTACATGGCCAAGTTTCGAGCGGGCCGCGTCAACTGCTTTGGCTCGCTCAAAGTATGGCTTAAAAACTTCATCCGTATCAGCGTCACCAATGATGAATTCTGCATTGCAACGAAGCACGCTAAAGTATTGCAACGTGGCCTTGAGCGCCTTGGGGTTCGTGCGATACAACTTGCGACATTCAGGCGACATTGACGCTACCAACGACTTCTGCACATCTGCCAACAGTTGCTTCTCGTCTACCTTAGGCAGCGAGTCCATGACTGTACGTATAAACCCCTCACGCTGATAGTTGTTCAGTTTCATTTTTCAATCTTTCTGTTGGTTCAATTTTGATAAGCCACTTCGTTGGGAAGTCTGCCCACCCGAAGTCAACGAAGTCACCGACATCATTCATTTGACAGATGCCGGTGCCTTCGCAGCGCCAGATACGACCGTGTTGCGAGTGCTCGCCTTGAGCACTGACCACAGTCACCTCCTTACCCAAGTTCGGTGACTTGAGACGTGTCAAGCCACCGACTACAAGGGCGCGATCACCAGCACTAAGCACCTGTGCTACCGAAGCCGTTTGTGCCGCGTTCAGTTGCATCAAGTTCATCAACGACTTCAAACACAACCTGCTCAACTGGCAAGATCATTGCCTGGGCAATACGATCACCAAGCAGAACATGGAAGTCATCGCGACCATCATTTTTCAGGCGTGCTACGACTTCGCCTCGGTAGTCAGAATCAATGACACCAGTGCAATTTGAGAGGCGCACACCACTCTTAAAACCGTGTCCGCTACGCGAGAACACCAGCATGACATGCCCCTGGGGAACAGCGAAGCTCACATCAGTTTTGACGGTGCCTGCACGGCCTGCTGGGATAGCAACTGAGTCGCTTGCGTATAGGTCGAAACATGCAGCGCCAGCTGTGCCATAGGTTGGGACTTTTGCGGCGTCGGACAGTAATTTAATTTTGATCATGTGAGTCTTTCTGAATTCGTGGGAGCGGGTACCAGCCCCGCCAGTGGCGATCTTTTCCGTTGTAGTGGCCAACGGTTGCAACACCATCACCCAGTAGCAGTACCTTGACTGCAATCGGGCAGGTTGTCATAGGCATATAGAAGTGTTCAGTAGAAACTGCAACACCATCGTTATTGACCAGATGCGACACGCTTGCCTTCCTCAACCAGTGCTGCATCTGCCAGCTGGAAGGCCAACTTGATGATGGCATCGCGGGTACCGCTACCGACAGTCTGACCATGGATCGCACCATGTGCGCCGATCACTGCCGCAACAATCTTCAACCGAAATTCGGTGTTTGTCATTTGAATAAATCCTTTTTAACTTCGTCAACAACATCCACACGAAACCCGAGAGCGCGAAGCCGGTTGTGCTCGCGTTCCTGAATTTCGGTGGGCTTTTCACCGGGGCGTTTGCACTCGGTAAATCTCACGTACTGCGCCACCACATGGCGGGCCGCAGCGGGTATAGGTAGTAGGTCGAGCCGGTCGGGTACACCCCGGCGTTGTGGTGACACAAACTTGAAGCTGATGCCGCCAGCGGCTTTGATGTCGGCAATGTGCGATGCCTCCACCTTCGACTCACGAATTGATTTAGGCGCAGCCTTACGCCGAGCGATGCGAGCATTCAATGCTGCTTCAAAGTCAGGTAGGTCAGGCTTTAGCGGCATGGCGAATCCTGATTAGGTGCGTCGCTTGATACTTCGCATCATCGAGCGCGTTGTGCAATCCCTGGCGCTCCAGGGGCAGCGTGCTTTTATTGCGCTCGCGAATCGTTCGATAGCAGCGCTCATTAAAGTATTTCCATGGCACTACAAGTCCACAGCGCTTCATTGCACGCTCAATCTTCAAACAGTCAAATGTGGGTGAGCAACCCCACACCAGCACATCGTTGACCCGCGTGCGGTTGTTTATGAATGCGCAAAAATCTGTCAGCGCTTCTGTGATGTCATAGCCATTGAACCTGACCGCGTTGCGTGCGGCATCGTCCTGGCCAAGCCACCACATGATGGTTGATGGGTCCGTCTCGCCGCCTTCGCGCACTGCAGTCGCAAGGTTGATCGTGCGATAAAACTCGTCACCTAACTTACCCTTGTTTTCATCAAAGAACACAGCACCAATTGCAATCAGTGCGCCATCGGGACCAGTACCCATCGACTCCACATCCAACATTAGATTAAACATTGCGTATCCCTTCAAAACAAACATGCGCCCCTGGCCTCCTAAGCCGACTACCTAATAACAAGGCTTTAGAAACTGCTGATTGACAAACGCCTAGAACTACTGCGGCAATAGTTACGCTGGGAAACATCTCAATACGTCCTGAGTCAAACGTAGCGGTTACAGGCTTTCTTTTTCGAGTGCCTACGTCATAATCCATAGTTACGTTTTCACCTCGGGTGCCATACTTAAGATTTGTAAGCGCGTTGTTTGCCGGGTTATGGTCTAAATGCAGAACCTCACATCTATCAGGACATACGCCCACGAACGCTAGCATTACTATCCTATGAACTCCTATGCTGTTACGGCTACCAAGCGATACACTTAAATGACCACCTACTGATGGACCAGGGCGCAAAATTCGCTCAGGTGTAGTTATTAGTCCATACCGGCCCTTACGTTTTCGGCGTACAGATTTGACTTTTCCGTGTGTGCTTACCTCGTACTGGCCTTCATAGCCAGGAACAGCTTTCCATAGTTCAGACATATTCAAGACCCTTTTCAGTTATCGCAACGATGCGTTGTTGCCGACCCGATGCTGCTTTTTTCTTGCGCCCGGTATCAACCATGAAACCCTTGCGCAGTAGCGGCGCAAAGCGCGGTGTGACTGACTGCCAACTGCACCCTGGCAGACGCGCCTTGATTTCATCGGCGATACAACCATCCTCGAATAGGCTCACCACCTTGAGCACCGCAAGCTCCAGGGCCGCGGTATCGAACGAGTCAGCAGCGTCTGCACTGGTACCCGGGCCGCTTGCCCTGGCCATCGCAGGCGACCCAACGTAGGTAGGCTTGAGCGCCTTGGGCTTCGCTACTCGCGGTGCGCGTGCCTTGATCACCTTGGGGCGTGGCGGGGCTGCGCCCAACTCGATTAATAGATCGCTTGCCTCGCACAGATAGAACTCATAATCGATGTCGGTAGGTAGGCTATCGGGTAGCGTCATCACAGGCATGGCGCATTCGCTACCCGCAACCTGATCACTTTTCTTGACGGTCAAGATCGACTGGTTGCTGTTGGTTGAGCGGTACCAGCGGGCCACGCGGCCAAGGTACTCGCCGTTGAATGTGCAACCACCGTTGGCGGTTCTGACGCGCAAGAACTTGCGAATGTCACGGCAGTGCATGATCGTCTCAGCGATGGGTGTGCCCTGGTCGAGAAACTTGCACACAGCAATCGCAACGATGTCGTTGTCAGGGTTCTTTTGTGGACCACTCGGTACCATCACACCCTTGGTCTTGTAACCGCCGCCGATCTTCAACGCCAGATAGTTATTGATGTCGCGTGAGTACAGCGCCCGGTACTGGGTTTCCTCAGTCTCCAGCCCTGTGTCGATCTCCCACTGCTTGACTACAGCGAGCATGGCACCCTCAAGCGCGACTGGGCAGGCCATGACAATGCCGTCTGTATTTGCGCTCACCACGGGCACGCCAGCAGCCTCCATGCGTTCTATAAGCATGAGCATGGCCAGCTGCCCGGTCACCGTGACCTGAATCAGCAGATCGGGGCTGTACAGAACGGAGTAGGGCGAACCCAACTTACCGAACGAGCCATTGAGCACAATCTTGAGCGTCTGCGAGACAGACTTGTTACCCGTGCGCTTGGCCTCCATGCGTCGGTCAAAGAAGTTCTGAAACACCTTCTGAAAGTTCACGCCCATATTCTTGGGGAACAGGCCGCAAGCGAGGATCAGGCTGGGGTAGTACGACACCACATCGCGATCACGCAGCATGACGCCTTCTGTGGCCACGTAGCCCTTGCTTGACTCGGTAGAGTGCAACCCACCAAGACCCATGCTGTAGCTCGATGTGCCGATGTCAATACTGCGATGCAGGGCCTCAGGCAGTTGCACCTTACCGTTCACCTTGACAATGAAGTCAGAGGCCAGGATGTCCGCAAACATGCTGGCCAGGGCAGGCGTGTTGAAGTGCAGGAATGCAGGGGCCAGATACTTGAATGGTTTGTCGCTCGGGATGTCACCCTTGTACAGCTTGCCGGTCTGCTTTTCGACGGTGATCTTGATCATCGCTTCAGCGCACTGCGCGTCACTCTTAGAGCGCATATCGACACCGAACTCTTTAGCCAGAGCTTCGCGTGTAGCGATGATGTCATCCTTTGGATTGGTCGCCACGTTCCACAGATCGATGGTTGTATCTAGATCGTTTTCGCAGTAGGTGCGCAGCAGCTGGCGCTGGTCGGGTGTGATCAGCGCGGTGTGCTCGATAGGCAAGTCTTGCAAGCGCTTCGAGTGCATCCGTGCGCCGTACAACTTGAGAGAAACCATGACCCCTGGCACTGGTTCCTTCAGGTCGATGTGATCGATGCCCTCCAACATCTGGATGCCATACTCGCGCTCGACATCCCAAGGATTCATGTTGCACTGGATGATTGCATCGCTCAACGATTTGAGTTCGTAGCATGACGCTTCGCGGCGTATGGCCAGCGATAGCACCGGCATGTCATATCGAATGCCGTTGAAAGTAACGATGCGGTAATCCCTGATGATTTTGCTGACGAGATCGCGGTTAAACGCTTGCCCGTCAAACATTTCAAAGGCTTGTACTTTGTTCGTGTCGATGCTCTTAAACATCGCCAGGAAGTAGTTTGTATAAACCTCCAAATCCATTACCAGAGTCCGCTTCATTTTTTCCTTAATTAATAGTCGTTGCCCAAGTTCCTGCTTTATGCGTTTCCGATCAGTAGCAGTGTCCTAACCCATCAAGTAATTCATTGGCGGGACATGATGGGTAATCCACAAGGGCCTTGTTACCTAGTGACTAGCTAAGCATGGAAACACTGATCCCCGCAATTTAGAGAGGCGACTTACTGCTCACATAAAGCAGTGTTGGCGCAACTAAAGGTGTACCAGCGCTAACCCGGTACCAGCAAATCGCCTCACTAAATTGCTCTTTGAAGTTCCCCCTGATCAGGGCCGGTTATCAGTCGGCACCCTCGGGTGATAAGTCCCGCGAGGACTACTGTTTTCGCGTCGAGGGGAACTTCAAAAAGCCCTGGCACGCTGGCCAGGACAAATACTTACGAGGTACGCCAAACACCTACTGCTGGCAGCGTTGTGTCAGGGTGTGCAATTTCGACAATGCGAAACTTGAACCCTTCAACGGTTGGTTTATTGGCCTTGCGCCAGCGGAACAGACTTGCACGCATACGTGTCAACATCTGCTTGGGTGTCTTGTCACCGATAGCAACAAAGAACGAATCCCCCGGCATCATCTGTGTGTAGGGGTACAGCACCTTTGCAGTGCTTGGGCGACCTGCAGCAGATGCAGGGACAGGGATACCAGATTTGATCTCGAACACTTTACTTACTCCTTAGAAATTAAAACAAGTCGGCTGTAGCCGCACTAGGTGCCGCTTCGCCTTCATCGGGCAGGACATCAAACGAATCGGCGCTGCCCTTAGAGCCACCGAACGATTCACCATGGGATACGAATTGCACTGCCAGCAACATCGCGTCAACGCGGGGGCCTTGACCGGGTTTGTTGGTGGCGAAGATGTCAACTGTTACGTTCATGTAGCAACCGCTATAAGGCTTGCCGTCTGCTTCAACCAACGGTGTTTTGTCACGATCCACAACCACCGGGCGAATCTTGTTTTTCGCCACGATAAAGAACTGGCCAGCGAATCCGTTGCGCACCACACCAGCCTTGTCAAGGTTGGAGTCGCCGCGGCGAATGCACTTCTTATCCTTGCCAAGTTCAGCCAGGATCGCGTCGGCATTGACGCCGAACTTCTCAGCTGCAACGCGACGGAACTCAGTGGTTGCTACGTTGTACGCATCGGTGCCGGGGGCAAAGATAAAGTTGCCACCAAACTTAGGGCCACTGGTCGAGCCAGGGGGCGGGGTTCCTGCTACGAACAGGTCGAGGAAAGCGCCTCGTACGTTTTTCAAAAGGATTTCAGCCATGTCAATACTCCTATGTAAATAAATCGGTAACGGGTTCAGAGGCGGCATCAATCGAATGGCGGGCGGGCCGGGGGTCCGTCTCCAATGCAATCTCAGCTTTGCCTTCTGGTTGTGTGATCAGCGCTGCTAAGCGCGTCCACTTGACTGGGCCAATCGCTGCAGGTGCAGCAGCTGGCTCGGTACTGTTGCGGCGCTTGCGCTCGCCTGTTAGCTTCTCGGCCTGGGTGGGCGTAATCAACTTGTCCACATACATCACGTTGCGCAGTCGCATTTCCTCAATGAGTGCTGTAAGCGCAACCTCATCTGCCCATGCCTTGTTGCCCTTGCGACCTGTTACCAGCTTGAGGCGGGTACCGTCTGCAGTGAGGACTGTCTGACCGTTGTCAAGAGCCATCAACACGCGCTGCTCAACGTCATCACCCCATTTACGGATGAGCGGGAGCAATCCAAACAAGGCCCCAAGTTCGCCATCAGTTACAGGGCGCGGTTGCGCGTCATCAAGATCAGGGAACGCAGCGATTGCTTTGCTCAACACCAGTTGCTGACGCGGGGCACAGTCAATCCGACCTGGGCAGAAAAAGCAGTTGTCAGATGTTGGGTTGAACGCTGCCCCTGGCATTTGTGTTTCCAACGCTGCAGCTGCAATACCGTCGATGTAACTGTTCAAGTCCGCGACAGACATCACGAACTCAGATACGTGATTGATTCGGGGCTGAACGATCACCAGACGAACGCGCTTGATATCGCCCATCAAGTCATACTTGCGCAACATGCCGTGGGCATACATTGCAAGCTGGCCATTCGGTGTGACCACAGCAGGTGTCGTGATCTCGCCAGTAAACATATCGATAATTGCCTGGGCAATCACCGTGTACGCATTGACTCGACCTGATCCTGATTTGTAATCAATGATCTCGCCTTCCTCACTGGCAAAGATGCACGTGTCACCTGTACCTGTTGCATCAGGCTCACCAGTGATGTGATCTATGGGTAGCTTCTGTTCAACGAATAGCGTGCCACCAGTTACCGCAACACGATCACGCACATAGGACACGTAGGCATTGATGCGATCAATGGCATCTTGGTCGAGTGTCACGGTGTGGTTGACAATGACTGTCAGCACGTTGATCGCTTCGACGTAGGCTTCGTGTTCCTCGGTGGGTGTCTCGATCTCTGCGTAGAACACAATGGCTCGACCGAGAAATACTTGCGGGTCAAACCCGTTGGTCAGGCAGTCAGCCGCGACCATGTGCTCAGCGCTGCCGTTCCACGAAGCAATGCTGCTACGGTTGGGCTTGCCTTCTGACTGTTGAATGGATGCACGACACCCATCCTTGTCACCCCATCGCTTCACGCTTGACGGGGATAGCTTTGCGTGTGCGGCCATTACTTCTGCTCCCTCTTGGAAGCAGCGAGAGGGCCACCGGAATACACATAGCTGTATATGTCCATGTGAAATCCACCACGATGCTCTGGCATGGACACGACACCGGCATAGATCATTTCTGCCATCAGTGTTGTGTACTTAGGCATTCAGAATGGCCTCGATGTCAGCGATCAGCGTTTCATTGCTGGCCTTGCCGTTGAGGGCAGGGACACCAGTAACGCCGTACTTAGTCAGCACTTGCTGGATGCCAGGGTTCTGCAACTTGGCGTGCAGCTGGCGCATCTTGGCCACCACCTGCTCGAATGTCGCGGTGACACCAGCCGAGGCAACGGCCTGTGGGGCTGTTGCAGTAGGCGCGGTAGGTGCAGGTTGCTGTGGTGCTGCCGCCGTGTGGAACTTTTTTGCAAGTTCTGCCTGATAGGCAAGGTACGCAGCACCGGAGACGATCTCAGCGCCAGCCAGGGTGCAGTCAGCATCGCCAGGGGCCTGCTTGTACACCGTGTTATGTGCAGCAATGATGAAGTACCGCGTGCCATCTGGGTCGCCCACATTGGCGGTGTAGCCATGGTTGTGGGCTGGTGCTGGTACCGGTGCCGGGGCTGCATCTACCTTAGGCGGCTTGGCCACCTTGGGTGGTGCAGCAGGCGCTGGGGCAGCTGCGGCGATGCCCCCTGCAGTTACCAGCACGGTGGTCAGGGTTTTGATCGCTGCGGTTGCATCAATCAGGGCTTGTTCAAGACTCATTTCAGTTCCTTTCGTTGTTGAGAGGCTGAAATGTAGCAGTTTTGCAAACGATAAAGCGCTGTTTGCAATAAATGACTTGCTAAAGTGCAAAAGAGTGTGTTACATTTCAGTCCTTACCCCACAAACCAAGGACTTAAATGAAATTTTTTAGAGATTTGTTCAGAAACCCGACCCCGCAAGAGATAGCTGCGAGGGAGTTGAACGATGCAAAACGTGCGCTGTTGCAGGCGCAGAGTGGTTATGAGTACGCCAAGCGTATGGCTGACTACAACACTGATCGCGTTCGTAGGCTAACCGTGTACCTCGCAGATGCAGCATGAAGCCGTATCAACAGGCACTGGTGCTCAACGAGTTGGTGAATCGCACAGCGACCTACCCAGAGTTGTCAGCGCTAACGGGCTACACAGCACAGACAGTGGCCACATGGCTGAAGGAGTTTCGTGTTCGCAGGCTGGTATTCGTGACTGCCTGGGATGGCGATGTGAGGGGTTACCCAACAGTACCTCGATTTGCATGGGGGCCTGGGCGTGAGGACATCAAAAGGCCGAGCATGTCCCCCGCAATTTCAGAGCGAATGCGCAGGCAAAGGAGAAAAAGTGAAGCGTGATTATGGGTCGCTATGGTGGGCAGCAATGACCATCATCAGCATTTTGTCAACGGTAGTTATTTTGAAAGGTTAGACATGGACAACGATGAACGGGACGCATTTGAGCAGGCAGCGCACAAGCGTTATCTGCAGCTGCGGGGCACTGGCAATGTGCTGCTGGATACGGTAGAGCCAATGACCAGGGAAGACCTCTGCTGGAGGGCACCAAACGGCAGCTACGGGGTCGATTCGATCAACGCGGCATGGTGGGGCTGGGTCGCCCGCGATGTGCATCAGAGACTTCTGGAATGCGTGGAGTGAAGTGCCCCCTATGTGACTCCTGGGTCGAGCGAATGACGACCCGCAAAACAAGTGAAGGGGTGACGCGGCGCTACCAGTGCGCCAATGAGCACCGCTTCAATACCCATGAACGTGTGGACATGCGCAGCGTGATCGTAGCGGCACCACAAACAAGCGAAAGGATGCTGGATGACGGTCAAGACTAATTGGGTGAACGGGTACTGTGGTGGAGCACCTATTGTCGTAACTACTGCACCTCGCAGGAAGACTACCAAGTACAAGGCCCCCGGCGCTTCTAACTACGTGACTAACGCGGCGATGGCAAAGTACCTTGATGAGATTGCTAAAGCGATTCGGTTTGGCAATCCGCGGGCTATCGAAGCAAAAGCAAAAGAGTTGCGAAATACTGTTGACAGTTACTTGGTTTAGTGTTACATTATCAGTCATGCAAAAACACTTCAAACCAAACTTCTCTGGCAAATCAACCTACACATGCCGCATCTGCGATCACCGTACCAGGGAGACGGGCCTGGGTGAACAAGATGTCGAGTTGTGCGCTGCGTGCTACGACCTCTGCGGGTATGAAAACTCAATGAGCGATGACGGTGTAGAGCAGCTTCGCCCGATGAAACCCGAGGTACAGGCTCTGATACGAGAGGTGTATGCACGCGGTAACGGCGATGCTGGCTGGGCCGAGAGATTCAAAGAATTACTAGCCCCGGTTTAACGCCGGATTTTTTAACAATTTATGAAAGTGAGAATGCTTACCTTAGAAAGTAATTTTGACCTCGATACCAAAGAAGGTGTCACAAATTCCATTGCTTGGCTCAATGGGTTCCTCAGTCGTATCCGTGAGGACGGTTGCTGGATGGTTCCACGCAGTGGCACTGTGTACACGATCCGTCATAGCGACAAAACAGCAATCAAATTGATGGGGCATTTGCCCGATGCATCGCTCGATATCGTGTTCCGTGCTGCCGGGTGGAAGGTGGTGGATAACACATGAGCTTCAAACCTGAAGTGGTCGCTGACAGTAGCGGCAAGTTTTACGGCAACGCTCTGGCGTTCGCCACCTATGACGAGGCCCTGGCCAATGCCCGTGACCTTGCTAATCGATGGATGCTGGTGACGGACTACCGCGCTACTGAGAGTAGCGAGCCCGTGAGCCACACCTATGTGAATGGAGTGCTCAATGGACTCTGAAAAATTCAAAGCAATTTTCGCTGAGTCACGTAACGGTGCCAACACCATGACTCGTCACCCCCTGGTGCGCAGCTTCATTATGTCGGATGGTGTGATTGACATTGCCAACACGGGTTGCTGGTGGTTGATGGATATCTTTGCAACAGAGTTGCCCGCGGTGATGCGCAAGACAGACGAGAACCTTCTGGTGTGTATCGCCACTGTCGGCGAGGGGAAAGCAAAGCTGACAGCTACTGGTTCTGGGGATATTCAGCGCTGGAAACGCACCATCGATTGGACCGATATGCCTGACGGCCCCTGGCACTTCTACCTTGCAGACGAAGGTGCCCAATTCGTCTTAATCCTACCTACGGAGTATTGAATGCAAATTTTGAATCATGGACACATCCGACTTGTCGATCACATGGGGTCTGACATTTCTATCGTGCGCAATGCCCGGGTCAGCTACAACGCTGAGCCGCGCAACGATGGCAGCGATGAGAAGTTGATCGACTACCTCGTTCGCAATAATCACAACACACCTCTTGAGTGTGTCAAATTCACGTTCGACGTGAAGGCCCCCATCTTCGTGTTTCGCCAGTGGCATCGACATCGCACATGGAGCTTTAACGAGGTGAGTGCAAGGTACTCTGAGTTGCCCCAGGAATACTACATTCCCGAGGTGAGCCAGATCACGACTCAGAGCAGCAGCAACAAGCAAATGCGGACGGACTCTGAGCACCCAGAGGCTGAGTTGATGCAGCGCATGATCACCTCGCAGTGCGAGAGCGCCTTCCATACTTACCAGCAGATGCTGGCGCAGGGAGTCCCGCGTGAACTGGCCAGGGGAGTGCTACCGCTAAACACGTTCAGCCATATGTTCGCAACGGTGGACCTACACAACTTGTCGCACTTCCTGAAGCTGCGATTACACGAACATGCGCAGTATGAAATCCGCGTCTATGCGCAGGCAATGCTTGAGCTTGTCGAGCCGATTGTGCCGGTAGCGCTTGCCGCGATTCGGAGGCATGTGCTGTGAACGATTTGATCACGCGATTACGGGACTATGCGAACCCGTTGATGCAGGAGGCCGCTGATAGCCTGGAGCGCTTGACTTCTGGAAAAGTGGCATTCTGTATCCCACTATTCGATGACAAGCACAACCTGAGTTGGAGCGACAGTGAGATTGCTGCAATTGAAGATTACCTCGAAAATTATGGTGATATGCGTGCTGCCGCTGCTGTCCTGGCAGAGCGTGAAGCGTGTATCGATACGGTGTGGCGATTGCACAATGAAGGCCCGGAGGCTATTGATGCGGCGCTGGGGAAGTTGGCATGAGCAAATACACAAAGATGCAGACACGCTGGGAAGTAAACGAGACTGGCGATCTAATTCATGTTGGGTCAGGTGATCCTGCATGGCGAACCGTTACCGAAAATGGAAGCGAATTTCCAATGAGTGCAAAGGATGTTGCATCGTGTATGAATCGTGCATTCCGAGTTGGCGCTGACGCAAAGTTGGCAGAGATTCGTAACGTCTTAGGGTTGGGTCCAGCATGAAGTTCACTGGACGTAACCTTGTTCTTATTCGCGATGCACTTGAAGGTGCAATCTCAGATATTCAGTACCAGATTGGAAACTGCCCTGATGTGGTTGAGTACGAAGGCGACCTAGCTATTTTGGAAATTGCAAGGGAGCAGTTCAAGCAACTGGCAATCAGGGTAGACCTCGCGATCACCATGGAGAACATATAGCCATGAAGCGTCTCGTGCTAGTAGTCGGATGGATCACGATCATCGCGGCAGTTGTCGGTGTCGTAGGGTATGCAGCAGCGTACTACTTAATTAGTCAGACACCGTTTTGAAATTGTGTTACAATATCATCTTTATCAACAACCAGAAAGGAACCCTTGAAAAAACATCAACTAGCTTTCACAGTGCTCGACCGCGCACTCACTACCAAGCGGCCACACGGGGACCAAAGCACTGCTAAATTTTGCACTTGGCTCACAAAGTTACTTCCTCCCGATCTGACATGGATCGACGCCTGCGGCAACATTCACGTTGACCAGCGCAGCGGCAAGAGCAAATCCCTATTCGTTGCACACGTTGACACGGTGCATCGTAAAGGCGGCAAGAATAAAGTCATCAAGACAGACAAGATGTGGAGCGCCAGCGGTGCGCCACTTGGGGCAGACGATGGGGCAGGTATTGCGATGCTGGTCCACATGATCCGCAGCGGTGTCATGGGTTACTACATCTTCACCCAGGGCGAGGAAGTCGGGGGCATCGGCTCGAAGTGGATCGCCGACAACATGCCAGGACTGCTGATGCAGTTCGACCGG
>JAIFLV010000130.1 GCA_020048895.1 Rhodoferax sp. | reverse complement strand
GCGATCTGCTTGCCGTAGTCGAGGACGGTCACGCGGTCGCACAGACCCATCACCAGCTTGACATCGTGCTCAATCAACAGGATGGTGCGGTTGTCGTTGCGGATACGGTCAATCAATTCGCGCAACATCACCTTCTCGGTCGCATTCATGCCCGCCGCTGGCTCGTCCAGCGCGATCAGTTGTGGATCCGTCGCCAGTGCACGGGCAATCTCCAGACGGCGCTGATCACCATAGCTCAAGGTGCGCGCCTTGTAGTCGGCAAATTTGCCAATGCCAACATAGTCCAGCAACTCCTTGGCCCGGCTGGCAATGGCCGCCTCTTCAGCCCTGAAACTTTGCGTACGAAATATGGCACCGAGCAGCCCCGAATGGGTACGGATATGACGCCCCACCATGACGTTTTCCAGCGCGGTCATCTCTGCAAATAGTCGGATGTTCTGAAACGTGCGCGCTATGCCGGCTTTGGCCACGGCGTGCACTGCCGTCGGCTGGTAAGGCTTATTGGCAAGCTCAAACGTGCCACTATCAGGCGTGTACAAACCGGTCAGCACATTGAAAAAAGTGGTCTTTCCGGCGCCATTAGGGCCGATCAGCCCATAGACCTGCCCACGCTTGATGTTGATGCCCACATCACTGAGCGCCTGCAGCCCGCCGAACCGCTTGGAAACGCCTGAAACGTTAAGTACTGTGTCTGTCATGTTGTTTACCATGATTGGATTCACCCCTTCAGGCTCTGCAGGGACTTACCATGCTCCGGTGACGGCCACAAACCCCGCGGGCGCAGCAACATGACACTGATCATGGCAAGCGCGATGAGAAGCTGGCGAAGAATCGAAGCATCCAACCGGCCACCAGTCATAGCCTGCAGTGGCCCTGCGACATAGCGAAGCACTTCAGGCAACGCCGATAACAACACCGCCCCCAGAATGACACCCGGCAGATGGCCGACCCCTCCGAGTACCACCATGGCAACGATCATCACCGACTCCATCAGGCTGAAGGACTCCGGGGAAATGAAACCCTGAAATGCCGCAAACATGGCGCCCGACACGCCGCCAAAGGTAGCGCCCATGCCGAACGCCAGCAACTTCAGATTACGGGTATTGATGCCCATGGCCTTGGCCGCGATTTCATCTTCGCGAATTGCCATCCAGGCTCTGCCAACCCGCGAGAGTTCCAGACGATGGCAAATCACCACACTGACAATGACCAACACCAGGAACAGATAGTAGTACAAAGTTACCGGGGCAAAGTCCACTCCGAAGATAGAAAGTTTCTTGGAAAAACTAACGCCGAAGAAAGTCAAAGAGTCGATCTGACTGACGCCCTTGGGACCATTGGTAATGTTGAAGGGGTGATCCAGATTGTTCAGAAAAACGCGGATGATCTCACCAAAACCCAAAGTGACGATGGCGAGGTAGTCGCCTCGCAGACGCAGTGTGGGTGCGCCCAGAAGAACACCAAAAATGCCCGCCAAACCAGCAGCAAGTGGCAACACCAGCCACAGCGGCGTGTGCAGTCCATTGGGAAACATCGTGGCAACAGCCTGAAAGGTCTCACCCAGATGCGGTGATGCCATGAGGCCGTACATATAGGCGCCGATGGCGAAAAATGCAACATAGCCCAGGTCCAGCAAACCGGCATAGCCGACCACGATATTTAAACCCAGTGCCAGCAGCACATACAGCAAAGCCATGTCGGCAATACGTACCCAGGCGTTACCGAAGCCCTGCAGCAACAACGGCAAAACGAGCAAGCCAAGCCCGGCAAGGAGGAAAACAATCAGCTTTTGTTGTTTCATGTCGATCCCCAGCTCAAGCGCGATCTGCCACACGCTCACCCAACAGACCTGAAGGGCGTAATGTCAACACAACAATCAGAACAATGAAGGCAAAAATGTCCGAATAGTGACTACCCAGGATCCCGCCCGTAAGTGCTCCAATGTAGCCCGCGCCGATGGACTCGATCAGACCCAGCAAAATGGCTCCGACGACAGCGCCCGCGAGGTTGCCAATACCACCAAAAACAGCGGCGGTAAATGCCTTGAGCCCCGGCAAAAACCCCATCGCGTGCTGTGCTGTACCGTAATTGGAGGCATACATGACGCCGGCGATGGCTGCCAGAACCGCACCGATAATGAAAGTAGCCGAGATCACCATGTCCGGCTTGACGCCCATCAGACCGGCCACGCGTGGGTTTTCAGCCGTGGCGCGCATGGCACGACCCAGCTTGGTGTAATTGACCAGCCACATCAGAATCGCCAGCGATGCCGCTGTCACACTCAAGATCATGACCTGCGTTGGCGTGATCACTGCGCCAGCAATATCAATGGTGGTGGTAGGCAGCAAGGTGGGATAGGACTTGTAATTGGGCTTCCAGATGATCATGGCCAAGGTTTGCAGAAGAATCGACATACCTATGGCAGTGATCAAAGGGGCGAGCTTGGGGCTATTGCGCAACGGGCGGTACGCCACTTTCTCGATCACAAAATTCAGCGCGGCAGCCACCACACAGGCAATAACGAGCGCAATCAACAGAATGATGAACCCCGGCGTGCCAGGCATGGACTCCTGCATCAACCCAATGATGGTCCAACTGGTCAAAGCGCCCACCATCATGACTTCACCATGGGCAAAATTGATCAGATTGATGATCCCATACACCATGGTGTAGCCCAACGCGATCAAGGCGTACATGCTCCCTAACACCAGGCCATTGATGATCTGCTGCAGCAAAATGTCCATAAAACCTCTCGAATGTCTTGCGAGCGCACGAAGCGGCCATGACTGAACCACGTGCTCACACTGGATTCAGCCTGATTTGCACCTACCCAAAACAAAGCAAGAAGTTCGCCAGCGCCAGCTTGATCAACCAGCTCGGGGATTGTAACGAAGGCGACTTTCGATCCAGGCCGGCATGACAAGGGTTTACCCTTGTGCATCAAGTGCCGCCATGGTTATCTTTTGGTGCGCGGGCTTGCGCATTGCGTTCCTTCAAGTGCCGCAACTTTTCAGCAATGCGGATTTCCAGCCCACGCTCCACCGGGCGGTAAAAATCGGGTTCTTGCAGCCCATCGGGCAGGTAAGACTCCCCGGCGGCAAAGGCATCGGGTTCGTCATGGGCGTAACGGTAGGCTTTGCCATAGTCGAGTTGCTTCATCAATGGCGTCGGCGCGTTGCGCAAGTGCACCGGCACCGGCCGTGACCCGTCCCTTTGCACCATTGCCTTTGCTTTTTTGAACGCGGTGTACACCGCATTGGACTTCGGCGCCACCGCCAGATACACCACGCACTGCGCCAGCGCGAGTTCCCCTTCCGGACTGCCAAGACGTTCAAACACTTCCGCGGCGTCCAGTGCCAAACGCAAGGCGCGCGGATCAGCCAGTCCGATATCTTCACTGGCCATACGGATTAGACGACGGGCCAGATAGCGCGGATCTGCACCACCGTCGAGCATGCGCACCAGCCAGTACAGCGAAGCGTCCGGGTCCGAACCACGCACCGCTTTGTGCAATGCACTAATGGTGTCAAAGAATTGGTCACCCCCTTTGTCATAGCGGCGCATGCGCTCACCAAGAACCTTCAGCAACCAGTCATCGTCAATTTTCTCAACGCCCTCCTGATGCGCGGCCACCCCCAGTGTTTCCAGTGTGTTGAGCAGCCGACGGGCATCCCCATCGGCATACGCCACCAGACGCTCAACTGCTACAGAATCAATAGCTGGCAGCGCATGCTCAGAAAGCGCTAGAGCCACTATTTGCTGCAAATCCTCGTCATCCAATGGTTGCAGCACGTACACCGCCATACGGGACAAGAGGGCGGAGTTGAGCTCAAAAGAGGGATTCTCGGTGGTAGCACCAATGAACGTGAATAAACCACTCTCGACATGCGGCAGAAATGCATCCTGCTGGCTTTTATTGAAGCGGTGAACTTCATCCACAAACACGATGGTGTGGCGACGGTCCAGTCCGCCACGTGCCGATGCAGCGCGCTCGACCGCATCTCTAATGTCCTTGACGCCTCCCAAAACGGCACTGATGGTGATGAACTCGGCATCAAAGGCCTTAGCCATCAAGCGGGCAATGGTGGTCTTGCCTACGCCCGGCGGCCCCCAGAGTATGCAACTGTGCGGTTGCCCGGACTCAAACGCCAAACGCAGCGACATGCCTTCGCCCAGCAGGTGCCGCTGCCCAATCACCTGCCCCAAAGTACGTGGACGCAGTCGCTCGGCTAACGGTTGGTATGCGGGCTGAAACTGTGGATCCACGAAAAAAACGGCCGGTGAGACAGGAAACCGCAGTGTACGGCAGGCCAGTCTGTGTATATTTGCCAAACCACACCGGTGAAAGTCAGCATGCTTATTTCACTCATCAACCGCTCCAAGGAAGTCGCGGATGCCCGTGCACAGGAAGTTGCCAGGGCGATCAACCGGCAGATCAAGGACGATTTTGAACCGTACTGGAGCTTTGGCGGCACCCTACGGTTGGAGGGTCCGATTGGACAGCGGCTTCGCGTCCATGACCAATCCGACATGCGTGGCGACGCAGTGATGTACCTGGTCGATGGAACTAATACGCGCGAAGCTGTGGGATGGCACGATGCCAATTATCGGGACATCCCCTATGGCATAGTTTTTCTGGGACTGTGCGAAAAATTGCAAGAAGATTGGTCCGTCACGCTATCCCATGAAACACTGGAGTTGATTGGCGACCCGCTGTGCAATCTGCTGGTCGAGGGCAACCACCCGTTTGACCGGCGCAGACGGGTGCTGCATCTCTTCGAGATGTGCGATGCGGTGCAGGCAGAAAGCTACACCATCGATGGCGTACCAGTTTCCAACTTTGTGTTGCCGAGTTATTTCAGCCTGGGCGAGCAACCAGGGCGTCGCAATGACTTTCTTGGAACCGTGCATCGGGGCAAAACACTGCAGTCATTTGGCATGAATCCGGGCGCCTACCTGAATATCTTTGATCCAAAGACCAGGAAATGGTCACAACCCGAGTTCGAAGGCGACGCCCAGGCACTCCAACGCAAAAAACACAAGGCACAAGTGAAGGCAGGGCGCGGTTACCGGCGCATTCATCCGCAGCCACACCCCCGATAAACCCATGGCCACCGAGCGCGAGCAGTTGGAGTTGGCTATCGCTGCGCTGCACGCGCAGCGCATATTGCTAGGCGACGCCCTTGTCGATGCAGCTCTGGGGCCAATGCGTGCACGACTTTCCACTCTTGCCGCCGAGCAGGAACTGCGCTACGTCACGATTCTGTTTCTCGACATCGTGGGCTCCACTGCATTGAGCCAGCAACTGGACCCGGAAGATGTTCATGTGGCGATGGATAGCGCGATGCAACGGTATGCAGCCGTCATCACCCAACATGGAGGCAAAGTACTGAAGTTCGCAGGCGACAGCGTGCTGGCCGTGTTCGGCGCAGAAGTGGCCAGTGAAGATGATGCTGAGCGTGGCGTGTTTGCTGGCTTGGCACTGCTGGAGGAGAGTCGACACCATCAGGAATGGATTGAGCGACGCTTTCAACACGCAGGATTCAACATCCGGGTGGGTCTGCATACCGGAAGTGTATTGCTGGGTGGAGGCGTGGACGCCGAGAACAACATCCGCGGCTTGCCTGTCAACGTGGCAGCACGCATGGAGCAGTCTGCGCCTGTGGGCGGTCTGCGCATCAGCCATGACACTTATCGCCTTGTGCGTGGTGTTTTTGATGTGGTACCCCAACCACCCATTGAGGTCAAGGGGGTAGCGCAGGCCTTGCGGACCTACCTGGTGTTACGCGGTAAACCACGCGCACTGCGCCGATCATCCCGGGGCATCGAGGGCATCCAGACGTGCATGGTCGCCAGGGATACGGAGCTGCAAACCTTGCAAAACGCGTTTCTTGCGATTTTCACCGATCCAAAGTATGCCCAGGTACACGTCGTGGCAGATGCTGGCTTGGGAAAGAGCCGGTTGCTGTACGAGTTCAAAAATTGGACTGCGTCCTGCGCCAAGGCTTTCTACTTTCTTCAGGCACGCGCACATGCCAACACCCGAAGTCAACCCTACGGATTACTTCGCGATACTTTGGCGTGGCGCTTTCAAATTTCCGACAACGACAGCCTGCCAGCGGTAAAGGAAAAATTCGAACAAGCCATCATTCCAGTGCTCGCCGCAAATGGCTCAATGGAGCTTGCGACGGCACATGCCCATTTGCTGGGACACTTACTGGGAATTGACTATTCAGCCAGCAGACACGTGCGCGGCATAGTGGACGATGGCAAGCAAATTCGAACCCGCGGTTACCATGCTGCCGCCTTATTCTTGCGCGAGGTGGCGCGACATAGACGCACGCCGGTGCTTATGGTCCTTGACGACCTGCACTGGGCTGACCGGGAGACCATCGATTTCCTGATCTACCTGGTGCAGATCAATCGTGATGTACCCATGCTCACTGTCACTTTGACGCGCCCAACCACGCAGGAGCCTTTGACCAAGTGGGCTAGCATCACTGGCGCGCAGCCATTGGAACTTCGTGCGTTCGACAAGCACAATAGCCGCCTGCTCGCTCATGAGTTGCTGAAGAAGTTACCTCAGGTCCCGGTGGTTTTACGCGAAATGTTGATCAGCAGCGCTGACGGCAATCCTTTCTACATGGAAGAACTCGTCAAGATGTTGATCGACGAGGGGGCCATCCTCACCGAGCCCGAATCATGGCGCGTGCAGCCTGAGAAACTGCTGGCAACCCACGTTCCGCCTACACTTACGGGCATTCTCCAGGCCCGCCTCGATCGCCTGCAGGAGTCACAGCGGCGAGGGCTGCAACATGCCAGTGTCATTGGCTCGGTGTTTTGGGACAAGGCCCTGTTTTGGCTGTCGCCCGACTCCGGAAATTGCCTGGCGACCCTGGTCCAAAGCCGTCTGGTCGTACCGCTGGCAGATACTTCGTTGGACGACACCCGGACCTATGCTTTTGCTCACCAGCTTTTGCACCAGCAAACTTATGACACTCTGCTCAAGCACGCGAAGATGGATATGCATGCCCGCGTTGCGCAGTGGTTGACTGCCCAAACCGGTGTACGTGCCAAAGACTATCTGGCCATCACGGCTCGGCACTTCGAAAAAGCTGGTGACTACGCGAGTGCTTGCGACTATTACGCCAGGGCAGCAGAACACGCCGTCACCCGCCACGCGCATGACGGCGTGTTCAGCTTCGTTTCTCAGGGGCTGGAAACTTTACAGTTTCTCAAAACCACACAAGAGCCACACGACAGGGTTCAGTCCTTATCAATGCATTGGAGACTATTGGACGTGCGTGAGCGAACGTTGGACCTTGAAGGCAGGCGTGATGCCCAGCGGATCGACATCGAGACGCTTAGCGAACTGGCCGACGCATTGCACAACGACCAAAAACGCTGTGACGTTGCGGCGCGTCTGTGCAGTTTCTTTATGCGTACTGGCGATTTCGTTGCAATGCGCGATGCAGCCAGAGATTGTGTTGAACTGGCGCAAAAATGCGGTGTCCCAGCCATGGAACTGCGAGGACAACAACGACTGGCCGTCGCGCTGACTTACCTCGGGGACACCGCCGCGGGCTCCGATCTGGCGCGGGCGGGTTTGGAGCGCTCCCGATCCTTGGGAGATCGCTCGCTGGAGGCCTTGTTTCTCAATGCGCTATCGGTCATCGCTGACAGCCAATCGGATCGAGTCGCATCTCTGGACTGGGACGAACAGGACTTGTTGATAAACCGTGAGTTGGGCAATCAGCGCAATGAAGCGATCGCGATGACCAATCTGGGCAGCGGCTGGTTGGCTCTGGGTGTGCACAGTGTGGCGCGACGGTATCTGGAAGGTAGCTTGCAGCTTGCCCGTGCCGTGGGTGACCGAGGCACGGAACCAAACACTTTGACTGCACTGTCCAAATTGGCTCTGCGCACCGGTGACGCGGCTGAAGCGCGCGCGCTGGCACAGGCTGCGTTGGACCTTTCAAACGATGTAAAGAACCCAGATGTCGCGATCATTGCACTGTGGAGTCTTGGCCGGGCACACCTTGCGCTGGGGCAACTGACCAGTGCCAAGTTGTCGTTTGAACTTGCCTGTGCCAAGGCGGAGCAGTCTGCGGGTGCCTGTGATCTTGATGCGCAAGCTGGACTTGCTTACATTGCCTTGCGCCTGGGTGACTTGCCAACTGCTGTGCAGGTCGTCAATACGCTGCTATTACGCAGCAATGAGGGTGAAACGCTAGATGGTGCTGAATCGGCTTGCTTGATACGGTTGTTCTGCTGGGAGGTACTGGTGCACGCCAATGATGTGCGTGCGCTACCAGTACTTGAATCCAGCTATCGCAAGGTGATGGAGGCCGCACATTCCATCAGCGATGACACCATCCGTAGCCAATTCCTGCAGGAAATTCCCGAGCACGTTGACACGATCGTCCAATGGGAGAAGGCAATTCACGCCAAACCCTAAGCCTGCGGGGGAGTTTCCTTGCGACCGTAAACGTCTTCAATGCGAACAATATCGTCCTCCCCCAGATAGGCCCCGGACTGCACCTCGATGATCTCCAGTGGAACTTTGCCCGGATTTGCCAGCCGATGCACTTGTCCCAATGGTATGTAAGTACTCTGGTTTTCCGTCAGCAGCGTCACTTTGTCTCCGTTGGTGACCTCCGCTGTGCCGCTTACCACAATCCAATGCTCTGCCCGATGGTGGTGCTTTTGCAAACTGAGGGTGGCTCCGGGATTGACGACGATGCGTTTCACTTGAAACCTTGAACCCGCATCGACGCTGTCGTAGGCCCCCCAGGGTCTCGCAACGCGGCGGTGATGCTGGGCCTGTGGAACACCGAGTGCCTCCAGTTGGGACACGACAGCCTTGACTTGCTCGGCCTGTCCCGCGTCAGCCACCAGAAGCGCGTCCGCGGTATCGATAATCAAGAGGTCTTTGGTTCCCAACGCCACAACCGGTCGATGTGGGGCATGAATGTAGGTCCGCTGGGCATTGCAAACGTGACCCTGACCGTGGATGCGGTTGCCCTCACTGTCAGAGACGCTCAGATCCGCAACCGCATTCCAGCTTCCCACATCGCTCCATGCGGCTGAAAACGGCAGCACGGCCACATTGCTGGCTTTCTCCATCACAGCATAGTCAATGCTTTCCGAGCGGCAACTGCCAAAGGCCGGAGTCGCCAGTCGACGGAAATTGCCATCGGAAGTTTGTTCAGCCACTGCCAACCGACAACTCGCAAGAATATCAGGCGCATGGGTTTGCATCGCTGAGATCAGTACGCGTGCCTCGATCAGGAAAATTCCCGCATTCCAGTAGTGCCCACCGGCCAGAAGGATCTGCTGTGCGCGTTGCGTATCGGGCTTCTCAATAAATTTATGCACTGCGTGTGCGGCGCCCTGCCCTTGCAACTCGTCCCCTTGCTGTATGTAGCCATACGCGGTACTGGGAAATGTCGGCAACACACCGAAGGTAACAATCGAACCTGCCTGCGCGGCAGCCATTCCTGATGCAATCGTGTTGGCGAACGCTATCGCATCAGGAATATGGTGGTCTGCAGGCAAAAAGAGCAACAACGCCTCCGGCTCGGCGTTGAGCGCCGCCGCGACCATGGCGGCCGCAGTATTGCGCGCTACCGGTTCGAGCAAAATGACGGCTTCTACTGCAGCTGCGACAGCACATTCATGCACAAGAAAGCGATGTTCCTCGCTGGCAACAATCAACTGCCGTGCACCGAGCAACCGAGCACGCTCCAAAGTCATCTGCAAAAGGCTCTTTCCGTTTACCAGAGGCACGAACTGCTTTGGCAACGCTTTGCGCGACAACGGCCACAACCGCGTTCCACTCCCGCCGCACATCACGACAGGGATCACTGGGGCAGAGGCGGAAAAGTCGTTGTTTTTCATGGTGTTTACCTACGGGAAATTCAATGCGCACAAGGCTATCACACGCTAACGTGATCCCAAATCGAGGCTAGCGTGCTAAGCTACCGTCAAGAAAGCTGGGCATGTTGTGGACTATCGGAGGAACTGAGCTGATTCCCCACCTATTTGCTTGCAGCTAAACCGTTTGTACAGAACTACTTTATTGGGGCCATGGCAGCCACGGATTCTATTTCGCGAGATTCACCCACCATTGCACTTCCCGGGCTGGGTCGTGCACTGGTCGCTGCTGGAAAACTAGGGCAAAAATCCGCAGAAGACATCTATAAGAAAGCGCTTTCGACAAAAAATAGCTTCATTGCGGAGCTCGTGGGTTCGGGTGCCGTCTCTGCCTTGGATCTGGCCCATACCCTTTCGATAGCGTACGCCGCACCGTTGCTCGACCTGGACGCTATCGACTCGCAACGCTTGCCAAAGGGCTTGCTCGACGCAAAGATTTGTAGTTCGTACCGGCTTATTGTGTTGAGTAAACGCAACAACCGTCTCATGGTCGCCACTGCCGACCCGTCGGACCAGGCCGCAGCAGAAAAAATCAAGTTTTCGACCCAGATGGGGGTCGATTGGGTGATCGCCGAGTACGACAAATTGTCCAAGTTGGTCGAACAACATACGACCACGGCAACCGAGGCGATGGAAGACATCATCGGCGATGATTTTGAGTTTGATGCCGCCGCATCGGAAATATCGTCGGATAGTGCTCAGGCTAATGTCGCAGAAGTTGAAGACGCTCCGGTCGTGCGGTTCTTGCACAAAATGCTGATGGATGCCTTCAGTATGCGGGCTTCTGACTTGCACTTTGAGCCCTACGAGCACACTTACCGTGTTCGGTTTCGCATCGATGGGGAACTGCGGGAGATTGCGTCTCCGCCGGTGGCGATCAAGGAGAAGCTGGCGTCGCGCATCAAGGTAATTTCCCGCATGGACATTTCCGAGAAGCGGGTGCCACAAGACGGACGGATGAAACTCAAAGTGGGGCCGGATCGTGTCATCGACTTTCGAGTGAGCACGTTGCCGACATTGTTCGGCGAAAAAATTGTGATCCGGATTCTCGATCCCAGCAGCGCGAAGTTAGGTATCGATGCGCTCGGTTACGAGCCCGAAGAAAAAGAGCGATTGCTCAAAGCGATTGGGCGCCCGTACGGCATGATTCTGGTAACCGGCCCAACCGGCTCAGGAAAGACGGTTTCGCTCTACACCTGTCTGAATTTATTGAACCAACCCGGCGTGAATATCGCCACTGCGGAAGACCCCTCCGAAATTAACCTGCCCGGCGTTAACCAGGTCAATGTGAACGAAAAGGCAGGGTTGACCTTTGCCACTGCCCTCAAATCGTTTCTTCGCCAAGATCCCGACATCATCATGGTGGGCGAAATTCGCGATCTCGAGACTGCCGACATATCCATCAAGGCTGCGCAAACGGGACATCTGGTGCTGTCCACTTTACACACCAACGATGCGCCTGCGACCTTGACTCGCATGCGCAACATGGGCATCGCACCCTTCAATATCGCATCCAGTGTGATTTTGATTACCGCCCAACGGCTGGCGCGACGCTTGTGTACGAATTGCAAGGAGCCGACAGAGATTCCGCGCGAAGCCTTGCTGAGCGCAGGGTTTGCTGCGAAGGAACTCGAGGGCAACTGGAAACCCTATCGGCCAGTCGGTTGCTCGGCCTGCAACAATGGATACAAAGGGCGCGTGGGTATTTACCAGGTGATGCCCATCACCGAAGCACTTCAGCACATTATCCTGGCAGATGGCAGTGCGCTTGACATTGCCAAGCAAGCCGAGGCGGAAGGTGTACGCTCCTTGCGACAATCCGGATTGAATAAGGTAAAGCTTGGCATGACCTCGCTGGAGGAAGTGCTCGCTGTGACCAACGAATAACAGGAGGCTGGGAACTCTATGGCAACCGCCAAATCAACCAATTCAACCGATGCCGTTTTTGAGTGGGAGGGCAAAGATCGCAATGGAAAACAGGTGCGCGGGGAAATTCGCGCGGCCGGCGAGAACCAGGTCAAGGCGTCACTGCGACGCCAGGGTGTCACACCCACCAAGATCAAGAAGCGCCGGATGCGCTCGGGTAAGACCATCAAACCCAAAGATCTGGCGATCTTTACGCGGCAATTGGCCACGATGATGAAGGCAGGCGTGCCCTTGCTGCAAGCCTTTGATATTGTTGGTCGCGGCAATCCTAACCCGAGCGTGACCAAACTCCTGAACGACATTCGTACCGACGTGGAGACCGGTACATCCCTGAGCGTCGCTTTTCGCAAGTTCCCGCTGTATTTCGACAATCTCTACTGCAACCTGGTGGAAGCTGGTGAGTCCGCCGGTATTCTGGACCAGTTGCTCGATCGGCTGGCAGTCTATATGGAGAAGACCGAGGCGATCAAGTCAAAGATCAAGTCAGCATTGATGTACCCGGTTACGGTGCTGATCGTCGCGTTTGTGGTGGTCGCGGTGATCATGATTTTTGTGATCCCATCGTTCAAACAGGTCTTTACATCCTTCGGTGGCGAATTGCCAGCGCCAACCCTGATGGTGATCGCCATGAGCGAGTTCTTCATCCAGTTCTGGTACCTGATCTTCGGTGGACTTTTCGGCGGCGTCTACTTTTTCATGCAAGCCTGGCAGCGCAACAAGAAGATGCAGCGTGTAATGGACCGCATCATGCTGAAGATGCCGATCTTCGGCGTGCTGGTCGAAAAGTCCTGCATCGCGCGATGGACGCGGACCCTGTCCACCATGTTTGCTGCCGGTGTTCCCTTGGTTGAAGCTCTGGATTCTGTTGGTGGTGCTGCAGGAAATAGCGTGTACGAGGACGCGACCATCAAGATTCAGCAGGAAGTCTCGACCGGTACCGCGCTGACTGCTGCCATGACCAATGCCAACCTGTTTCCATCGATGGTGCTACAAATGTGCGCTATTGGCGAGGAGTCTGGCTCGGTCGACCACATGCTGGGCAAAGCGGCCGACTTCTTTGAGGCGGAAGTGGACGATATGGTGGCAGGTATTTCGAGCTTGATGGAGCCCATCATCATCGTGATTCTGGGCACGGTCATCGGCGGCATCGTCGTCGCCATGTACCTCCCCATCTTCAAGCTTGGACAGGTCGTCTAGGCAAGCTTGTACAGAGCATTTTGTCATTGCAATGGAACCGAACGCATGGAACCTGGGGGCCCTGCTAAGCGCGCAGGGACTCGACGCGGCAGTCTTTGGACTCCTGGGCCTGCTCATCGGAAGCTTTCTCAATGTCGTGATTTATCGACTTCCGAAAGTGATGGAAAGACAGTGGGCAGCAGAGTGTGCAGAACTCAACGGAAAGCCCGAACCCGTGGGCGAGCCGTTCAACCTGGTGGTGCCACGGTCTCGCTGCCCGCATTGCGGTCACCAGATTCGATGGTATGAAAATATCCCCCTGCTGAGCTATACCGCGTTGAGGGGGCGCTGCTCCGCCTGCCGGGCACCCATCGGAATTCGTTACCCGCTGGTTGAGTTGGTTACGGGCGCGCTGTTCTTCTACTGCGCGTGGCGTTGGGGCAGCGGTGCGGCGGGCATTGCATGGTGCGCCTTTTCGGCCATGCTGCTGGCGCTTGCCTTGATTGACTGGGACACCACCTTGCTTCCAGATGACATTACGTTGCCGCTCATGTGGTTGGGCTTGATCGCCGCGGCGATGCAATGGACAACGACTGGTTTGCATACAGCGCTTTGGGGTGCGGTGGCCGGTTACTTGTCGCTTTGGCTGGTGTACTGGGCTTTCAAGCTGGCCACTGGCAAAGAAGGTATGGGCTATGGCGACTTCAAGCTATTTGCTGCGCTGGGAGCATGGTTCGGCTGGCAGGCACTCATTCCCATCATTTTGATCGCTTCAGTCATTGGTGCGATCATCGGAATCGCCATGAAGTTCAGTGTAGGGCTGCGCGAAGGGGGTTACGTACCGTTTGGCCCATTTCTGGCGGGGGCAGGGTTTACCGCGCTGATTGCCGGACCCACTGCCCTGCAGCAATGGATGGGGATGTGACAACCCTGCGCCTGGGCTTGACCGGGGGGATCGGCAGCGGGAAAAGTACCGTCGCCACAATCCTCTCAACGATGGGTGCCGTGCTGATCGATGCGGACGCGATCTCGCGCGCGACAACAGCGCAGGGTGGTCGCGCAATCGCCACGATCGAGGCTGCATTTGGCCCAGGAATTCTCACCCCTGAACGTGCCCTGGATCGCGAGAAGATGCGTGCCCTGGTCTTCTCCGATCCGGGCGCAAAAACCCGGCTGGAAGGGATCATCCATCCGCTGGTAGGCTCAGAGATTGCGAGTCAAGCGCGATCAGCGGAGGAAGCTTGCGCCCACTGCATTGTTTTTGATATCCCCTTGCTGGTCGAATCCTCACACTGGCGTCGCAACTTGCACCGCGTGCTGGTCGTTGATTGCACGCTGGAGACCCAAATTGAACGTGTCGTGAGGCGCAGCGGCATGAAGGCAGAGGAAGTCAGCCGCATCGCAGCCGCCCAGGCCAGCAGAGCACAGCGCTTGTGCGCGGCGGATCACGTGTTATTCAATGACGGCATCACCGTGTCCGACCTGGAGTCGCAGGTGAAGCAAATGGGTGCCCTGTTCGGGCTATGATCCGGGCACTGGAAAATTCAGCGTGATCCTCTACGAATACCCCTTTAACGAACGCATTCGCACCTACCTGCGGCTGGAGCACCTGTTTCTTCGGCTGGCGGAGTTGATGTCGCGCAGCGCGCCGCTGGACCACCATTTCGCATTGACCACCATTTTTGAAGTCATGGACGTTGGAGCGCGCGCAGACCTCAAATCGGATGTGCTCAAAGACCTGGAAAAGCAGAAGCAGATATTAAACGCCTATCGAGGGAATCCAGCGATCGCTGAAGGCGTTTTGGACAAGGTCGTCGATCAGTTGGAGAAGTGTTTCTCCGGACTTAACGGGCAGCCAGGAAAGGCCGGCCAATCGCTTACTGAAAATGACTGGCTGATGAGTATCCGCAGTCGTGTTGGCATCCCGGGGGGAACCTGTGAATTCGACTTGCCAGCGTATTTTTCCTGGCAGCATCGCAATGAAGAGTCCCGTCAGGCAGATCTACGGAGGTGGGCTGGTACGCTGACACCTCTGGCTGAATCGATCCACATGCTGCTCAAACTTCTGAGAGACTCGGGAGCACCCCAAAAAGTCATGGCTGTGGGGGGCCAGTTTCAGCAAAATTTGCCCCAGGGCCGCACTTTCCAACTGCTTCGATTGGCGGTAAACCCGGCGTTGAATCTCATACCCGAAATTAGCGGCAACAGACTGATGGTGTCCATACGCATGATGCGCCACGAGGAAGATGACCGACTGCACACCAGTAGCGAGGATTGCGCTTTCGAATTGGCGCTGTGCTCCTGAAATCGGAACCAACGGTATGGCGCGAAGCAATGATCTGGAAAAAATCGTTGTCTGTCCCACGTGCGGTGGCGACAGTGTGTATGGGCCCACCAACCCATCTCGACCATTTTGTTGCGCTCGCTGCAAGGGAATTGACTTGGGCGCCTGGGCCAGTGAGAGTTTTCGTGTGCCCGCGTCAGCACCTCCAAACGACGCAAGGTTTGGCGATACTACTGAGCCATAGGATCGGATAGAAAACTGGCTCCAGCGCTTTACTGGTAAGCGTGAGCAGCTATGCTATGTGTAGCACCAGAGTGACTTCGCTCATCGGCCAGCCATTCAAGCACAGGCACCGTTCCTGGCAAGACAGGCAGTACAGATACCGGTAAGTGCTCCCACGAGTACGACTGACCTTCGCACATCTGTAAAGTACCCGACCAGTTCACCACCTTGCAAAAATGCAATCGCACCATGGCGTGCGGATAGTCCACCAACTCCGTCTTCCAGCGATGCGCCGATTCGATGTCGATCCCCAACTCCTCATGCAGTTCGCGCCGCAAGGCCTGCTCCACCGACTCGCCCGCTTCCAGCTTGCCCCCGGGGAATTCCCAGTAACCCGCATAGACTTTGCCCGGTGGCCGGGAGGTCAGCAAAAAACGGCCATCGGCCTCCAGCAAGACGCCAACCGCAACATCCAGAATCTTGCGGTCGCCCTGTTCCGTGCGGCAGGTTTGGGGATCAGCGATGAGAACGCCTGACGTCATTGTGCTGCGGCCTTCCGACCCGCGTAATCCCTGGCAAACTGCCAAGCCACGCGCCCGCTACGCGAACCGCGCTCCAGCGCCCAGATGAGCGCCTCCGCGCGAGCGCCCTGCGCAGCTTCAGGAGCAACACCCATGGAGCCCAGCCATTGCAACACGATGTGCAGATACTCGTCCTGACTGAAGGCGTAGAAACTCACCCACAGCCCAAACCGCTCCGAGAGGGAAATCTTCTCCTCCACCACTTCACCGGGGTGCACCTCACCGTCTTCAGTGTGGGTGTAAGTGAGGTTGTCGGCCATGTATTCGGGCAATAAGTGCCGCCGATTACTGGTGGCATAAATCAGAACATTCGGGGTAGAGGCAGCCACAGATCCGTCCAGCACCGATTTCAACGCCTTGTAGCCGGGCTCGCCCTCATCGAAGCTCAAGTCATCACAAAAAACAATGAACTTCTCTGGGCGCAGCGCAACAATCTCCACCAGATCCGGCAAATCGACAAGTTCAGCTTTGTCCACTTCGATCAGCCGCAAACCCTGACCCGAGAAAGCGTGCAGACAGGCGCGAATCAGCGAGGACTTTCCAGTTCCGCGAGCTCCGGTCAGCAGCACATTGTTGGCGGGAAGGCCGCGAACAAACTGCTCAGTATTGCGCCGAATTTTCTCCTTCTGGATATCGATTTCTTTCAAATCATCCAGACCCATTGCACCAACGTGGCGAACCGGCGCAATGACGCCCTGCCCCGAACTACGCCGACGGTAACGAAATGCTATCGATGCATCCCAGTCGGGTTCCATCAGACCGTGCGGCAGTGCCGCCTCTATTCGCCCCATGAGCTGCTCGGCGCGCGCCAAAAAAGCTTCCCATGATGCATTCATGCCGCTTGGCTCAGGAACGGTAGTCGGCATTGATCGTGACGTAATCGTGGCTCAAGTCGCAGGTCCAGACCGTATCGGTCGCCTGACCACGTCCCAAGTCAACGTGCACACGAATCTCGCTCTGACGCATGACACGCTGGCCATCCTCTTCACGATACTGGGGGTTGCGGCCGCCTCCGGTGACCACGTGCACATCATCCAGAAAAAGCTCGATGTGCTCCTGGTCCAAGTCATCAATACCGGCGTAGCCTACGGCAGCCAGAATACGGCCAAGATTGGGGTCACTTGCAAAAAATGCGGTCTTGACAAGCGGTGAATGGGCAATGGCATAAGCCACCTTGCGACACTCCGCAGCATCCCTGCCGCCGCCCACTTCGATGGTGATAAATTTCGTCGCGCCTTCACCGTCGCGCACAATTGCGTGAGCCAGATCTCTGGCGACGCCCATCATGGCATTTTTCAATGCCATGCCATCCACACTGTCCAGTGAATCAATGGGGCTATGACCGGCCTTGTTGGTTGCCATCAGCACCAGCGAGTCATTGGTCGACGTATCTCCGTCCACCGTGACCCGATTGAACGAGCCTTCGGCGATTGTGTACGCCAGTTGCTGCATCACCGAAGCGTCGACACATGCATCCGTCGCAATGAAGCCGAGCATCGTTGCCATGTTGGGTCGAATCATTCCAGCGCCCTTGCTGATGCCGGTAATGCTGACGGTCTTGCCACCAATTTGTGCTTGCGCCCCGAAAGCCTTTGGGACCGTGTCGGTGGTCATGATACCTTCTGCCGCGCGCAGCCAATGGTTCGGCTGGGCATCCGCAATGGCCGCATCCAATCCCGCCTCGACGCGGTCATGCGGCAAAGGCTCCATGATCACACCCGTCGAAAAGGGCAACACTTGCTGTGCCGCGACATGCAGCCTGCTCGCCAGCGCCGCACACGTGCTCCTGGCACGTGCAAGTCCGTCAGCGCCTGTCCCCGCGTTGGCGTTTCCCGTATTGATCAATAGCGCACGAATGCCGTTTCCTCCAGCAAGGTGTTGTCGGCAGATTTGTACTGGCGCTGCGCAATAGCGGTTGCTAGTAAACACGCCCGCCACCGAGGCACCCTCGTCCAGCAGCAGCACAGTCAGGTCCTTACGACCAAGCTTGCGCACACCCGCCTCCGTCACGCCAATCCGCACACCGTCGATGGGAAAGAGGCTCGCCTCGTTGGGAGCCAGTAAATTGACAGGCATAAGCTTCCTCAGGCCAACTTGCCGTGGCAGAATTTGTACTTTTTCCCACTGCCACACGGACATGGCTCGTTACGCCCCACCTGCGGAACCGACGCAACCCCGCTACCTGGGGTCGTTTGCGCCTCGCCGGCTTCATTGGGTGCGCTGTAGGTTACGTTGGACATACTTTCACCGCGTGTCTCCAGGGCCTCGGCCGCCTTGTCAAGTTGCTCGTTGGATTGAACACGCACCGTCATAAGGACCTTGGTAACCTCATTCTTGACAGAGTCAAGCAACTGACCGAACAGTTCGAATGCTTCACGTTTGTACTCCTGCTTGGGTTGCTTTTGTGCGTACCCCCGCAAGTGAATGCCCTGACGCAGATAGTCCAGGGCACTCAAGTGGTCTCGCCACTGGGTATCAATACTTTGCAGCAACACCATGCGCTCAAACTGGGTAAAGTTTTCCATACCCACCAAATCAAGCTTGCTCTGGAACAGGTCGTTGGCAGCCTGAATGACCGTCGCGAGCAAGTCCTCATCCGTGATCGCGCTGGCCGCCTGGATCTGGCTCTCCAGGTCCAAGGCAATCATCCATTCATCACTGAGTACCTTTTGCAGGGATTTGACATCCCACTGCTCTTCCACCGACTCAGCGGGCACATACTGACGCACCAGATCCTGGAAGCACCCTTCGCGCAAGGAGGCGATCTGGGCCGTCAGGTCTTGCGCGTCCAGAATGGCATTGCGCTGCTGGTAGATAACCTTGCGCTGGTCATTCGAAACGTCGTCATATTCCAGCAATTGCTTGCGCATATCAAAATTGCGTGCTTCAACCTTGCGCTGCGCGCTCTCAATGCTGCGCGTCACAATACCAGCTTCTATGGCCTCGCCTTCCGGCATTTTCAGCCGGTCCATGATGGCCTTGACGCGATCACCTGCAAAGATGCGCATCAGCGAGTCATCCAGGCTGAGGTAAAACCGCGACGAGCCCGGGTCACCCTGTCGGCCTGAACGCCCACGCAACTGGTTGTCAATGCGACGCGATTCATGACGCTCTGTGGCGATGATGCGCAGGCCTCCCAACGCCTTCACTTCCTCGTGCTCGGTCTGCCACTGCTCGCGCATGGCGGTAATCTGCTGCTGTTTTGCAGCATCGCCCAACGCCGGGTCGGCCTCGATCGCCTCGACCAGTTTGCCAATGTTGCCACCCAGAACAATGTCGGTACCACGGCCCGCCATGTTGGTGGCGATGGTGATCATCTTGGAGCGCCCGGCCTGGGCAACGATGTCAGCTTCGCGTGCATGCTGTTTGGCGTTCAAAACCTGGTGCGGAAGCTTTTCCTTCTCCAGCAATTCTGAAATGACTTCAGAATTCTCGATCGACGTAGTACCCACCAGTACGGGTTGCCCGCGTTCGTAGCATTCACGAATATCGGCAATCGCCGCCGCATACTTCTCGCCGGTGGTCTTGTAGACACGGTCGAGCTGATCTTCGCGGCAACTCTTGCGGTTGGGCGGAATCACCACCGTCTCAAGGCCGTAAATTTCCTGAAATTCGTAGGCTTCTGTGTCCGCCGTACCTGTCATTCCCGCCAACTTGCCATAAAGACGGAAGTAGTTCTGGAAGGTAATGGACGCCATCGTCTGGTTCTCTGCCTGAATGGCGACGCCTTCTTTGGCCTCCACCGCCTGGTGCAGACCATCACCCCAGCGGCGTCCGGTCATCAACCGCCCGGTAAACTCATCAACGATGATGATTTCACCCTGCTGCACCACATAGTGTTGGTCACGGTGGTACAAATTGTTCGCACGCAGAGCAGCATACAGATGGTGCATCAGCGTGATGTTGGCCGGATCGTAGAGCGACGAGCCCGCCGGTATCAATCCCATTTCGGAAAAAATCCGCTCGGCGGTCTCGTGTCCCTGTTCGGTAAGGAATACCTGGTGGCTCTTTTCATCGACCGTAAAGTCGCCAGGTTTGGTAACGCCTTCACCGGTCCGGGGGTCTGCCTCACCCTCCTGGCGCTGCAACTTGGGTGCGGCCTTGTTGATGGCCATGTACATGTCGGTATGGTCTTCCGCCTGCCCGCTAATGATCAGAGGGGTACGCGCCTCATCAATAAGAATCGAGTCCACCTCATCCACGATCGCATAGTTCAGGCCGCGCTGCACCCGGTCTGCCACTTCATACACCATGTTGTCGCGCAGGTAATCGAATCCGTACTCGTTGTTTGTCCCGTACGTAATGTCTGCCCGGTAGGCCGCTTGCTTATCCTCGCGCGACGACTGCGGCAGGTTGATACCCACAGTTAGCCCGAGGAAGTTGTAGAGTCGGCCCATCCACACGGCGTCGCGACTGGCCAAGTAGTCATTGACAGTCACCACATGCACGCCGCGCCCGGTCAAGGCATTGAGGTAAACCGGCAAAGTTGCGGTGAGCGTTTTGCCCTCCCCGGTTCCCATTTCGGAGATTTTGCCGTTATGCAGCGACATGCCGCCCATCAACTGGACGTCGAAGTGGCGCATCTTCATGACTCGCTTGGAGCCTTCGCGTACGACAGCAAATGCGGCTGGAAGGATATCTTCAATCGACTCCCCACGTGCCAACCGTTCTTTGAACTCCTGCGTCTTTCCGCGCAACGCCTCATCAGACAACTTCTCAAACTCAGGTTCGAGTGCGTTGATGCGCACCACGCTGGAGCGAAACTGCTTGAGCAGGCGGTCGTTGCGACTACCGAAGATTCTTGTGAGGATGTTTTTGGCCATGTGTATCAGACTGGCCTGCACCATCAGTGGCGCAGAGCAGAGCAGTCCTTTTTATCTAATCGGATTGAAATGGGGGCAAGCAGTCGATTGTCAACCGCCAATTACGGAGTCGATAGACAGACCAACCAAACCCGGCATTTTACCTTTGCCGGGCTTGCGTCGTTGCCAGTTCAGAAATTGACATTCCCCCGGGCCTGAAGCCCGCAGTCTTGTCGCGCACGGGCGGGCTTGTTGGTACGTTGCTGGACGCATTCAGAAACTTCTGTGGATCTTGTGGAACGCCTTGCACAAGCACTTCAAAGTGAAGATGATTCCCGGTGGAGCGCCCGGAGTTGCCGACTTCCGCAATTTTCTGCCCGCGCTTGATCAAGTCACCCTTCTTGACAAGTACCCGCGCTGAATGGCCGTACCGAGTGATGAGGTCATTACCATGGTCAATTTCGACCATATTGCCATACTGCGGATGGTATTCCTGTACCACCACCAAACCTCCGGCCGCAGCAAGAATGGGGGTGCCCGGCTCTGCAGAATAATCGAGTCCGGTATGCAACGCAGAAGTGCCGGTGAAGGGATCAATTCGCCAACCAAAACCTGAACCCATATTGCCGGAATTCACCGGAACCTGGGTTGGGACCATCATCTTCCTGATTTTTTGCTCCAGCAAGCGCGATTCAATGACCGTCATGACGTCTGTGCGCAGTGCGGTCAAACTCTCAAGCTCGGACAACGTTTCTTGCAGTTCATCCATGCTAAGGTTGCGGCCCGGTATAAATGCCCCACCCTGCCCCGGTTTACCTCGAATATCCGAAGGATTCACCCCTGCCAGGCCGGAGACACGCTCGCCCAACGACTCAAGTTGCAACAGCTTGGCCTGCATTTCGCCCAGTTTCCTGGCCATCACGTCAATGTTTTCCCGAACAAATCGGTCACGCTGCGCCACCTCGTCCTTCACTACGAGTTTTACCAAAGTACCAATAACAGGCCACCCCTCCCGGGCGCCCTTCAAGAAAACCCAGTGGTAGAGCCCGGCAGAAACCGACATCAATAGAAATGACAGCAGCAGCAGGGCTCCAAGCAACTTGGTCCCGCTCAGGTGGACCGCCCTGCTCTTGGCAAGCCAGGCGTCCGTGATAATCAATTGCATCCCGTATTCCTCTATGAATCAGAACCGTCACAACCAAACACTGTCTGTATTACAGGCAACGCAAAACTCACCCACATTTGCCCATCTTTCCGGTTTGGCAATGGAATCTACCGCGCGCCTGAAATCCCTTGAATCGCTGATTCCGATAGCGCTGCGCCAATCCGTTCGAGCGGGCCCGATTGACGGCACCGCATGGTGCCTGTTGGTGAGCAACAATGCGGCGGCGGCAAAACTCCGACAGATCCTGCCGTTGCTTCAAGCCCACTTGCGCTCGAAGGGTTGGGAGGTTACCGCAATTCGCGTAAAGATTCAAACTACTGCACCTTAGAGCATCGCATTGCGCGCCGGGAACCCGGACGCGATGCCCTTCACGGCTGTAAGCC
Organism: Rhodoferax sp.; assembly: GCA_020048895.1. GTDB lineage: Bacteria > Pseudomonadota > Gammaproteobacteria > Burkholderiales > Burkholderiaceae_C > Allorhodoferax. The sequence continues at coordinate 2,282 of JAIFLV010000130.1, read as the reverse complement.
TTGCTGCTATTGCGTGAGGCGCTATAGAAATTGATCACTGCGCTGCGAACTCGACCCTGTTGCGGCCATTGTTCTTGGCCTCATACAACTTGCCATCGGCCTGTCGGAAGATCCGTTTGAGCTCGCCCGAAGCAACTTCCTGCCAGCAAACTCCCAGAGAGATTGTGACAACGCCCCACTGGGCGTTCAACGCGTGCGCGATGGCCACCCAGGGGATGGCCCCATGGACCATTCGCCGCACGCTGTACCGACCACAGTGAAAGAGTTGTATGTAGGCCAGGGCGGCATCACTGTCGAGCGAAAAGGCGTGCTGAAGCAGTTTGGCGAGCGCGTGAATGCGGGCTTCGAACTCATGCGCTTGCGGCTGGGCAAGAATGCTCTCGAGTTGGCTCTGCGCATCGACAATCAGGTCAAAGACCGCTACCTTGCGCGTTGTGGGCACTGCTGCTGCCCCCTTGCGCAGTGGCCATGAACCAAGGGTCCGCTCCGGCGGCTGTTCACTGTAGAGCCCACGCTCCAGCAGTCGCTCGAGCTGTTCTGCGCTTTCGATCCTGAACCCTTGGCGCAGCAGCAGTTTTCCGCTCGCATCAAAGGTATCGAATGGCAATGGAACACCCACGTCAATTTGCGAGACCTGCAGTTTGAACTTGGACATAGGCGGTTAGACCGGGGTGGTCCAAGGAGTAAAGGCTGGACAGCAGGCTCCGCGCACCATCAGGTGCCCTTGAGCAAACGCACTTGCCCGTTAATCGCCGCGGCTACGCAGTTGCGTCCGGCGGCCTTGGCTGCGTAAAGCGCCCTGTCAACTTCGGCCAACAAGTCTTCCTGCGACTTCAGCTCCGCGTGCCAGCCAGCCAGCCCCATGCTGACTGTCAGTTGGAGCTGCCGACCCTCAGCGGAAATTCTCAGTGCCGCAATGTTTCGCCTGAGGCGTTCTGCCATTTGGGCGCCTTCGCGCAGTGCCATGTTGGGACAAATCAGCAGGAACTCTTCTCCACCCCAGCGGCACACCATGTCCTCGGTTCTGGCCGCACCGCGCAGTGCCTGCCCCAAAGACTGCAGGACTATGTCACCAACCGCATGGCCGAACGTGTCGTTGATTTGCTTGAAGTGATCGACATCAATACTGACCACACTCAGTGGCGTCTGGTGGCGTATCGAGGAGCTCCAAGCCTGCGTCAGTGCAGTCAGTCCAGCTCGCCGGTTGGCAAGTTCTGTCAAGGGATCACAAAGGGCGGCGTGCTCCAGTTTGCGGTTTACCAACGCGAGTTCGGTGACTACCCCCTCCAGACGCTCATTGTCGCGCTCCCATGCGTCACGCAGGCGCACATAACGCCAGGCCGCCTTCAGTCGGGCATCCAGAGCACGCGTATTGACGGGCTTGGTGACATAGTCATCGACGCCAGCCTCGAAGGCCGTCACCAGGTCATCCTCAGAGGAGGCGGCGGTGAGCATCACTACGTAAATGTTTTGCCCCCACTGACTGCGCCGAAGCGTCTTGCAAAGTTCAATGCCATCCATGACGGGCATAAACCAGTCGGTCACGATGATGTGCGGCTTGAAATCGACCGCCAGCGCAAGTGCGTCCCTGCCATCGCAAGCTGTCTTTACCGTGTACTTGCGCTCCTCCCTTATCCAGGTCTCGAGCAAGGTTCGGATGATCCGATCGTCTTCGACTACAAGGATGCGCAACCATCGCGTGTCTGACTCCTGATCAGGACGTACCTTCGCCTTCACCAACTCAGAAAATGTAGACGTTGGCGCAGCGGCAACGTTAAGACCGCTGCCCATCGCTCGCCACTCCTGGACTATATTGTCGACAAGGCTCTCAACGGCGGACTGGTCGATACCAAGTTGGCTTGCAATCAGATTGAGCTCGGAGATCTGGAACGACTGATCTGATTGGGCGTTTAACAGCAATTCAGCAATCTGCAGTGACAGGTAGAGCGTTTGCGCCAGTCGCCAGTGCCGGGATCCTTTTTCAAGTTGGGATGGATTGCGCTCCTCGTGCCACTGCACGGATTGCAGGAATATCGAAGGCACACCCCATTGGGAGAGGAGCTCCCCCGACATCGCCAGGTGATCGATTCCCAGGATGGTGCGCTCCTGGCTCTTCAGCGCCTCACCCCTGGGCTGGCCTGCGAGTATTTCACCATACTCCACCGGGTAGGCCGTGGCAAGCGCCAGACAGCCCACACGGGCCAGCAGGCCGCAACAGAATAGTTCATCCGATGGCCCCAGGCGAAGCGTTGCGCCAAACTCTTTCATGGCCACGGCCATCA
>JAIFLV010000008.1 GCA_020048895.1 Rhodoferax sp. | reverse complement strand
AAGGCCAGAGTGCTGGTGGTGGACGATTCGCCCGACAACCTGGAGTTGCTGCAGGGCTTGCTGCACGACCACTACGAGATCATGCTCGCCAACGACGGTGCGTCGGCGCTGGCCATGGCCGCCTCGGAGACACGGCCCGACCTGATTCTGCTCGACGTCATGATGCCCGGTTTCGATGGCTACGAAGTTTGCCAGCGACTCAAGGGCAATCCAGTCACGCAGCACATTCCGGTGGTGTTTCTCACGGCCCGGTCCGACGAAGCCGACGAGCAGCGCGGATTCGATCTGGGGGCAGTGGACTACATCACCAAGCCTATCCGCGGCGCGGTCCTGCGCGCGCGGGTGCGCACGCAACTCACCCTCAAGGCGGCGGCCGATTTTCTGCGCGATAAAACGGTGTTCCTTGAAGAGGAGGTAGCACGTCGCACGCGCGAGGTGGTGGCGATTCAGGATGTCACCACACTGGCGATGGCGTCGCTGGCGGAGACCCGTGATGCCGATACCGGCAACCATATCCGCCGCACCCAGCGCTACGTCAAGGTGCTGGCCTGGAAGCTGTCCACACACCCGCGCTTTGCAGCAGTCCTTACGCCCCAAGCCATCGGCCTGCTGTACAAGTCAGCGCCCTTGCATGACATCGGCAAGGTGGGCATTCCCGACCGCATCCTGCTCAAACCCGGCAAATTGACCGGCGAGGAGTTTGAGATTATGAAAACCCATACCACGCTGGGTCGCAACGCCATTCTGCATGCCGAGCGGGAGATGGGGGTTGAAGTCGAATTTCTCACGTTTGCCAAGGAAATTGCCTATTCACACCAGGAGAAGTGGGATGGTTCTGGCTACCCTGAGGGTTTGGCGGGCGAGCAGATTCCCGTGTCGGCACGGTTGATGGCTGTGGCCGATGTGTATGACGCGTTGATCAGCCGTCGGGTCTACCGCGACGCCATGCCGCACTCAGAAGCCGTGCGCATCATCGGGCTCACCCGTGGCAAACACTTCGACCCGGATGTGGTCGATGCCTTCCTGGAGGTGCAGGACAACTTCCAGGCCATCGCCATCGCCTATTCCGACTCCGACGCCGACATGCAAAAGAAAGCGCAATACCTGGAAATGGCCAAGGTCTGATTCCCTAGCCCCACAGGCGCGCGCCCTGCGCATCGAGGTGGGTCAGGTAGACGCGCAGCTCGAATTCGAGCTGGTGGTAGTGGGGCTCCATGTGGCAGCACAACTGGTAGAAGGCTTTGTCGTGGTTGCGTTCGCGCAAGTGCGCCAGCTCGTGCGCCACAATCATTTTCAGAAACTCGGGTGGTGTGTCCTTGAACAAGGCCGCGATGCGAATTTCGCGTTTGGCCTTGAGTTTGGAGCCCTGCACACGGGCGATGTTGGTGTGCGTTCCCAGCGCATTGGCCACAATCTGCAGCTTGTTGTCAAAAGCCACTTTGCTTACCGGTTCGCTGCTGCGCAGGTATTCCAGGCGCAGCGCCTGCACATAGTCAAACAGCGCGCGGTCGGTGCGCACGCCATGCGCCTTGGGGTGCTTGCCGGTCAACCATGCGCCCAGACGATCGCCGCGCAGCAGGTCGGCAACCTGTTCACGCGTCTCTGGTGGATAGCCCTGCAAGTAGGGAAGTGCCGGATTTGCTACTCTTTCCATAGCTGCTTACGCACAATCTACGAGCGCTGGCGGCACTTTTGACTGCTAACCTTCGCGGCGCAGGGCAGGGAACAGGATCACGTCGCGAATGCTGGGGCTGTCGGTCAGCAGCATCATCAGCCGGTCAATGCCAATGCCGCAGCCGCCTGTGGGCGGCAAACCGTATTCCAGTGCCCGCACGAAGTCGTGGTCGTAGTGCATGGCTTCGTCATCGCCGCTGTCTTTGGCATCCACCTGGGCCTTGAAGCGTGCGGCCTGGTCTTCAGCGTCGTTCAACTCGCTAAAGCCATTGCCGAATTCGCGGCCGGTGATGTAGAGCTCAAAGCGTTCGGTCACATCGGGCTGGGTGTCGCTGGCGCGCGCCAGCGGTGAAATCTCCACCGGGTGCTCGCAGATGAAGGTGGGATTCCACAACTTCTCTTCCACGGTTTCTTCAAAGTAGAGCACCTGCAGGCTCGCCAGGCTGCGTTTGGACAGATTGTGCTTGGCCTCGGTCATGCCGATCTTGCGCAAGGCGTTGGTCAGCCACAGGGCACTGTCAACCTTGAGGCTGCTGCCGTCTTCAAACGCCTGGCCCGCCTCGGTGTATTTGCAGATGGCCTCATGGATGGTCAGTCGCTCGAATGGTGCCTCCAGATCTACCGGCTTGCCGCCGTAGCTCAGTTGCAGGCCACCCGTGGCCTTGAGCGCCGCATCGCGCACCAGTGCCTCGGTGAAGTTCATCAGGTCCTGGTAGTTCCAGTACGCAGCGTAGAACTCCATCATGGTGAATTCGGGGTTGTGGCGCACCGAGATGCCTTCGTTGCGGAAGTTGCGGTTGATCTCGAAGACTCGATCGAACCCGCCCACAATCAGGCGCTTCAGGTACAGCTCGGGTGCAATGCGCAGGAACATTTCCTGGTCCAGCGCGTTGTGGTGGGTGATGAAAGGGCGTGCGTTGGCACCACCGGGAATGGCGTGCAGCATCGGCGTTTCCACCTCCAGGAAGTCGTGCTGCACCATGAAGTCGCGAATGCCGGCCACCGCCTTGCTGCGCGCCACAAAACGTTTGCGCGAGGTCTCATCCATCATCAGGTCAATGTAGCGCTGCCGGTATTTCACCTCCTGGTCGGCGATGCCGTGGAACTTGTCGGGCATGGGGCGCAGGCTCTTGGTCAGCAGGCGTACGCTGCTGGCATGCAGGGAGAGTTCGCCGGTCTTGGTTTTGAAGACAGTGCCTTCTGCGGCCACGATATCGCCCAGGTCCCAATGCTTGAAAGCTGCGTACACATCGGCACCCACATCGTCGCCCTTGACATAGATCTGGATGCGCCCGCCGGTCGGGCCAAACGAGGCGTCCTGCAGGGTACAAAAACTGGCCTTGCCCATCACCCGCTTGAGCATCATGCGCCCGGCTACTTTGGCGCTGGCGCCCCGGGCGGTGAGCTGCTCGTTGTCCAACGCATCGAACTCGGCAAACAGGTCCTCTGCCTTGCGGTCGGGCTTGAAGTCGTTGGGAAATGCCACGCCGAGTCCGTCGGCCTGGGCTTGGCGTATGGCTTTGAGCTTGTCCCGCCGCTCCAGGATCAGTTGGTTTTCATCGGGAATGGCGGGAGCAGTGGGGGCGAGATCGGACATGCGTCAAAAGGTAGGGTTAGGGCCAGCGCCATAAGGGGGCCAGACCCTTGATTCTAAGAGGAGCGGTACAGCTATGATGTGCAACTCCTGATATCTGTCCACCATGTTGTACCAAATCACTTCACTCCTGCTGGAGGTTGCCGCAGGCTTGCTGGCGGGCACCTGTTTGCTACGCCTGTACATGCAGTACCAGCGCATCCCCATGTCCTCCCGCTCGGGCAACCCCCTTGGCAAGTTCATTTTTGCGGTGACCGATTGGCTGGTGTTGCCATTGCGCCGGATCATTCCCGCAGCCGGGCGCTGGGACCTGTCGAGCCTGGTTGCCGCCTATCTGGTGCAGTTGGTGGAGTTTGTGATCTTGTGGGCGATCAGTGGCATGGGGGGTAGCCTGCTGACGGTGGGCGTGCTGGCGGCCTTTGGCGTGGTGCGGTTGGCCATTTCCGGTTTGACCGTGCTGGTCATTGTCTATGCCATTTTGTCGTGGGTGCAGACCCAGTCGATGATGGCCGACTTGCTGGAGCGTCTGGTGATGCCGGTCATGGCACCCATACGCCGCATCGTGCCGCTGGTTGGCGGCATTGATCTCTCGCCCCTGGTGCTATTGCTGTTGCTACAGGTTGTTGGAATCGTGCTGGGCGCCATGCAGGCTACGGTCCTGGTGGCTCTGGCATCGTAGGCCTGAGAAGCCTGGACGGGCAGAGCATTCTGCTCCGTGTCCCCCGCCCGCTGCGCGGGCTCCTCCTTTACCTGCGCAGAATGCTCTGCCCGCCCAGACTTCTCAGATCACCGCGTCTGCGGGCTGGCGCTGCAGCATCGCCAGCGTTTCGGCCACGGTTTTGCGCAGCTCACGCCGGTCGCAAATCAGGTCAATGGCACCTTTGGTCTGCAGGAACTCCGAGCGCTGAAAACCTTCGGGTAGTGTGACACGCACGGTCGATTCGATGACCCGTGGGCCGGCAAAACCGATCAGCGCCTTGGGTTCTGCAATCACCACATCGCCCAGAAACGCAAATCCGGCGCTGACGCCACCCATGGTGGGGTCGGTGAGCACACTGATATAGGGCAGCCCCTTCTTGGCCAAGCGCGTTAGTGCTGCGTTGGTCTTGGCCATCTGCATCAAGCTCAGCAACCCCTCCTGCATGCGCGCACCGCCAGTGGCCGTAAAGCACAGGAAGGGCACCTTCTGCTCGATGGCAGTTTCCACACCGCGCACAAAACGCTCCCCCACCACGGAACCCATGCTGCCGCCCATGAATTCAAACTCAAAGCAGGCGGCCACCAGACTGATGCCGTGCACCGCGCCGCCCATGACCACCATGGCATCGGTCTCGCCGGTGTTTTCCATGGCTTCCTTCAGGCGCTCCGGGTACTTGCGGCTGTCCTTGAATTTCAGCGCATCGACCGGCAGCACTTCCTGCCCTATCTCGAAACGGCCCTCGTTGTCCAGAAACAGGTTGAGCCGGGCCCGCGCACCAATGCGGTGGTGGTGGCTGCAACTCGGACACACATTCTGGTTCTGCTCAAGATCGGTCTTGTAGAGCACTGTTTCACAACTCGGGCACTTCACCCACAACCCTTCCGGAACACTGCGGCGATCCGCCGGGTCGGTTTTCTGAATTTTTGGGGGCAGCAGTTTTTCAAGCCAACTCATGAGGGAACTCCGAAAAGGTACGCGATGGGCGTCTTGAGGACAGTTGGGGATTATCAGTCAAACAATTGGGCGCAGCACTTTCCCAAGGCGCACTCAAGTTCATCGACCAAAGTCAATGGTCGTTAGGATTCTGATCTGCCCACATGGTGCAGGCAACAGTGTCGCGGATACTGTAGGGGAAATCGGAGAACTCGATGCTGCAACCAGCCATAGCGGCCGTTTGTCCTGCATAAGCCGTTCCTTGACAGGTGGCTCTCTGATCAGCTGTTTCGAATAGTGGCAAACATTGATTGTGGCAACCATCCGATAATTGTTTGTTCCAACTAGCCAGGCGATAGCCGCACATGAACCACCAACCTACCCGTTTCAAGGTACTCAGTGCAGGAATTTTCAGTCTGATATTGGCTTTGGGCGTGGCTCGCTTTGCCTATACACCGCTGCTTCCTCTCATGCAAGAGCAAGCCGGTCTGGGTGTTGCTGCAGCAGGTTGGCTGGCTGCCATCAACTATGCCGGCTACTTGAGTGGGGCTCTGATTGCATCGCGTGTTAACAATCTGGTGGTTAAAGACCGGCTTTACCGGATCGGCATGGTGCTGGCGATTGTCAGTACCGTCGTGATGGGCTTGAGCACGAATGTGGTGGTGTGGGCGCTGTCACGTTATGTGGCAGGACTGGCCAGCGCGGCGGCAATGTTGCTGGGAACAGGGCTTATCATGAACTGGCTCATTCGGCACAACTACCGCAGCGAACTGGGCATCCACTTTGCCGGCATCGGGCTGGGCATTGCAGGTTGTGCGGGTGCGGTCATGCTTTTCATACCGTGGCTGGAGTGGCGTGAACAATGGTTTGCGTTTGCGGCATTGGGTTGCCTGCTTCTCTTTCCGGCGTTGCGCTGGTTGCCACCGCCCGATACAACCGGGCTCACCACTGGCGGCCTGAAACTGCAGGACAAACCTCCCAGCGCCATGTATTTGCGCGTGTTCATGGCGGCATATTTCTGTGCCGGTTTTGGCTATGTGGTGAGTGTCACTTTCATTGTTGCCATCGTGAACCAGTCCCCGGACCTGGCTGGCTGGGGCAATCTGGTGTTTTTGGCTATTGGCGTTGGAGCGGCACCGGCCTGCTTCAACTGGGATCTCATTGCGCGGCGCACAGGTGACTTGAACGCGCTCATTCTGGCTGCCGTTCTGCAAATTCTGGGGATACTGCTGCCGGCTCTGGTGCCGGGCCTGTTTGCGGCGATGCTGGGTTCCCTTATCTTCGGGGGAACCTTTATCGGTATGGTCAGCCTGGTGCTGAGTATGGCCGGACGTTACTACCCCACCATGCCCGCCAAGATGATGGGCAAGATGACGCTTTCCTACGGCTTGGCGCAAATCATTGGCCCGGCTGTCACCGGCATGATCGGGGCGCGGTTTGGCAGCTACAACGCAGGCCTGTATGTGGCCGCCGGCATCATGGCTCTTGGCACCGGACTGCTGTTCGTGCTCAAAGTGGTAGAGCAGCGCGATGCTGAGGGCGTATTGGCAGAGCCGTAAAGACTCTTGCCAGGTGTGAGTGAAGACGGCACAGAAATCATTACCGCGTTTCGGACTTCGGTGCTTTCGATCCTGCGCAACTTACCGGCCGCAAGTGCCCGCTCAAGGTCAGGTGCCGTTTTCTTTTAACCATGGCAGCTGCCGATGTCGTCTCGCTCGGTCTGCATGGAAGGCTACCACTGCCAATTCATGGATGCTTTCGGAGGTTGCCACCACGCGCACGCTCGATTCTCAATTCAAGCCGTCGGTTCGATAGCAACTCTAGCTTCGATGAACGCCGCGACACAACTCTGTTGAGTTTCTATTCTTGTATTACTCAAACGTGCCTGGCATTGCGAACCGCGCCTACTTCTTGGCATGCGCGCCGAAGTAACCGTTCTCATCGCCTCGATCGTGCCCACCCACTGCCTTTTCGAAAAATTTGCAAGTATTCTTCCCATCCTTTTCGAAATGCGCACGGATCTCGACACCTGGCCCTATGGGTGCATGCTTCAATCTTCTGATCGTCGACTCATCAGTAATTGTCAGCATCGTGGTCTCCCCGGTCTTGTTGTTTTTTACGACGGCTTGGGCTGATTTCCCATCTGTTGCCAACTCGAACTTTGTCAGCGGACCAAGTACCTTGCACTCATCGGCCAAGGCTGCGGACCCAAGGGTGGCGATGGCAAAGCCCAAGGCAGCTGTTGCAGACACGCTAAGAAGGTTGAGTTTCATAGGAAATCCTAGAAGTTAATCAAGTGGCGATACACCTTTGGAAAGCGATAAGCATGCCATCTCAGAGAATAAAAAAACTCCATATATTTCAATGCCTTGCAAACGCAGCCTATGCCAGCCGACACAGCCCGCAGTTCTTTACTGTCAAAATTGGCAGTCTGGCAGTCTGGCAGTCTGGCAGTCTGGCAGTCTGGCAGTCTGGCAGTCATTTGACACGGGCTCAGCCGAGTCACTCATGTCGTGGTGAGTCCAATACTGCGCGGACGAATGCGGTTGGGCTAGCGGGACGGCGCGAGACGGGACCGACACAGTAAATTTGCAGATCCCATCGCGGGAGCGATAAACGTTTTCTGCGTGTGCGTCCGCAAAGACTACTAATCTTTGGCGGGTACGGCAATGCTGGTCCGGCAGTTTCAGTCTTCTGGCAAAGGTTGGTGACTTTCGATTAGTTTTGAAGGGTCGAAGCAATCAGCGTGCACTTGATGCAGCGAAACAGCTGGTTGCTGAATTTGACACGGATCGTTTTCTGGCATGGGGCCCGGTGGTGACTTCACAAGGACAGGCATGCTGGTTCTGCTCCAGATCGGTCCTGTAGAGCACGGTTTCGCAACTCTGGCACTTCACCCACAACCCTTCCGGAACACTGCGGCGATCGGCCGGGTCGGTCTTCTGAATTTTTGGGGGCAGCAGTTTTTCAAGCCAACTCATGGGGGTACTCCAGAACGGTGCGTAATGCGGGTTTAGTGGGTAGACCGGGATCATCGGTCAAACGTGGGTCATGGCACCGGGCCTCGTCTGCGCAGCACTGTCCCCTAGCTGAGGACATTTACCGCAAGCGCTTTTCAAATTGAAGCCCAATCAGCAAAGTGGCGACACGGTTGATTGTGGCTTCTATCGGTCAAAAATAAGCTGTTCGCGACCAAGAAAGAGGACTCGACTTAATCTGATCAGGCGTCGTCATGAAAATGACTTAACTCTGTCGTATCTTTGTAATGATTCGGTGAACCCATAGGGCAGTGCAGAAATTGCTGGACACAATCAACTTTTTCCCCTACCGTTGCACTTGTGCGTGCAACCTCC
>JAIFLV010000042.1 GCA_020048895.1 Rhodoferax sp. | reverse complement strand
TTGTGCTGCGCGCAAGTACCGGAATCGGAGTGGAGAACGCGTCGGTACTGGTTCAACACCTCGGGCTCATCATGACCATGTTCGGCGCAGTGGCGGCCGAGCGTTACGGGCACTTGACCTCGCTGGGCTCAAGCCTCGGGCAGTTAGGCAGTGAACGAACACAAACCCTGGTAAAGAGCTTCGTGCAGGGCGCGAGCAGCCTATTGGCAGGGCTGCTGGCACTGGCGAGCTGGCGCTTTGTCGCCACCGAAATGGCGGCACCCCTGCCTCTGGCCTACGGCATTCCGATCTGGTGGGTACAAGCCAGCATGCCTGTGGGCTTCATGTTGCTGGGCTTTCGGTTGGGCTCGCGATGCAGTACCCAAGCTGTTTTGCGTTGGCCGCTTGCCGTGGTGCTACCAATTGCGGGTTGGGCCTTAGGCGCGAACTTTGACGGAACCCCTTTTGCACTGGCGCCAGGCTTCGTGGTGCTTACAGCCCTGCTGATTGCCGGTGCACCCGTGTTTGCAGTTCTGGGCGGGCTGTCGCTGTTACTTTTTGCGGGTGATGCATTGCCACTCGCGTCTGTCGCGCTGAGCCATTACCAAATTACGGTGAATGCCTCGCTGCCGGCCTTGCCCCTGTACACACTGGCTGGTCTTCTGTTGGCGCGCAGCGGCGCGGCCCAACGCATGAGCGTCCTTTTTGTAGCGATGTTCGGCGGTGGCGTACGCGGAAGCGTGATCGCAGCGGCGGTTCTATGCTCGACGTTTACCGCCTTTACGGGCGGCAGTGGCGTCACCATCCTGGCGCTGGGTGGTCTCTTGCTGCCTTTGCTGATGAAGGCGGGTTATCCAGAGAAGCGAGGGATTGGTCTGGTCACCAGCGCCAGTGCACTGGGCGTGCTTCTGGCCCCCTCGGTACCATTGATTCTGTATGCAGTGATCGCCAGGGTGCCTATCACCGACATGTTCCTCGCAGGGCTGGTACCGGCAGTACTGATGGTGCTGTGTCTGCTGTTACTTGGAGGCTATTTGCGGCGCGACAAAAATGCGCCGCTTGCTGCACCGCCGGACTTTCATGGAGCTTTAGCCGCCGCTTGGGCTGCCAAATGGGAATTGGCAACGCCCTTTGTCGCCTTGGGCAGCCTGCTCAGTGGCCTTGCCACTCCCATGGAGAGTGCAGCCCTGACTGCGGCCTACGCGCTGGTCACACAAGCCCTGGTGCACCGTGAACTGAGCTTGAAAACACTGGTCCGCACTTTCAGCGATTGTGCCCAGATCATTGGTGGCGTCATGCTGATACTGGGCATGGCGCTGGCGCTTACCAACTTCATGATTGATGCCGGCATTCCCGACCGTGCGGTCGAATGGGTTCAAAGTGTCATTCCAAACCGCTATGTGTTTCTGATAGTGCTCTGTGTTTTCCTGTTTTTCGCTGCTGCCTTAATGGAGATTTATGCGGCCATTGTGGTACTGGTGCCGCTGCTTTTACCGCTAGCCAAGGCATACGGCATCGATCCAATCCATTTCGGCATCATTTTTTTGGCGGCCATGGAAGTAGGGTTCCTGTGCCCCCCTGCAGGAATGAACATCTACTTTGCCTCCGCCATGTTCAAGAAGTCGATTACCACCGTAGCCCGTTCAGTGCTCCCAGCGATGGGGGCCATTTTTGCAGGCACGCTGCTCATTGCGCTGGTACCGCCACTAGCGACCGGACTACCCAGTCTGCTTCGCTGATACCGTGACCCCACTCAACATTTTCCGCACCAGCAATTCAACATTCCGTGGACCGGTACGGTCTTTAGCGCCGGGTAGAAGCCAAAGGAAAAAAGAGAGCACCACAGACAACCGAGTGCAAGGGGATCTGAGGCCGGATGATGTTTGGCTAGGCTGTACAACCCACCTTTGCGTTGGTAGCCACCTTCATCATTGGCCCCTATTCCGTTTCGCGCATGGCGTTAGATGCCAATGGAGACCCGGATCTGGTTGCCGGGCATGTCCGCAAGCTGGGGATCGTACATGACACATCCGGACGCGTGGCGAACTCAGTTGTGTTCTGATGGATCGCTCAATTCACCAGTGAACGTGACAAAACGTAGCCATGGCTCAAACCTCATGGTCGATGTACTTGGGGCCATCTTTTGGAATGCATCCAAAAGTTCCTTATGTCCATCGGAAGGGTACGACGTCAGGTAATAGAGACGACCATGTGCAGTTTTTGCCAGCCCTGATTTCAGACGCTCTACCCAGCCTTCGCTGGCAACTTCACCTGCTACCAGAAACACAATGAGGGCATGGCGTAGCTGGGTAGTCTCGTCGGAGTGAATGAGCCGCAGCTTCTTGACGAACACGACCTCAGACACGGAACTCCATGGATAGCATCTGGCCGATCCATTGAAGCCGTGCGTGATTTGCAACCCGTCTGGGTCTAGTGAGAGGAGTACTTCTCCGTTGTCTTTCAGCAGTTTTCGAACGAATCGTGGAATTTGTACCAGCAAGGCAACCCCGGCGAAACCGAAAACAGCGCCAAGATACGAGAACGCCTGTTGATGCATTCCCATACGAGTGAACACCAGCGCGACGCCGATGCTCGCGGCGCAAGCCAGCACAGGCAATGCCAAGGCATGCCACTTCTCACGGTATACCGAAATCCTGAGATCAGAAATTGCGATACGCAGTGCCATAGCTTGGCCAGCTTTCGAGCGGACTTGGATATCGGGACAGGGCTAGCGACATTGTTCGTTCATAGTGATATCAGCGTACCAACACCAGAATCAGGATTGCATTCGGCGTCTTCAGTCTGGCGCCGGATGCATGTCGACCTCTGCGCTGAAACCTACTTCACGCTGTAGCTGGCAATGGGCTTAGCGAACTTGAAGGTGTACAGACGTGTCGGTCGTTCCGACGCGGTGCCAGGCGCTACTCGAACGGCAGCAGCCGGACAGACTTTGGTGCCGTTGTTCACGAGCTTGCCATTTTCTGTCAGGCAGGCCGCCACGTCGCCGCTTACGGCCACACCCTGGGCGTCATACAGCGCCGGGGTGACGCCGAAATCGTTGTCGTTGATCAACGCAATGGTGTCGCCATTCACCACCGTGAGACCTTCAGCCTTCTCGGCAAGCCAGCCAGCATCGTTGAGTTGCAGCAGTAGGGTTCGTTTAAGCGGCACTACTTTGGACCAGTCTACACCCTTGACAGGCTTGGCGGTGGCGCTGCTGGCTTCCAGCTCGGCACCCACGGCATTGATGTCCGTGGCGTCGGCGGGAATCTCCACCAGCATGATCCTGTTGACCAGCACGCCAGCGGTGTTCAGGCCCTGTTCGATGGCCAGAAACTTGCCCGGTGCGACATAGGCGACGTCTCCCATTTTGGCCTGCCCGGTGTCGGACTTCGACCAGTCGGTCTTGCTCAAAGGAAAGGCATAAGTTCTGGTCGCGCCGGTGGCCGGATTCAGCACCAGCCAGCGCAGGAACAGCGCAGTCTTGCTGACCGACACGGAGGTGCCGTCGTCAGCAGTTACCTTGGCGTCCAGCGGGCTTTGAACCAGTCCGTGCAGTTCGCCTGCAGCGTCCATGGCCAGGCCTTCCATGCCGCGATTGGCGCGTCGCAGGTTCAACACGGCAGGCAACACTGGCTTGCTGGCCGTGCTGCCTGCGATGGCCGGAGCAAAGCGCTCCTCGATCTTGCCTGTGACCGCGTCCACCTTGATGATGAACGGACCGTATTCGTCGGATATGTAGAGCTTGCCGTTAGCCTTGTCAAACACAATGCCTTCGGGGTCCAGGCCCATTGGGTCGCTGGTCAATGCCACTAGCGCTTCGTTCAAAGCCACTTCGGCTGACGAGCCGGGTGTGCCCACCGGCAGGGGTAAACCTGTGAGCTTGCCGCCCTTTTCGTTGAGCATCGGAGTGATGCCGGTCACTGTGGCAACGCCATTAGCCAGGCGCAGTACACCAAAGGTGGGGGCAAAGCCTGGTGCCGGAAACACTTTGGTGCCGTAGGTGCTGCCACCCACCATGATGTTGGGGCCATCGGCATTGGAGCCACGGTCAGTCAGCACGTAGAAGTCGATGCTGCCATCGCTGTTGACCGACTTGAGGGCCATCGCCGAACCCACGGCCAGCGGGAAGCCCTTGGGGAAAGCCGCCTTCAACTCGGCACTGGTTCCCTCGTAGGGCACGTACATGCTGGTGGGCACGTTGACGCGGTGCTTGCTCACCACCACATCACCACCGCTGATGGCTTCTTTCGCGGTCGTGACTCTGCGACCCATGGCGGCCAGACTGCTCTCAAAACTCTCGCGTGCAAGTCCACGCATCACTGGCGTGGTGCCTAGCGCGGTTTTTAACGCGGCTTCAAACTTGGTGCCGTCGGTCTCGTCTGGCTTGACAGTGTCGTTGAGCTTGACCGCAAGCGTGGTGTCAATCACGATGCCGTTGTCCACGTCCTTGTCGCTGTCCAGCGACTGCAACAGTTGCAGACGGTTGAGTACGCGTGCATCGCTCACCGTTGCACCCGCCACCAGGTCCAGCGGTGTGAGCACAGCGGCCGCTGCAGCGGTGCCCAGCGTTACCGCGCCAACTTTGAAAGTCACGCTGTCAGCGGGTACACGATTCAAATAGTCGAATGCTCCGTTGCCATCGGTGGTACCACTCTTGCCAGCTGAGGTGGTGTACGAGAGCCCTGCAACCGGCCCGTCAATAAAGCGCCCTTGCGAAGTGGAGTCCGATGATCCACCGCAAGCCGCCAGCAGTAAACTGGCCAGTACAGGGTTCAATGCAACCACGATTGCCCGCTTTTTCAACTTCATTTTCTGTCCAATCCAAAAAAGGTGCATTACGCCATTGGCTTGTGACATCCTGATGAAAGGTACAGGTCATTCTTAGTTGTGCCTACAGGCTACTCAATCGTTGGGCTTAGGGTGCAGCACACAACGCAATACATGGTGGGGTGCACCACTGAGGACGGTGGCCCATTCAAGATGCGGGGCATTCGATGGAGCAAAAACGAATCCTGAGCGCACGTTGACACCATCTGGACGTGACCAAACCAGGTGAACTTCGAGACTCTCAATGCCGCCTTGCAATGCCTCTCCCACGACCAGTTCCAAGTCAAATACACGTTGACTCAATTCTGCGGAGACCGTTGTCAGCACCTGGACACCACCGTCGCTCATGTTCACCACCAATGCTGGGATTGCCGCTAAGTCATCAGCTTCACGGAAAGCGTAGATGGGTACCGCCTCGTCATGGTCCTTGATCAAAAAATACTGCGAGCGGGTGTGAACGCGATTTTCGATGCTTGCCATTACGTTGCCTGCGCTTCGTGGTCTGCCAATTGCCACGCCCAATCATAGAGTTTTACTTTGCTCGCATGGTAGCGGTCCCTTCGCCAATCCTTCACCACTTCCAAGGCCAATTCAAAGTCTGCGTAGCTTAATTTGTACAGCTCACTCAACAAAAATTCCCTTTGCATCTCGAGTGCCACGATGAGATCGGAAAAGGTTTTTGCTTCAATGGATGTCGGATTTTCGCGGATCAGCTTCCGCGCTTTTTTAAGGGCCAGCATAGGAGCTCCGTTTCAAAATTGATGGGACAAATCTAGCGCAATTCAGGGCAACTATTACTAACAAAAGATTCATAATTTTTTTGTCACATTTAAGTCATTGTTATGTAATGCTGTGGGTTTGCGAATTCATTCCGAGTAGAACGAAAAGCTGTTCTTGCCCGTTCGTTTAACCGAATACATTGCCTTGTCTGCAGCGTTGAGCAATGAGTCAACGTCACGCCCATGCGTTGGATAGACTGCGATTCCGATACTGATGCCGACGTGAAGTAGATGCGTCTCGAAGGTCACTTCGCGATTTACCGCTTCAATTATGCGAAGCGCAATATGCTGGGTCTCAAATTCCGATGCTTGACGGGCGAGTACCACCACAAATTCATCGCCGCCCATTCTGGCCACCGTATCCTCAATTCGCAGTTGCCCTTTCAGACGGTTGGCTATTTCGCGCAGCAAGAAGTCGCCTGCATCATGACCGTAGGTGTCGTTGATCGCTTTGAATCCGTCAAGATCAACAAACATCACTCCAATAGGATCCAGTGTGCGTTGCGACCAGGCGATCGCCAGTTCCAACCGGTCTTTACCAAGACGCCAAAGTGGAAGCCCGGTCAACTGATCATGGTGCGCCAACTGATGAATCTGGTCCCGCTGCTCTTGCAGCTTTTCTGAATGAGAGTGCACCCATTCCATCAACCTGTTGAGTGATCGCGCGATAACGCTCAGCTCCGACACATTTTGCGCAGTGAACCGCATCTTCAAATTGGGTGAGCGCTCGAAATGATCAAGTTCCAACGCAAGACTTTGAATCGGCGATGCAATGTTGAGGTATGCCCAAATCAGTATGCATGCATTGATTGCAAGAATTGTGATGGATCCAATAGCAACGATCCACTGAGACTGTTTCAATGTTTGAGCGGCTTCAGATACTTGCCGATCTGCCTCGCGGAGTACGATTTCCCGAGCATCGCGCAAAATGTTTTCCAGTTCATTGAAATTGAGGTCCATCCTGCGCCACTCGGTCTTGGCGCTCGTCATGTCATTTTGGAGTGCAAGCGCCTTGACGGTCTGCATCTGTTGTTGGGCTTTGGTCCGTTTGGAAAGAATGTCTTGGAATTGCAACTTTGCCAGTTCATCGCTATCTGCGTTCGGCGCAAAGCGACGTAAAAGGTCTGCTGAACCTGCGCCAACACTGTCAAGCTCAGCGGCCAGGCTGACCATGCTGTCTTGGTCTTCGGTGATGAGCATTTCCAAGACAAGTGCCCGGGTTCTCTGGGCATCAATTTCCAGTCCGTCGAATGTTGCGATCGCTGGAAGCACATCATTGCCAATCATTTCGACATGGGAGTTGAATCTTTGGTTTATCACCACAGCCATGGCAGCAGCTATGACTATGCCCATGGTGATGAGCCCAACACCCACTGAAAACTTGGTGGTCAGCTTCATTTGGTCAGCTTGAAAGTGACGGCAGCCGGGTCATGCCGGTTTACAACCTGCTTCAGAGTATTGTGATGAAACCAGGTGTCAAATTTGTGACAAAAAAGTGTGCCTTCGCTTCAGTAGATATCTGGCACCATCATTTCTTGGGGAACTGGCTGCCTGGTGTAGTCCTCGTGGTGAACCCGTTGCGGCAATTCGACGCTGGGTTGTTCCACCTCGTGATATGGAATTTGTTCCAGCAGGTGGTGAATGCAGTTCAAGCGTGCCTTCTTCTTGTCCACCGCTTGCACAACCCACCAGGGGGCTTCCGGGATATGTGTGCGCTCCAGCATTACTTCCTTGGCCTTGGTGTAGGCTTCCCAACGAACCCGTGATTCAAGATCCATGGGACTGAGCTTCCACTGCTTCAGCGGATCATGGATACGGCCCAGAAATCGCGAATGCTGCTCGTCATCCGTGATCGAGAACCAATACTTGATCAACTGAATCCCGGAGCGCACCAGCATCTTTTCGAACTCAGGTACTGTGCGGAAAAACTCTTCGTACTCTTCATCGTTGCAAAATCCCATCACCCGTTCAACACCCGCCCGGTTGTACCAACTCCGGTCGAACAAGACCATCTCACCAGCCGCTGGAAGGTGCGGAACGTAGCGCTGGAAGTACCACTGAGTCTTTTCCCGGTCGTTGGGCGCTGGCAGCGCCGCGACCCGCACCACGCGCGGGTTCAAGCGCTGCGTGATGCGCTTGATCACTCCACCCTTACCTGCTGCGTCACGGCCCTCAAAGAGAATCACTACCTTGTGCTTGCTGCGCACAACCCAGTCCTGCAACTTGACCAACTCGCCCTGGAGTCGAAACAATTCTTGAAAATACTGGCGCCTCGCCAGCTTTTCATTGTGCGAGAGTGGCTGGCCATAGGCATTGAGCTCTTCGATGTTGCGCTCTTCCAACTCCATCTCCAACTCTTCGTCATATCCGTCCAGAAGATCTTGACGAATTCGGCGAACCAGCTCTTCTTCGTACTGAACTAATTTTGAGGTCATGGCTTCAATAGGAGTCGTTGCTAATTGGTGTGCAAATTCACACTATGGGTGTGAGTCGTCTTGTGTCTTGCCGTCACAGTCCAGCGGACTGATTGCATTTGGCTCTGCTTATCGCAGATCGTTGTTTCAAAATGATGACAACTTTAGCTCGCTGAATTGCAGGCGGTGATGAGTCACCTATTCAGTATCTTTGAGCCGAGGATTTGAAGTGTGTCCTGGGGATGCGTTCGCCGTGTCACACAATTCGCTCAGATTTCATGGCCGATAGTAAAGCACTGATCACATGAACTGACTTGCTGCAAACCGGGCTGTCAAAAGATCAAATCACTAGAACATGCTATAGCAGTTTGCGACTCATCTGGATCCAACAATTGACACATCGCCAATTTCCTGGAGCCAATTCAACACCTCCTTCGGGCGGACGTGATCCTTTGCAATTTCCAGAACAAAAGCGAAACCGAGAAGACCCACGTAAAGGTCCGTCTTGAGACAGGGGCTTAACGTTACTGCGCATGATTTCCTTGGTCAGATGCTGTGTCGCGATGTTCCACTAACCCCATGAAAGTTTCATGACTCTTGACTGCCCAATGAAAGATGTCCTCATGCTGAATCAAAACGTTTCCCAATCGTCATCGCTTGATGGGGCTGGCGACTTGGGGTGAGCTTTCGCGGGAGCCGATAGCGACTGGGTTCTTGTCACCGGCCGATGCCACTACCGTATCCACGCAGAAACTCCACTAAACCGGCGTCTGCACCGAACTCGGCAGCGAATTGGTGAAGCCGCTGAAGGTCCCGGCTAAGCCCAATAGAGCCTTGCAAAGCGGCAGCCTTCTTTAACCAACGTTTTGAAATTCGGTTTGGCAATACCGATTGTGTGGACTCCACACCGTACCGTAGCCCTTTTGCAAGCATTCGTGCACGATGCTGGCTGTCCTTGTCTGTCGCAACTTCGACGGCAAGTTCCAGCTTTCGTTTGAGTTTACGCAGGTGGCGTTCTGCCCATGATTCAAGCCGGTGAGATTTTGATTCCGTGCCAACTGCGTCAGTGGGAGATATGCCTTCAATATACCGAGTAATGTTGAGCAGCGTTGCGCCCACTGAGGGGTCCCGAATAGCGTCGCGAACTGTTGTGCGCTGGCTTTTCGCCGCCTCTGCTGTGGCCTGGATGAAGTTGCTCCAGAGCAATTGCCGACCAGGATCGCCGGATGTGTAGACCGGCGCTATCAGTGGCAACGTCTCCACCAAAGCCACATCCAGATCACGCATTCGACCCAACGCATCCAGCAACCGCTGCATCGAAGCAACATCAGGAATTCGCTCCTGGACCAATGCAGGCTTGAAGAGGCGCAGCGCACTCTTCAATCGCCGCCACCCTACTCGCGCCTGATGGACAACTTCAGCGTTATCGGTCAACAGCAAGATGTCCAGGTTTCTTGTGAACTGATAAAACGTTTCGCGAAATACCTGTTGGGCCGCCTCCACCAAAGGTTGGTCTGCGCGTAGCTTGGGAGGGCGCGCGCGTTGCGGCATGTCCAGCGTCCCGTCCGCCAGTGCGTAGCCACGCTGCGCCTTGCTCAGGCCAGCCGGAACTAAGGCAACACTTGTTGCAAGGCCTTGCGCCAGATCGAGGAGGGATGATGTTGTACCCGCTTTCAACTCGAGTTCAAGTTCGCAGATAGGAGCGTACTTGCCATCGGACTCAATCTGTCCGATATCGAGCGCCACTTCGATCAGGCTTTGATCCATTGCGCGGACCTGCCACGTTGTGCGTTCAAATCGGGTAATGAAACAAGGAGCAAGTGCCTTGTGCAGGGTGCCATCCGGATCAATGTCGCGCCACGGCGATGCTTTAAGCGCTTTCAGGTCTAGATCGCTGCTTTGTACATTCTCTTCCCATTCCCCACGCAGGGTAAGTGCTGATCCGCTGGCCCCACCCGTTTTCAGGGTCTGCACCCACACGGGTCCCGTACTGGAATCGACTCGACGGACTCGAAGCGCGATCCGCACTTTTCGCAATTCCTGTTCGGGCGTATCGTAGTAAACACTCAACAGGTTTTGTTGTACTGATTTTTTTCGAGACAGTGGTGCTGCTTTACGCAACATTCTGATCGCGTCGTCCCGGTCCGGATACGGAAGTGTGAGCTTCAGCTCGATCTCTCGTGCTTCCTGCTTTGATGTTGGTGATTTATATTGATCCATGTCATTTCCGGGGCCGGCTGTTGTCTACAAATAGCGAGCTCGACAGTCCATTTCCCGCGAAACATTGTGATGCATCAAACTTGGCGACCAAAGGCAAATTTCTCTCGAGCCAAAAGCTATCATGCTCTGCCTGGAGTCCGAACGATGCATAGAAACCTTCAAAATTTGGAAAGATTGTTCAATAAGTACCACGCGCGGTACGGTAAGGAAGATGATGTAGTGAAAAAAATTCTGGAAACCATTGAGGCACAAAAGTTCCACAATTCCTCACATCGTCAATTGCGTTTGCACTATCCAAGAACTTTGAACCGCACTGGCGGACGATTGGTACGTAATTGCTAACGAAAGAGGCGTGCGCGAGACGCACCACCCGCAGGGCTGAGCACTTTGTCCTTGCAAGCCAGAGAACAAAAAAACTCGTTTCTACCGAGTAGTCTGCCAATCACCCCCTTTGCCAGGAGGTGGTGGGTTGAACAGAAATAGCACGATCTCGTGTTCTTCAAGTTTGTGGGTTCTGCAACTATGGATTTCTTGGGGGTTTCAAGATCCTCCTCCTCTTGAATCCGTTCGCGTATGGACTTGGTCGTCATCGTTAAGCTCCGGCTCAATATGGAACTAACATCCTACCGAGACTAGGCGACGGTTGTGTGACAGCACCTGCAGGATCCTGTCGCGTCCTATACATCCAGCGCATGCCGAACGCGCGCGCAAAACTCTGCGGGAGTTTTCGAGATGAGGTCCTCTGGCACCGCAAACTTCTTCGTCAGCCGTGCAAAGTCTTCAAAACCGTATGACACCATGAAGGAATGCATGCCCGCCGTCATGGCGGCCATGAAGTCCTTATGCTCATCGCCACAGGCAAAGGAACGTGCCGGGTTGATGTCGAAGCGCCTTCTGATGGCTCTAAATGCCAAGGTTTTCTCCTGACCCAATGGCACGTGGTCCAAAAAGTCCAGGCTGTCTACATCGACATCGTGTCGCGCCAGCAACTTGCGAAGCGTCAGCGCAGGTTCGTTCGTAATGTTGCGTGTGACGATGCCCACACGAATGGCAGGTGCAGCAATGAGGTCGCGGATGAGGTCAGCAACACCAGGATAAAGTTTTGCATCCTCTCTATATACGTCGGTGAGCGTTGCCAGGATCGCTTTGCGACTCTGTTTGCCCAACTGCTTCTTCAGGTTGAAAGGAAACTCCTTGATTCCGCCCAAATACTTGAAGAGGTTGTGCCTTTTTTGAAATCTCTCCAAATCACCGAGATCCATTCCATGCGTCGAAAACGTTCGGTTGATGGCATTGAACGCATCAATGATGGTGCCATCGGCGTCAAAAACGATTAGTCGCTCACTATTGCGGTACACGGTGCTCAGCTTAGTTTTGAGTAAATGAGGCAGTCTGGCAGAAGTTTAGTGTGCCACTCCCGCTGCCACTGCCGCTCAAGAAGAAGATGCGCACCGTAATTTGCTCCTGATTTCGTAGCTGGCTACGCTTATTCCGCAAGCGCTACAGCATGTTTTCTTTTGAACGTTTTCAGCTTCCGGCACGTCCAGCCCTGTCGCGCGCTCAGTTTCGAATCAAGGCCGCTCGCCTGCCTCCAGGCGGCGTCCAATGTCGGTCAGTACAGGCACCAGGTCGGCCACGCTGTCAATGACGTAGTGCGCACCAGCGGCTTTGAACTGCGGCGTCACTTTGCTGCGTATATCGGCCAAGTCCTCCACCGTAGCGCTCTTGAATTGCGCCAGCGTCAGGCCCGCAGGGCTGCCAGAGAGGGCAACTCCCACGGTCCACATGCCGGCGCGCACGCCCTCGAAGATGCCTGGGAGCGTGTCATCGACCTTGACGCAATGGGCAACATCACCCAGCTTGAGATCCAGCACGCACTGCAAGGCCATCCAGGGCCCGGGGCGCGCGCCGGCTGCCAGGTCGTCGGCACATACGGTGCAATCGGGGCGGTAGCCTTTGGCGCCAGCCTCCACCATCAGCCGATCCATGACCTGGCGCGGGTAGCCGGTGGTCGAGCCAATTTTGATACCCTGTTCCCGCAGCGCCGTGACCGTTTCCAATGCGCCGGGAATGAGGTCGCTGTGCGCGCCCACACGCTCGACCTGCAGAGGCAAGAAAGTGCGGTAAATGTGGTCAATGTCCTCATGTCCCATGGGTTTGCCAAACTGGGATTGCCAGCGCGCGCCAATCACCGGGTCTTTGCCCAGGGCTTCAATGTGTTGCCACTTGCCCAGCCCCATGGGCCCGCGTGCCTCCTCGAGCGTGAGATCGAAATTGAAGGCGGCGGCAAAGGCATCGACAAAAATCTGGGTGGGCGCGAAAGAGCCAAAGTCCACAATGGTGCCGGCCCAGTCAAAAATGACCGCTTCGAGTGTGTGTTGCATGGGGAAGTGCTCCTGGTAATGGTTTGGGGTCAACCGGTGGATTTGGTGGCGCGTGCGTGGGCGCAGGCCTGTAGAAAAGCGGGGTCGAACGGGTCAATGTGCAGTGCACGGGCAGGGTCCATGCGGCTGGCATTCACGAACGGCGTTTCGCCGCCAATCAGCTCAGCTATGAGTCGCCCCACACCGGCTGAATACGTGATACCCGAGCCGTTGCAGCCGCTTGCCACCAGCAAGCCCGAGATGGCGGCGAACGCGCCCACGATCGGTTGCCCATCGGGTGTGTAGTTGCTCGGGCCGGTGATGTAGTGCGCGATGCCCGTTCGTTCAATGCCAGGAAAGTACCTGGCAAGCGAATCAAACGCCTGCGCGAGGTTGGCCCACCCGTGTGGGTCGGCCGCATCAAAAACATAGCCTTGCAGTTCCTCGGGCAGTTCGCGCGGGTCGGCTACGGCAGGTGCGCTCTCGCGGGCGCCGAACAAAAGGGCACCAACTTCCGGACGCGCGTAGGCGCGAATGTCGGTCATGAAAACGATGGGACCAGTCGGGGAAAATTCACTCGCGCGCTCGGTGATCCAGTATTGGCTGCGTACGGGCGCCATCGGCAAGGGCAAACCCAGCGGCGCACTGAGCAAGTTGCTCCAGGCCCCGGCCGCGTTCACCACGGTGCGGGCCGGTAGCACCGTCCCATCATTCAGCGCCACCCCTGTCACAACGCCTGCGTCGTGCGTAATCTGCGCTACACCGGTGCCAAGGCGAAGCACCGCCCCCATTTGTTGCGCCCTTCGCAGATAGGCGCTGGACAAAAGGTAGGGGTCCACATAGCACTCGTCCGGGAAAAACGTCGCGAGGTCAAAAGCACCGGCATCCAGCCAGGGCGCTTGGTTCAGCACCTGCCTCTTGTCCTGCCACTGGCCCTGAATTCCCGCCGCAGTGCACACCGCCAGCATCGCCTCCAAGGCGGGACGCTGGGCCAGCGTCCCTATATGTAGCGCACCCACCGCGTGGCAGCCCACATCCTCATCAAAATGGGATTTGAGCGACGCAATAGCTGCCAGCGTTTCTCCTGCCAGCGCCTGCAAAGCCGGGTCAGTGCGCACTTGCGTGACCAAGCCTGCAGCCCGACTGGTCGCTCCGCTGCCCGCAGGCTGGCGGTCCACGATCAACACCCGATGCCCCATGCCCCGGCGTCCCAGCGCCCAGGCGATTGCCGCGCCAAAAATGCCGCAGCCAATAATCACTATGTCACGTTGCACGGTACTCACCGGTCTGACTCAGGATGCTGCGAGCACGCCCATTGCAGTCAGCGTTGACGCAATTGCTTCCACCACATGCAGCATGTCTTGTGGCTTGAGCGCACCAACACAGCCGACCCGAAACGTTTCAATCTGGGTGAGCTTGCCGGGGTAGAGGATGAAGCCGCGCTCGCGCACACCCTGGTAGAAGGCCTGAAATTCGTAGGCGGCATGTTCGGGCGCATGAAACGTCACAATGATCGGTGCTTGCGCCTGCGCAGGAACGTAGGGTCGCAGACCCAGCCGCGCCATGCCCGTTGTCAGAGCATCGCAGTTGGCCTGGTACCGTGCGCCACGCGCAACCACACCACCTTCTTCCTGGTATTGGGCAAGCGCTTCGTGCAGTGCCACCACCACATGTGTGGGTGGGGTGAAGCGCCACTGGGTCGTCCTTTGCATATAGACCCATTGGTCGTGCAAGTCCATCGCCAGTGAGTGGCAGTTACCCGCGCTGGCTTCCAGTTTGGCGCGCTCGGCGATCACGAAGCCCATGCCGGGCACGCCCTCCAGACATTTGCCGGAGGCGGCAATCAGGGCTTCAAACGGCATGGTACGCGCATCGATCTCGATGGCGCCGAACGAACTCATGGCGTCGATGATCAGGCTACGCTGCTGGCGCTCCACGGCGGCAGCAATTTCCGCAAGCGGGTTCAAAACACCGGTGCCAGTTTCGCAGTGCACCAACGCAACATGGCCGATGCGCGGGTCAGTGATTAAGGCAGCCTCGACCGCCACTGGGTCAATGGGGCAGTCTTCTGCGGCAGGCAGTTCCACCACGTCGCGGCCCAAAATTTTGAGGATCCTGACGATGCGTGCGCAGTACGCGCCGTTGTTGGGCACCAGCACCTTGCCCCCGCGCGGAACCAACGTGCCCAGTGCCGCTTCGACCGAGAATGTTCCGGAACCCTGCAAGGGCACGCATACATGTGTCTCGGTACCATGAACAATGTCCACCAACTGGCCGCAGACATCACCGGTGATTCGGTTGAAGGCGCTGTCCCATGAGCCCCAGTCATGGAGCATGGCCTGCTTGGTGCGCAGCGTAGTCGTCAGGGGGCCGGGTGTCAGCAACAACGGGTCGCGGTCAATGGTGTGCATGGGGGTTCCTCAGCATTCAACGGGTAAGCTGGCGCCAGGCCTGGTGGTGGCGCAGCAGGTAGTGGGTAGCGATGGAGTACAGGATGCTCACAGCAATCGTGGTCAGTACGATCAGCGTTGCCATGGCCGCCGCTGGCCCAAGGTCGCCCGACTCGTCCAGGTGCAGGATCGATACGGATGCCGGCATGGTTCCCGGGGAATACAGGAAGACCAATGCCGACACGGTGGTCATGGCATTGATAAAGAGGTAACGCGCAATCTCCAGCACCCCCGGAAGGCAAATGGGCAACGTCACGCGCCAGAAAGTCGTGGCCTGCGATACCCGCAGCGATGCGGAGACCGCCTCAAACTCGCGGTCGATACTCTTGAGAGCAGTCAGCGCAGTCAAGTGGCAGGAGGTGTAGTAATGCACCACATTGGCCACGACCATGATGGCCAGCGTCTGGTACAGGCCATTCAGCGGATTGCCCGGCGCATTGAAGAACAGGATGTAACCGATGCCCAGCACCAAACCTGGCACACCCATGGGCAACGTGGCCAGCGCTCGAATCACGGGTCGCAGCCATGTGGGGCCAGTGTTGGTTTTCTCCACCAGATAGGCGGTCACAAAAATGAAGGGCGTTCCGACCAGCGCCGTCAGGGCTCCGATGGTCAGGCTGTTGAGGTATGCGCTGAGTACCCCGGCCTCGGCCAGCCCAAAAAGGTAGTGACCCAGCGTCAGTTCCAGGTTATATGGCCACAGGCGTACCAGGGAGGTGTAGGCCGCCATGCCCAACATGGACAGCATGACAATGCCCACCAATCCGCAGTACAGCAGCAAAGGAAGATCGCGCTTGCGGTCCGGCCGCGGTACATACGGAACTGCGCGTGCACTCAGGCTGGAGTGCTGTTTGCGCTGGACGTACCAGTCGGCTGCAAACGCCATCAGCACCGGTGCCAGCAGCAACAACGCCACCACGGCACCCCGCCCAAAATTGTGCATGCCCACCACCTGAATATAGATTTCGACCGCCAGCACGGGGAAGTTTCCACCAATGACTTTGGGAATGCCAAACTCGCTTACCGAGTAGGAGAACACCACCAGCGCGGCGCTGATCAGGCCGTACTTTGCGCCGGGCAATGTGATGGTGAGGAACTTGCGCCAGCGTGAGGCACCCATGGCGTCCGCGGCTTCGTATAGCCGGCCATCGGTCGTTGCCAGCGCCACCACCAACAGCATCAAGGCATGGGGAAAACTTGCATACACCGTGGCCATGGTGATGCCGATCGGGCCATAGACAGTGTTTGCACCCAACCAGCTCTTCAGTACACCTTGGGTTCCAAACCACTGAATGAAAGCAATGGCCCCGACCAGCGATGGTCCTGCCAGCGCCGAGAGTCCTACGATCCGCCACATGCCGGCCAACGGCAGACAAGCCCGTTGCAACGCGTAGGCGTACACAAAGGCCAGCGGCACGGTAATCAGCGTCACCAGCGCTGCGACCCACAAAGTATTCCAGGTTGCCGTACCCACACCGGGGGTAGCAGCGAACTCGACGAATCGTGTGAAGCTCCATTGCCCCTGATCGTCTTGTAGGCTTCCGATCAGCAAGGTGCCGATGGGCGCCAGCATGAAAATGCACAACACGGCCGCGCTTGCCAACAGCAGAAGGGTCGGTATATGAGGGCGCACAGCACCAAGCGCGTCTGCACCAACGTTGGGCAGTGCCCGGGAGTTCATGCCGAACGCGGCATCGGACGCAACTGCTCGGCCGGAATGCTGACCCGCAGCAACGCGCCTGGATGAATCGGGCGGCCTTGCAGGTAGTTGCTGGAGAATTGCGCCACCAAAGGTTTGTTATCCCCCATGTCGGCCTCCAGCGTGACCAGATAGCTGGAACCCATAAACTCCGATTTACTGACCTTCACGGTAAAGCTGTTTTCACTCTGGTCCGTGATGCTGTGCAGGCAAATGTCCTCGGGGCGAACATAGAAGCGGTGTAGCGCAGTACCAGGCAAGGCACTGGCGCAACGCAGGTTCACCGCTCCGAACTGAAATGTGACATCGTCCTGCATGGTCGCGTCCAGCAGATTGCCGCGCCCTATGAAATCCGCCACAAAGTCATTGAAAGGCGCTGCGTAGACATCCTGCGGAGTCCCGATTTGCTGCACCCGACCGCTCTTCATGACGACAATGCGATCAGCCATGGACAGGGCTTCTTCCTGGTCGTGCGTCACCATGAGCGTGGTGATGCCCAATTTGGACTGCAGCTGACGGATCTCGGATCGCAACCGAACACGCTCAATGGCGTCAAGAGCCGATAAAGGCTCATCCAAAAGCAGCAAGCGTGGTGATGTAGCCAAGGCGCGCGCCAACGCCACGCGTTGCTGCTGCCCCCCCGACAGTTGGGTTGGATACTTCTCGTCGATTCCCGGCAAGCCCACCAACTCCAGCATCTCGGCCACGCGCTGGTGGGCACCCGCCGCTCCGGGCGTGGGGCCGTTGCGACGACTTTTGAGGCCATAGGCCACGTTGTCACCCACGCTCAGATTCGGAAACAGGGCGTACGACTGAAAGACAATGCCATAGTCCCGCTGCGCAGGAGGCGCGTGGGAAATGTCGCTCCCCGCGTGCCAGATCTGACCCGAGTCCTGGCGCTCCAGCCCCGCAATGGCACGCAGGAGCGTGGTCTTGCCACAGCCAGAAGGCCCCAGCAAGACCACGAATTCACCCTGCGCAACACTCAGATCGATATCTGCGAGCGCGGTGAAACCACCGAAACGCTTGCTCAGCTGCTTGATCTCGAGGTGCGCCATGGATCACCGGTTCCGTGGTTCAGAGCATCACAACATGGACCTATTTCTTTGGCTCAGACTTGGTTGAATAGCGCTTTTGCCACTCAGCCAGCACCATTTCACGCTCTTTGCCGATCTTCACAAAGTCATTCTTGACCAGTCGCTGCTCGTAATCCGATGGCACATACTTCAGGCGTGTTGCGATGCCGGGCCATGCCACGACGGCAAAGTTCTTGGCATACAACTCATTGGCCTCGCGGCTCGATGCCCAGTCGGCCAGCTTTTTGGCAGCATCAACCTGCTTTGTTCCCTTCACGATGGCAGAGGCCTCGATATCCCAGCCCAGTCCTTCTTTCGGAAAGATGATGTCGATTGGCGCGCCCTTGGCCCGCACGGCGTTGGCGCGATACTCAAACGAAATTCCCACCGGGAATTCGCCGTTACCGGCCATCACGCAGGGCTTGGAACCCGAGTGGGTGTAGACCGCAACGTTGTCATGCAACTTGTCCATGTACTCCCAGCCACCTTTCTCACCGAAAATCTGCAACCAGGCGGTCACGTCCAGGAAGCCAGTCCCCGATGAGTTGGGATTGGGCATGACGATCTTGCCCTTGAACTCGGGGCGCAGCAGGTCTTTCCAGCTTTCAATCCTTGGCAGTCCTTGTTTTTGTAGTTCGACCACGTTGTAGCAAATGGCAGCACCCCAGACGTCCATACCCACCCATGTTGGGGGATTGGATGCAGCACGAAAGCGTTGGTTGAGTGACTTCAGGTGCTCTGGAGCATAGGGCTGCAGCATGCCCTCCTGCTCAAAAACCACCATGCTCGTGGCGGCCACACCCATCACAAAATCAGCCACAGGTTTGCTCTTTTCTGCCAAGAGCTTGGCAGTGATGATGCCCGTGGAGTCGCGCGTCCACTTGATCTCGATATTAGGGTGGGTCTTGTTGAAAGACTCCTGGTAGGCCTTCAACTGGTCGGTTTCCAATGCGGTGTACACATTGAGCACTGTCTTTTGGGCAAAGGCTGGCATGGTCGCGGCCATAGCCAGGCTCGCTGCAGCCATGCCGAGGATAAGGGGTTTGAGTGTCATTTTGGTACTCCAAAAAAGGGATGAAGAAACTGTGATGGCGCCAGCTTATCGACCCTGTGTGACAAATTGTTGACAATATACAAAACGCTTTGGAGGTCGATATACTGCCTCACTCGTTAACAAGGGAAAGCTCATGCGCAGCGCACATACCGCCCCGCTGGACAACGTGTTGTCGCTGGTTCAAAACTCCTCGCTCACACGCCTGGTGGCCGATTCGGTGGAGCGTCTTATCCTTACCGGCGAACTGGCACCGGGCGTCAAACTCAACGAAGCGGTGCTGGCTGACCGCTTTCGCGTCTCCCGCGGCCCTTTGCGGGAAGCCTTTCGGCTATTGGAAGAGTCGGGACTGATTTACCAGGAAAAAAACCGTGGCGCTTTTGTGCGCGTGGTGGAATTGAGCGAAGCGTCTGAACTGTACGACGTGCGCGCAGGCCTGGACGCTACGGCCGGTCGCTTGCTGGCAGAGCGAATCAGTGCGCAGCAGTTGATGGTGTTACGGCAACTCACCGATCAAATGAAACGCGTGGACAGCCATGATGTCGCGCAATTCCACAGCTTGAACCTGGAGTTTCACGACCAGCTCGTCGCGATGACGGGCAACCTCACGCTGATTGAGACGTACCGCAAACTAGCCAAACGATTGACGCTGTTTCGCAAGCGCAATTTGATGGCCCCCATGGCGATCCCGCACTTTGCTCAGGAACACACCGCCATTGTGGACATGCTGGAGCAGCGTGACGCCTTGGGATGTGCCGAGGCCCTGTATGCGCACGCACAAGGGGGCCATCAACGGATGCTGCGCGATGGCGAGTTGGCTGGGGCTGACCATGGCAACTGAACCTGACCGGGCCGAAGGGGATGTCAATCTGGGCACGCGCCGCAAGGCATGGCAGACCGCTCATCTGGACAACACCACGCAACAGTGGATACAAGAAGACCAGCGTTGGTTCTTGCACCAGTCGATGTCCACCCCATGTCTCAATGCCGTGGTGGCAGCGCAGGGTGCCTGGCTCACGGATGTGGCGGGAAGGCGCATTCTGGACTTTCACGGCAACAGCCTGCACCAGGTCGGCTACGGCCACCCTAAAGTGGTCGCGGCGATGCGCGACACACTGGACCAGTTGCCCTTCAGCCCCCGGCGCTACACCAACCGCCCCGCCATCGACCTGGCGCGCCGTCTGTGCACGGCAGCGCCGATGGAAGACGCAAAACTACTGTTCGCCCCTGGTGGCACTGCCGCCATCGGCATGGCACTCAAACTGGCACGGCTGGTGACCGGGCGCTTCAAGACGATCTCGATGTGGGACTCTTTTCATGGCGCCTCGCTGGATGCCATTTCCATCGGCGGCGAAGCGGTGTTCCGTCGAGGCATTGGCCCCTTGCTGCCGGGTGCCGAACATGTGCCACCGTGTGACCCGCGCAACTGTACTTTTGGCTGCGGTGGGCAATGCGCCTTGCGTTGCGTAGACTACGTCGACTATTGCCTGAAAAAGGAAGGGGATGTGGCAGCGGTGATTGTAGAAACCGTCCGCTGCACCGATGTGCAGGTCCCGCCCGCCGACTATTACCAGCGCCTGCGCCAGATTTGCCACCGCCACGGGGCCTTGCTGATCCTCGACGAGATTCCTATTGCGCTGGGCCGCACGGGACATCTCTTTGCGGTGGAACGCTACGGCATAGAACCCGACGTGCTAGTCATCGGCAAGGGTCTGGGCGGAGGCAGCATGCCGTTGGCTGCAATGATTGCACGCGCCGATTTCGACGTGGGGCAGCACATTTCACTAGGTCATTACACCCATGAAAAGAACCCGGTGGCCTGCGCCGCCGGCCTGGCCGTGCTGGACGTCATTGAAGAAGAGCATTTGCTTGCACGCAGTCAGCAGCTCGGAGAGGCAGTGATGACCCGGCTGCAGCAACTAGGCACCACGCTGCCGGCCATTGCTCAAGTCCGCGGTGCGGGACTGTTGATCGGGATTGAGCTCGGCAATCTGGGCAAGCGCGATGCTTCTGACCTTGCCGAAGCGGTGCTGTACCGGTGTCTGAGTGACGGTTTGTCGTTCAAGGTCGGCCAAGGCAACGTGCTGGTCTTGGCTCCGCCCTTGAATGTGCAGGAAGACGACCTTTGGTGGGCGATTGACCGCGTGGAAGCTGCTTTGCGCGCGGAGAGTTCAACCTGAACACAGGTATAGCCGGCCGCACTGGCGAAACACGACGCCAAGCGATGCGGTGGTTATGCGGTGGACCGGTTCGCTTAGTCGCACTGGAAGTCCAGTGGCCATGGAGTCCTTTGCCACGCCATCGCTTCCTCGCGCAGGAGGTGGGCAGACTGCGGATAGCTGCTTGCCCAACCGGTGCGACAACTCAATATGAAGGCGGTCCTCGTACCTACCCGCTGCAGGCTAAGATCTTCCAGATCGGGGTCACGCCGAGCGTGGCACAGAATGACTGCCAGACGCAGCGCCATCAACTGAGCCATGAAGCCAAAGTCAGTCAGGTCGGCCTCGATCTTGCGCAGCTTGCCCCGGTGCCCCAGTACAAGCAGGCTTAACCGATGCATTTCTGGTTGCGTAAACCCAATGGCGTCCACGTTGTCCAGGATATAGGCACCATGTTTGTGGCAATCACTGTGGGCGATATGGGCGCCCACCTCGTGTAATTGCCCTGCCCAATCGAGTTTGCGAATCAGGCGATCGCGATCGTACAGCGTGCCGGCAGTTAGCTCTGCAATCTGAGCAAAGAGTGCGCAAGCCACTTTGCTCACCCTTGCCCCCTGAACCGGGTCAACCGAAAAGTTGGAGACCAGCCGACGAACACTTTTTTCCCGCAAATCGCCAGCCGATGCCGAGCCTCCCAACAGATCGCAAATCAAGCCATGGCGCAGGCCACCCACCGCGGTCTGCATACTGCTGATTCCCAGCAGCTTGAAAGCAGCGCGCAAGACGCTCAACCCGCCGCTGATAATGGCTTTGCGGTCCTCGCGCAGGCCAGGCATGCGGAGGTTCTCAACATGCTGAGCGGAAATCAGCTGTGCCAAGAGCCAGTCCAGACCATCCTGTGTGACACGTCCGGCCGGACCACCGGCAGCCACCAGAATCGCCTCAATGGCACCAATGGTTCCGGCGGAACCGTAGGCCGTATCCCAATGCTTGCGGTGGTACACGTCGAATGCTTCGTCCAAAACCGCGGTTGCAGCGACCTCGGCAATTTCAAATGCGCGTTTGGTGAGGCGTCCGTCGGCAAAGAAGCGCCCGGACCAGGCGATGCTGCCCAATCGGTACGACTCCATAGCCTCGGGGGTCACACCTGTACCCACGATCAGTTCGGTGGAGCGCCCTCCAATATCGAGTACAAACCGGCGTTCGGCACTGGCGGGCAGCATATGGGATACGCCCTGAAAGATTAGGCGCGCCTCTTCCCGCCCGGAAATCACATCGATGGGAAACCCGAGGGCCTGGTTGGCCCGATCCAGAAATGCATCCCGGTTTCTGGCCTCGCGCAAAGTCTGAGTCGCTACCGCACGTACTTCATCAGGTTGAAAACCTGCAAGGCGCTCACCGAAACGGGCCAGACAGTCCCATCCGGACTGCATCGCCTGCCGAGAAAGATTGCGCTCACCGTCCAGCCCACCACCCAGACGCACGGTTTCCTTGAGGTACACGGTGCGTCGGAAGTTTCCGTGCTCCACCCGCCCGATCTCCAGGCGGAAGCTATTGGAGCCCAAATCCACAGCGGCGAATCTCTGCCCAGTTTCCTTTGGAAACTGATTAGTCAGGAGTTCACTGCCGGAGGACCCGCCGCTGCGGCGCGCCTGCGTTGCCCCCTTGTTCCGTTCAACCAACAATTCGGCCATCGGCTGCAATCATGCTTTGGGTGACAAAGGCGTTTGCGCTTCGGCGCTGCCCCGGATCCACACGCAAGCCACCAAGATCGATGGTGTTGCGGCGCTGAAATGCCAACAAGGCCGAGGCCCTGCTCATGGGAGCATCCATCGAGTTGAGCACTTCGTAGGCATAACGCCCCGCGATGTACCCTGACAGACTGTGGGGAGTTGGCGGCTCGTCGTACAAGCGGCCGAGTGTTTCCCGAAAAGCCCTGACTACCGCCAGTTGGCTATTGACCATAGGCACTACCTGGGTGGCGATGACCTGGGCGTGACGGGACAACCCCATCTGCTGCAAAACGTTCAAGTTAACATCGGCCATGGCGATGATGTAGCGCTGCATCGCCTGTTTGTCGATTCCTCGGGAGAACTGCAACAACTCAGGGGTGCCACCCAGGAAAAGCAGAATGCGAGGGCTGGTGGGAACCAGGCTGCTGCCCAACTGCGCCAAGTCGGCGCTTGGGCCGTAAGAGGTGACGCGAAGTTTGAGCTGGCCTGCAACGGCATCGACCTCTTCCTTGTAGTTTGCCAATTCAGTTGCGCTAGCGTAGACGGCACCAATCTCGTTCACGCTCATGGTGGAGAGTGACTTCACTGCGTACACAATCTGCTCTCGCCGCGAGGCAAAGATCGCAAACGTATTGTCGGCGGCCTCATACTTGAAGTTCTGCAACCAGGGTGCCACGTGCGCGATATCGGGCATCTCTCGGCGCAGAACATCGGCCATGCCCGCCGCAACCCTGTCACCGACCGAACCCACCACGGCCAGCACGTTGGGCTGTGCCCGCAGAAAATCGAGCGCATTTCGCAAACCGTTGCTGGTTCCATCTACTTCAAACGTCTGCAACCCAATTACCTTGCCCCGCAGGCCACCGCGTGCATTGATGTCCTGCCATGCCGAGCGCATGCCCACCATGAAATCCTTGCTGACATCCACCTGGCCAGCCGACATGTCTGCTATTTGCAGCAGCGCAGGTGAGCGCGACGAACCGCTTTGACCCGACCCTTGGGCCCAAACCGGAGCGACGGCTCCGATGGCAGTACTCGCCGCTGCGCCCAGCAGCTTTCTTCGATGGAGGGTTAGCGGCGACATCTGCAAGCTCGTAAAGTGATTTGGTAGGCACTGCGCACCAACTACGCTATTGAAAGCATAGCTGGTCCCGCAGTATTGACGGGCGCTACAGGCAGTTTTTACTCAAAAATTGCCTGGTGGCAGAGGCTTACTTTTTAGCTGGGGGAATGAGCACCGCATCAATGATGTGCACCACACCATTGGACGCCACAACGTCGGCCTGTGTCACCAGGCCACTCTCCACCGTCACCATGTCACCCGCTTTGGCCAACTCGATGGAGGCACCGTTGACTGTCTTGACCTTGCTGTTTTTGACATCTTTCGCCAGGCTCATGGCTGCCACCACATGGTAGGTCAGGACGTTTTTCAGCGCTGCCGGGTCTTTGGCCAGGGCATCCATCGTTTTGGCAGGCACGGCCTTGAAGGCCTCGTTGCTGGGCGCAAACACCGTGAAGGGGCCGGCACCTTTCAGCGTGTCCGACAACCCGCTGGACGTCAACAGCCCGTTCAGCGTGCTCAGCGAAGGATTCTTCGCGATGGTCTCAGACACACTGACCGGTGCAGACATGGTGGCGCACCCGGAAACAGCCGCGACCAGTACAGCGGTCAGGGCAAAACGGCGAGATTGAAAGAGCGTTGTAGCGATTGACATTGAGAGTTCTCCATGAAAAAACGCAACGTTAGGGGAAATATGTGACAAGACTGTGACAAAACGCCACTTCGCTGGGGTTGCGACAACTTGAGCTGGAAATTTCGCCTGTTGTCATATGCTTGTCACATTCGCTTCTTACATTGCAGTGGTTCCTCAACCAACCACTCAAGGGTTTTCAATGCAAATCACTTTCAAATTCACAGCGCTGTCGCTGGCAGCTCTCTCTGCTTTCTCTGTTTCCGGGGCCGTGAGCGCTCAGGAAATTACCGGCGCTGGCGCTTCGTTTCCGGCGCCGATTTATGCCAAGTGGGCCTCGGACTACAACAAGGCTACCGGGGTGAAAGTGAACTACCAGTCCATTGGCTCAGGCGGTGGCATCAAACAGATCGATTCCAAGACCGTAGACTTTGGTGCCTCTGATGCGCCGCTCACTGATGAAGTTCTCAAGAAGAAGGGTCAGATGCAGTTTCCCACCGTGATGGGTGGCGTGGTGCCTGTGATCAACGTGAAAGGGATTGAGCCCGGCCAGTTGAAGCTCAATGGCCAGGTATTGGGTGATATTTACCTGGGCAAGATTGCAAAGTGGAATGATCCCGCCATCAAGGCACTGAACCCTACCCTGGCGCTGCCGGATGCCGCCATTGCCCAGGTGCGCCGCGCCGACGGTTCTGGCACAACTTTTATTTTCACCAACTACCTGAGCAAAGTAAACGCTGAGTGGAAGACCAAGGTGGGTGAAGGCACGGCAGTGAATTGGCCCGTGGGTGCCGGTGGCAAGGGTAATGAAGGCGTTGCGGCCTTTGTGGCACGTTTGCCCAATTCCATGGGCTATGTGGAGTACTCGTACGTCAAGCAAAACAAGCTGAACTACGCCCTGATGCAGAACTCTGCCGGAGCCTTTGTCAAGCCCGATGATGACGCTTTCAAGGCTGCAGCCGCGGGTGCGGATTGGTCCAAGACCTTCTACCAGATTTTGACCAACCAGCCCGGTAAAGACTCCTGGCCCATCACTGGGGCTACCTTTATCCTGATGCACTTGAAACAGGACAAGCCAGCCAACGCGACAGAAACGCTCAAGTTCTTCAACTGGGCCTATGCCAACGGAGCAAAAGCCGCGGCTGACCTGGATTACGTGCCTATGCCTGCGCCCGTGATTGCAGCCATCCAGAAGTCTTGGGGCGAAATCAAGGACGGCGCTGGCAAGCCGGTTGCATTCAAGTAATTTAAGGCCGCCTTTCAGCGATCTCTGGAGAACATTCCCATGTCAACAACCGCCGCGCATGGGGATTTCCCATCGAGAATGGCCGCATCGGACGAACCACGTGCAGTGGCCAAGCCGCCTCCAGTCAAAAAGGCGCGCTCCGGCCCGATGGCGGACCGCATTTTTGGATGGTTGGCCAAGGGTGCGGCAGTCCTCACTTTGATGTTGCTGCTGGCCATATTGACGTCGTTGACGATCAGTGCCTGGCCGGCCATTGATAAATACGGGTTCGGGTTCCTCACGAGTACTGTGTGGGACCCGGTTCAGAATGACTATGGTGGCCTGGTCATGATCTACGGAACGATCAGCACCTCGCTCATAGCCCTGATCATTGCGGTACCCGTGAGCTTTGGTATCGCCCTGTTCCTGACTGAGTTGTCGCCGGCATGGCTCAAGCGACCACTCGGTACCGCCATCGAGTTGCTGGCTGCAGTGCCGTCGATTGTGTACGGCATGTGGGGCCTGCTGGTGTTTGGCCCGGTGCTGGCCACCTATGTGCAGCAGCCGCTACAAGCTGCATTGAAAGGGGTCCCGCTGCTCGAGACATTTGTGTCCGGTCCTCCGGTGGGCATTGGCATACTGTCTGCGGGGATCATCTTGGCGATCATGATCATCCCGTTCATTGCGGCGGTGATGCGTGATGTGTTCGAAGTGACACCGCCCCTCCTGAAAGAGTCGGCTTACGGTCTGGGTGCTACCACCTGGGAGGTTGTCTCCAAGGTGGTCTTGCCCTATACCAAAGCCGGTGTTATTGGCGGCATCATGCTGGGGCTGGGCCGCGCCATCGGCGAGACCATGGCGGTGACCTTTGTGATCGGCAACTTCAACCAGCTCGACTCGCTAAGCCTCTTCCAGGCGGCCAATAGCATTACCTCTGCTCTGGCCAATGAATTTGCTGAAGCGGGCGAAGGTCTGCACCAGGCCGCACTGATGTACCTGGGGCTGGTGTTGTTTTTCATTACCTTTGTCATCCTCTCCCTGTCCAAGGTGCTGCTGGCGCAACTGCGCAAAGGCGAAGGAGCGAAGACATGACAAATACGAATGCTGCCTACGCCGCGCGCACTGCCAAGTTTGCAAGCCGCAAGCGCGTGAACCAGTTGGCGACAACGCTTGCGTTGATGGCGATGGCGTTTGGCCTGTTCTGGTTGTTCTGGATTCTCTGGGAGACCATTCGTCTGGGATTTGAGGGAATGACTTTCGCAACCCTCACGCAAATGACTCCTCCCCCCAATGAGGAAGGCGGGCTTGCCAACGCAATATATGGTTCGCTGCTCATGGTGATTCTGGCAACCTGTGTTGGCACACCCATCGGGGTTATGGCTGGAATCTATCTTGCGGAGTTCGAGACCAAGGGTGTGCTGGCTTCACTGACACGCTTTGTCAACGACATCCTATTGTCGGCACCGTCCATCGTCATCGGGCTCTTTGTGTATGCCGTGGTGGTGTCGCGCTTCAAGTCCTTTTCGGGATATGCCGGCATCATTGCTCTGGCGCTGATTGTGATTCCGGTGGTAATTCGCACCACGGAGAACATGCTCCAGCTCGTGCCGGCGGGGTTGCGGGAAGCGGCCTACGCGCTGGGTTCGCCCAAGTGGAAGGTAATACTCAGCATTACCCTCAAAGCGGCGCGTGCCGGCGTGATTACCGGTGTGCTGCTGGCCGTGGCGCGCATTGCAGGAGAGACAGCACCCCTGCTGTTTACTTCCTTGAGCAACCAGTTCTGGACCAGCAGCCTGAGTGAGCCCATGGCAAGCCTGCCGGTCACAATCTTCAAGTTTGCCATGAGCCCCTATGAAAACTGGCAAAAACTGGCCTGGGCTGGCGTCTTCCTGATCACCGTTGCAGTGCTGGCTCTCAACATTCTGGCGCGCGTCCTGACCAGAAACAGGCTCTGACACATCGCACATCCAAATTCCATGAAGGTAAGTTATGAACTCTGTTGTCGAAGCACCTGAGAAAACCAAGATCAAGATTGAAAATCTTGACTTCTACTACGGCAAATTTCATGCGCTGAAGTCGATCAATCTGTCGATTCCGGAACGCAGGGTCACCGCATTCATCGGTCCCTCGGGTTGTGGCAAATCAACGCTGTTGCGGGTATTGAACCGCATGTTTGAGCTCTATCCCGAGCAGCGCGCCAAGGGCAAAGTGTTGCTCGATGGTGAAGACCTTCTTACCAGGAAAGAGGATGTCGCGCTGTTGCGCGCCAAAGTGGGCATGGTCTTTCAGAAGCCAACGCCTTTCCCCATGTCTATCTTTGACAACATTGCCTTTGGGGTCAAATTGTTTGAGTCACTGAACTCGACCGATATGGAGGAGCGCGTGGAATGGGCGCTACGCAAGGCAGCGCTCTGGGGTGAGGTAAAAGACAAGCTGGCCCAAAACGGCGCCAGTCTCTCGGGCGGGCAGCAGCAGCGCTTGTGCATTGCGCGCGGCATTGCCATCAAGCCAGAGGTACTGCTCCTCGATGAACCTTGCTCTGCCCTCGATCCCATCTCCACTGCAAAAGTCGAGGAACTGATCGTGGAATTGAAGGAAGACTACACCGTGGTTATCGTCACCCACAACATGCAACAGGCCGCCCGATGTAGTGACTACACCGCCTATATGTACCTGGGTGACTTGGTGGAGTTTGGAACAACAGAACAAATGTTTTTCAAGCCTACCCGCAAGGAAACGGAAGACTACATCACGGGACGCTTCGGCTAAAGGAGACACCATGCCAGACAAACACTTATCCTCTCAATTCGACAGCGAGCTGACTTCGGTATCTGCCAAAGTACTGGAGCTTGGTGGCCTGGTCGAATCCCAGATTCGCCAGGCTATCGTCGCGCTCTCTCAATTCAGTATGGAGGCAGCGGACCATGTGACGGACGAAGAGCACCGTGTCAATGCGATGGAGATCGAGATTGATCATGAGTTGTCGTCCATCATTGCAAGACGTCAGCCAACGGCCAGGGATTTGCGACTCTTGATTGCCATCTCCAAGACCACCGCCAATCTGGAGCGCGTAGGTGACGAAGCAGAAAAAATGGCGCGCATGGTGCGCTCGATCATTCAAAGTGGCGCGCCGCGGTCTTTGCCATCACTGGAACTGCGCGTGGCGGCGGACCTTGCCTCGGCACTCCTCAACAAGGCACTCGATGCTTTCGCCCGGCTCGATGTAGCTGCTGCGGTATCCATTATGAAAGAGGATGACCTCATCGATCAGGAGTTTGATGGCTTCGTACGCAAGCTCATCACCTACATGATGGAAGACCCGCGCATGATTTCACCCAGTCTGGACCTGCTGTTTTTGGCCAAGGCCATTGAGCGCATTGGGGACCACGCGAAGAACATCGCGGAATTCATCATCTACGTCGTCAAGGGCGAAGATGTTCGCCATACGACCCGTGACAGGCTGGAGTCTGTGCTGAAATGAGGATCATCCCTTCGGTGCTGGTCGTGGAAGATGAGGCGGCAATCGCAGAACTCATCATCGTCAACATGAAGCACAACGGATTTCGGGCTATCTGGGCTATGGACAGCCAAGGGGCGCAGCGAGAGATAGATGCGGCGGTGCCTGACCTCATCCTGCTCGACTGGATGCTGCCCGGTGAGAGCGGGTTGGCGCTCGCCAAGCGTTGGCGCGCCGATGCACGGACCAAGTCAGTGCCGTTGATCATGTTGACCGCCCGCGGTGACGAAGCGGACAGGGTAGCCGGCCTGGACGCTGGTGCAGACGACTACATCGCCAAGCCTTTCTCGACCAAGGAGTTGTTGGCGCGGGTTCGTGCCGTGTTGAGGCGCAGGGCCCCGGAGCCTATTGGCAAAGCGATTTCGATCGGCGGGCTCAGTCTGGACCCTGAAACCTATCGGGTGACGTTCAATGAGCAGTCACTGAAATTAGGTCCCACAGAGTTCAAGCTGTTGTATTACTTTATGGGACATTCGGAGCGCGTGCACAGTCGCGGCCAGCTACTCGACCAGGTCTGGGGCGACCATGTGTACATTGAGGAGCGTACCGTCGATGTGCATGTCAAGCGCTTGCGCGAGTCCATCGGCAGGGCAGGCGTCATGCTGGAAACGGTGAGGGGTGCGGGTTATCGTTTCACTGCCAATCCCCATGTAGCCGTTTCGATGTCTGATTGAGCGAATGTTTCCTTGAGCTGATGGCATGTTCTGGCGGCTCTTGACGTTTTTCACCGGCCAAGCCGCCGGAGCTTCTTTAGGTTGGTGGATGACGCTGGAGAGCGACGCGTTAGCAGGTGCCTTGCTGGGTGCTTTGCTGGTAGGTTATGTGTGGCTCATCCTCGATATGACGCGGGGTGTGCGCATGTTGCGCTGGCTGCGTGCGGACACCGAGCGCGATGTGGCGCTGGGCAGCGGTCTTTGGGGAGAGGCATCCGAGCGAATACGTCGTTTGGTAAGGGCACGAGACAAGCTGGTCTATCAGAGCGAGGGCAGGTTGCATGATTTTCTTGCCGCGTTGCAGGCATCGCCCAATGGCGTGGTATTGCTGAACGACCAAGGTCAGATCGAATGGCTCAATCGCACGGCGTGTGATCACTTCGGACTGGATGCGCGTCGTGACGTGATGCAACACCTGGGCAATTTGGTGCGCGATCCGGCCTTTGCAACCTATCTGGC
The DNA here is from genome assembly GCA_020048895.1 of Rhodoferax sp. GTDB lineage: Bacteria > Pseudomonadota > Gammaproteobacteria > Burkholderiales > Burkholderiaceae_C > Allorhodoferax. The sequence goes on along the minus strand of JAIFLV010000042.1, from coordinate 28,900 downwards.
CGCAAAGGATTTTCGAGAGGAAGTCACAATTCCCGCACGCCAAAGTGGTACTTCCAAACCGCTGAAATTGTCCGTGCAGCTACACCCCTACGGGGAAGGCCGAAGCTTGCTGTTGTCCCGCGACGTTACTGCACTGGAACAAGCAGATGCCATGCGGCGTGACTTTGTTGCCAATGTCTCCCATGAAATTCGTACCCCGCTGACCGTGCTTGCCGGATTTGTTGAGACCATGCAGACCCTGGATCTAACGGAGGACGAGCGCGGGCGTTACCTGGAACTCATGGCGCAACAGGCACAGCGCATGCAAACATTGGTCAATGACCTGCTGACCCTGTCGCGACTTGAAGGCAGCCCTCCTCCACCTTCCAATGAGTGGATCGATGTAGGTCCGCTTTTGCTGCAGTGTGAACAGGACGGACAGGCGTTAGCCAGCTTGCTTTGGAACCGGGCGCATAACTTGCACTTTGACATCGTTGGAGTCGGCGCGATAGCCGGTGCTTCCAACGAACTCTACAGCGCCTTGTTCAATCTGGTGAGCAACGCCATCCGCTACACACCGGTTCAGCAGCGTATTGACGTCGTATTTCGCCTTCTGCCTGGTGGGACAGCAGAATTTTCGGTGATAGACAGCGGTTCTGGCATCGCCCCGGAGCACCTGCCGCGGTTAACCGAGCGCTTCTACCGCGTCGACAGAAGCCGCTCTCGCGAGACCGGGGGTACGGGGCTGGGGCTTGCCATCGTCAAACATGTGGCGCAGCGCCACGGAGCAGAGTTGACCATCGAGAGCGTTCCAGGAAAGGGATCGACCTTTCGCATCGTCTTTCCTGCCAACAGGGTGCATCCGATCCTGCAACAACTTGTTTAGCCAAGAAACGGGTATGCCGGTTCAATGGCGGTTCGCACGCGGTACATCGGTTCTATTGGTGAGTTTTTTTGGTGGCCGTTTTTCAAAGTGTCGCAGTGCCGCATAGGTTGCTGCACCGAGGCCTACCGCTGCAACAGAGAAAGCCGCGTACGCCAGCGGCCATGACATTCCCTGGGTCATCATGGAAAACTCCGACATGCCGCCCATGCCTGCCAGAATGTTGATGGGCATGAAGACCACACCAAATACCGTCAGTTTGTTGATGCGCTTGTTCTGGTTGATGTTGATGAAGCCGATCGTGGCGTCCATCAGAAAGTTGATCTTGTCGAATAAAAACGCGGTGTGGCTATTGAGGGAGTCGATATTGCTCAGGATCTGCCTTGCGTCTTCCAACTGGTCCATTGAAAGCAGTTTGCTGCGCATCAGGAAGTGAATCGCCCGCTGCGTGTCCAGGATATTGCTACGAATGCGGCCGTTGAGGTCTTCTTCCTCTGCAATGTCTCCCAAGATTGCTGCCGCCTCGCTGTCACTCATGGTTTCGCTCAGTACCTGCTTGCCGACCTTGCCGAGGGTTCCATAAATGTCTTCCAATGAGTCGGCGGAATACTCCACGTCCGAGCCGTAAAGGTCAATCATTAGATCGAAACTGTCAGATACAAAACCGGGCTGGGTTTGAGCCCGACGCCGCTGTAGTCTAAACACCGGGAGTTCCTCACTTCGCAAAGTGAAAAGTGTCCCCTGATGGACGATGAACGAGACCGGAACGCTGCGCGAATTTCCTTCGCGATCCAACAAAAAATTTGAGTGCAGGTGAATATCTCCACCTTCTTCGATTTGGAACCTGGTGCTAACTTCCAACTGCGTTGAATCACTGGGGTCTGGAAGCGCAACACCGAAGTGCGCCCCAACATAGGCGCGCTCAGACTTCGTGGAGTTCAAAAGGTCAATCCAGATGGGAGTGACACCGTCAAGATCCTTGCGATTCGAAATAGAAATTTGCCGCAGCCGGCCCTCCACCAACTCGAAGGCGTTCATCTGGCTATCTTCAAAGGCAGGAGCCCTGCTGCCAACCAGCTGCTCTCGCCGTGCGTCCGACACCTCCCAGAGGATTTCGTTTTCTCGTTCCTCGGGAACCTGACTCCAGAGAATTGTGGCATCTTCGATCGAGAGGGACTCCAGAATGGTGCTGATTTCTTCGGTCCCAAGCTGCACCAAATAGTTGTGGAGTTCGGCAAGGTGCTGGCGATGCAGGAGTGTCTGTACGACCTCCTCGCGCTGGGAATTACCCCCACCCGAAATATTTTCGGCCAACCGCTGGCGCGACAGCATGTCTACGACTTTTTCTAGTTGTTTAGACATGGGGCATCTTGAGTTTTGGGTCTGCCATGGGCTTGCAAACAGTCTAGATTCAGTAGATGACAGAGTCGTGACAGTGAAACGGCGTTTTGTGGCAGGTCTGCTGTCCGATTTGTGAACACTCCATGGCGTTGGGTCAGCGCCCTGTCACGCTAATGACACAGGTTGCCAATAAAGTCGGGCTGAACCGAGACCTATGCCATGGAGACCCAACGTCTGACGCTTGCCATTCGAACTATTCGAGTGTTGCTACATATTGCATACGGGCTGGCATTGGGTTTTGTTTTCCCGGCTTTTGGTGGAGCCAGGCAACTGAGAATCATGCAGAGCTGGTCCCGGCAGTTGCTCAGCATCCTGAATGTTCACATGCGCGTCCATGCCCAGCACGGTCTGGAGCACAGCGCGGGGCAGCTCATAGTCGCCAATCACATTTCCTGGCTCGACATCTTCGTCATCAATGCCATTACGCCCGCCCGTTTTGTTGCCAAGTCTGAAGTTGCTGCCTGGCCTCTGATTGGCTGGATGGTACGTCGCTCAGGAACCCTGTTTATCCGGCGCGAATACCGACGCGATACTTCGCGAGCCAACCAAATGGTCACCAACTGTCTGCGTGGTGGTGAGCGTGTAGCAGTGTTTCCGCAGGGTACCTCGACCAACGGAGCGGAGCCTGTTCACTTTCATTCGGCCATGGTTCAGACCGCCATTGATGCGCAGTGCATGGTTCAGCCGCTGCATATTCGCTACCTCGATGTCGCGGGACGAGCTCTCACCGAAGTTGCGTTCACGGGCGATATGACGTTTGCCGCCTCGCTGTGGCAGATACTCTGCGTGCCACGCTTTAGCGTCGCAGTTACCTATTTGCCGAAGCTCGATTGCATTGGATCCACCCGCCGCAAAATTGCACGAGCGGCGCAGACGGCCGTCAATGCAATCGACGCAGCACAAGCAGCGTGATGTCATCCGCCTGCGGGTGGGACTGGGCGAACGCGTCCACGCGTTCCACAATGGACGATACCATTGCATTCGCCGAACCATGGCTCTGCGCAAAACAATCGATCAATGCAGCTTCACCGAACTGGTCAAGTCGTGCATTCTCAGCTTCAGTGACCCCATCGGTGTACATCAGAAGCAGGCTACCTTTTGGAAATGCCTGTACGCCGGACCGGTACAAAATGCCTGGAACCATTCCAGCAACGGGATTGCGAGGCGACTCAATCAAACCAAGTGGCTCTGCAGGGAGCCTCACCATAGGCGGGTTATGCCCGGCATTGACATAGCGGATCTGGTCTGCTTCGAGATCAACGATCGCAAGAAAAATCGACACGAACAGGTGCTCGGAGTTCATCTTGCACAGCTGGTCGTTTCCTCGGGACACGATGTCAGCCAATTGAACTTGCTCGATGCGTTTTTCCTGAATGGCCATGCTGCGCAACATCGCCAGCGTCTGTGCCATGAACAGGGCAGCAGGCATGCCTTTGTTGCAGACGTCTCCGATTGCCACAAGGTATCGATGTGTATCCAGCGGAATCACATCGTAGAAGTCACCTCCCACTTGCCGGGCTGCACGCATGAGGCCGTAGCAATCCAATCGTGGTTCGTCCCCAAGAAGAGGGTTGGGAGGAAGCATGCTGGTCTGAATGCGGTGCGCAAAATCGAGTTCCCGTTGCAGCGCCTTCAATTCGGTTTCAAGGCGCACGCGTTCGCTGATGCGCTGGTTGCTTCGACGCATGCGTTCGGCAAGAACCTTGATCAGATTGCGCCCAACGTTTGGAATGATCAGCAACTGCTCGACGAAAGTCTGTTCATCGATTTCGAGCAGAGTGCACGGGCTGGCGGCAACAACCCACGCAGTAGAAAGCTTTCCGTCGGCAGCGGAAACTTCGCCAACGCACTCACCGCGCGGAATGTCCAGGAAGTCATCCGAATGCGGACCATCAAAATGAACTCTGAGTGAGCCCTCGATGACCAACCAAACGCGCTGACTGTGCTGACCTGCCGCCAGGATCAGCTCACCGGCATTGCAATGCACCACCTTGCAGCTTGCCACGATGCGCTCAAGCTCGTGGTATGCAACGTTTTGAAACAGTTCGGTTCGGGAAATAAACCCCAAAGTGCGCCGGTCCTCTTGCTCGCGCTGGTCTGCGGCCACCTCCATACTGTCAGATCGCTGCAGCGGAAAATCCTGCGCGCGCGTTTGACGTCGTTCAGCCTGACGCGAGTGGGTTAAGGGAGCACCAAAGCGAACGGTGAGCTTGTTTCTGTCACCCAAGCGCTGGTATTCACACGCATCAGCAAACTGCCGCACCAGATGAATCCCAAAACCTCCATTCGGACCATCTTCCAGCGTTGTCCGTTGTGCTGGAGGTTGTTGTTGCAAAGGATTGAACGGTGGTCCCATGTCCTCAATGCAGAATTCGACACGAACACTGCTACACCTGAATTCCAGAAAGATCTCACCACTGCCGCCAGCGTAGCCATAGTCAACAACGTTGGACGCAAGCTCGACTACGCACAGGTCAAGGCCATCGATCCAATCCTGACGAACACCATGTTGCTCTGCAAGCGTACGTATCCAGACACTCGCTTCCCCCGCAGCCGCAGGGCTACTATCAAGTGTCAGCCTATGGCGGTGTTCCGCCTCCAAAACTCAGACTCCTGCAAAAGCTGCAGTGGCAGCTTCGACGGAGTCATACAGAGGAATGAGTTGGTCAATGCCAGCCATGACCAGCACCTTCTGCACAATGGGCTGTGCCACAGCCAGAACCAGTTTCCCGCCACGTCCCTGTTGTCCTCTGGCGGCAGACATCAAAGTGCGGATACCAATCGATGCCAAGAATGTCACCCCGGACAGGTCCACAATGATGTTGGCCTTTCGCGTTGTAGTGATGAAACCAAACCGATCATCAATAGCCCGCGACCCATCGATGTCCAGTCGCCCTTCAAGAGTGACATGAATCAGTCCCGGGGAAACTTCTGTAGATTCAACTTTCATCGTGTGGTCCGTTCAATACACAGATTGCCAATTGCTGCTGTGCTTCACAAATCATTCTATGCAGATCACATGTCAGTAATGTGACAAGGTGATGAGTGGCACTGGCGAGACTCTCCGCAGCGGAATGCGGCGGTGTTGCGGCCAGAAAACTGCATCACGCCCTGCTTCCCGCACGCTCCATGGCCACTTCGGATCGCTGAAATCCGAGTTTTTCGTAGAACACAGCAACGCCGGTTCGACCTGCCCGAAGTACCCAGGTCATCTTGTCATTCTCACCCATGGCTGCTTGCACAAGTGCGGTACCGATGCCCTTTCCTCGGTGTGTCTCAGCAACCACGACCATGGAGATGTAGCCGTTGAACAGGCCATCCGTCAATGCCCGAAGAAATCCGACAACTTCATCACCTTCAACAGCGGCCAATGTAATTTGGGATTTCTCCAGGAGGTGTCTGAAGGCTTCCGGGTCAGCGACCCGGGTACCCCAGCCGTTGGTGGCCAGCAGTAGCCTTGCCTGCTCAATTTCTTCTGAAAGAATGGGGCGAATGATCATCGGGTCTCCTGATGAGAAGTTTCTCCACACGGCAGCAAGGGGTGGGTATTTGCTGCATGAAATTGGCTTAATCTACCGCATGACTTCGCTGTTTCGGTTGGCAGTTCAAATTTAGAGACAATCGCCCTTCAACGTTAGGAACGAACCATGTCTCAGTACAGCGCTGAAATCTCCTGGAGCCGCGACGGCCAGGACTTCCTGAGCAATCGTTACAGCCGCAGGCATCTCCTTCGCTTTGATGGTGGAGCTGAGGTAGCGGGCTCGAGCTCCCCGCATATTGTCCCGGTGCCCTACTCCGATGCGTCAGCGGTCGACCCGGAGGAGGCTTTTGTGGCTTCACTCTCGAGTTGCCACATGCTGTGGTTTCTCTCCATTGCTGCCAAACGAAAGTTTTGCGTTGATTCCTATACCGACAATGCGGTCGGAGTCATGGAAAAGAATGCCCGGGGGAAACTGGCGATGACGTTGGTCACCTTGCACCCGCACGTTACCTGCTCTGGGGTTAATGTGCCCACAAAGGCGCAAATCGAAGAACTCCACCATCAGGCGCACGAGGAGTGCTTTATCGCAAATTCGGTGACGACGGCAGTGCGCTGTGAACCGGTTTTTGATGGCGGGTAGTGCGATTCCCGGATTACAGGAGCCGAGTTCAGTTTACCCGGGTGCACGAAACTTCGGCTTAAGTCACTTCAACCTTATCTGGTCCCTGCAGCCCAGGAGGCGCTCCAGAGTCCGCATGTTGCGCAGCGACTCTTCCAGGCCAAGCGCCGGTGCATGGTGTCCCAGGATGGCCTCTGAAAAATCGTTGATCTCCGCTGCGTACCGGTCCGATGCGGCGACCTCGATGAACTCACTGCCATTGCGCGTTACCACTTGGAGTTGTCCTGCGTCGTCCAGAAAAGTGTCGGGGACCAGTAGCAGACCATTGGTGCCGACAATCTCGCTGTGCATACGTCCGAAGGCGTTAAATCCGCAATGCAGTGAAGCCAGCAATCCACCGGGGTAACGCATGACGGCAGAAAGATTGACGTCAACGCCTTTTGCCATCTCGCACTCGACGGCGATCGACACAGGCTCGTCCTCGGTGACCATTCCGATCAAATTGAGGGGGTAGCAGCCGACGTCGTAGAGTGCGCCTCCTCCAAGCGCTGCGTTTTCTTTGATGGTGTTCTCACGATCCAGAAAAAACCGGAATGTCGAGTTGATGCTGCGAATCTCTCCCAGCGCTCCCCTGTCCAGCACGGCGCGAACTTTTTTTGTCCGATCGGTGTAGCGGTACATGAAGGCTTCCATCAACAGGACACCACATTCCCGAGCAACGTTGGCCATTTCTTGCGCCTCACGTGCGTTGAGGGCCAGCGGTTTCTCGCACAGCACATGTTTGCCCTTGCGCATGGCCTTGATCGCCCATTCGCAATGCATGGAGTTGGGCAGTGGCAGATAGATGGCATTTACCAGAGGGTCGTCGATGAGGGACTCGTATGAAGAGTACGCCGTGAACTCGCCGAACAGTCCCCGGAATTCGGCAAGTTTGCTCTGGTCACGCGATGCGACCGCCTGTAGCGTGGCGTGTGTGCAGCGCTGCATGGCTGGAATAACCTGCAGACGCGCAATGCGTGCGCAACCCAGGATGCCCCAACGAATCTTCTGTGCCATGCGGCCCCTTCTTGTTGCAGCACTCAATCGATGCTGAGGCACACTTGCAAACTACGCAGCATCCGCCGCCGATGCATTCTGGGCATCAGCTTCCTTGGCCGCTTTGCACGATGGTGAACAAACCGCTTGCGACTTTCCAAGAATTTTCTTGGTAGTCATGCTTGTTCTGGGTCTGTGTTTCCCACACAGGAAACATGACATCGTCGATGTGCCAAAAGATACGACTTCGCTAAAGGGTGAGCCCTTTACCTTGGATTGATAACGCAATCCGTCGCCAAGGATTCGGGTTTTAGTAGCAGGTTTGGACATGGTCGATTGTAGTTTGGCGTTCGTGCCTGGGTACCGTACTGGTATTACAAGCTTAACGTGCTAGAACTTACCACCCTTTTGGACAATGTCATCGTAGGCCATCAGCAGTGCGGGGGCAGGCTTGACGGGTGGCACGGGCTTGAGGTCGCCCTTGATGGCACCCATACGAACCATCTCGTTGTAAACCAGCAATTGGTAGCGTGCGTTGTAGTAAGGCGTTGCGCTATGGTAAGAGGCAACGCCAGCCCACGTCTGTCCGTGCTTCTCGATTTTTCGACGCAGGTACCACGCAGCCACATACGTGGAAACGCAATCGTCCTTGAGCATTTCTTCGTCGATTCCATACCGGGCCAATTCCGGTAGGTTCACGGAGTTGATACCAGCGATACCATGATCCACGCTGCCATTGTCATTGGGCACGCCGAATGATGCGCTCAAGCCGGACTCAATTCTTAGAATCGCGAGCAGGACGCTTGCGTTCACCCGGTGATAGTCAGCGGCGGGTTTTACACACCGATCACTTCCCCCGTGGGTGGATTGACCGGGGCCGACTACGGTCGTGACACGCAACGGACCCGCGAATGCGGAGACCGAAAAACCGAGAACTGCAGCGACCTTCCAGAGAGACAACATCATGCGTAACGTGGCTATTCAGCCATTTTGGCATGTGTTGCGGGTCCGTGCCGATGGAGCGCTGTACCGCGTGTCAATCACACCTTTGCTGACGACCTGCGCACCAAGAGCGCCTGACCAGGCTACAGGTTCGACACGGCGCAAGCCTACTTCTTGGGTGCCAGAGACTTGTTCAGAATCTCGAGCACGGCGTGAAGGTCTTCGATGGGTACCTGGCCGGGTGCTGAGGATGCCGCACCCACCGCGAAACTCATGGCTGAGCCACAGGTCCAGCCAAACAGGCGGGTAAGCGAACCATAAGCGCCCATCGACATGCTGATAAGGGGAATGTCCAGCTTCTGGCTGGATGCAAGCGTGGCCGACAGCACTGTCAGCACATCTTCCAGTCGCTGCGGCATCACCGCCACCTTGGCAATGTCGCCGCCCAGGTTTTGTGCCAATTCAAATTTGTCACACAGCTCCTGGCAGGAGGGTGTAGCTTGAAAATTGTGGAACGACAACACCAGTTGGATGCCATTGGCTTTCGATATAGCCCGAACCTGCGCAATATGGGCGGCGTCGTTGACCATCTCGTAGTCGATCAGTTCGATGGTGCGGCTTTCCATCACGGCGGCGTACATGGCCAGCACAGCTGCTTCGTCGAGCGCAATCTTCTCGCCGCCTTCACGGCTCGAGCGGCGCGTGAATAGTACCGGTATGCCGCCTGCAGCGTTGCGGATGTCGGTTGCCAGAGCAACCACGTCAGCATGGTTGCCAATGCCGTCAAAGAAATCGACTCGCCACTCCAGCAGGTCCGGTTTCTTCGGCGTCACCTGGCGTACCTCGGCCAGCACCGCGTCACGTGTGCACCCCACCAATGGGGTGCAGACGATGGGCAGCTTCGCAGTGGCGGCAGTCTGGCCGGGAAGTACGATGGGTTTGCCTGCGTGCATGGTAGTTTCTCCGAAAGTCATTGGTTCCGAATTTAGCAGGCACGGCACAATGGCTGATTCCACGGAGCCGCACCCATGAGCCTTGCCCATTTGCTTGTACGCCAGGCGCGCTTGAACCCACAGCGCCCTGCCATCTTCAACGGAACCATGCTGCACGCCACCGCCGGGCAATGGGCAGCCCGCAGCGCCGGTCTGGCGCAGCGATTGCGCGATGCTGGCCTGATGCAGGGTGACCGCATTCTGCTGTTCATGCGCAACCACCCGCGTTACCTGGAGGTGATGTGGGCGGCTTGGTGGGCCGGGCTGGTGGTGGTACCGGTGAACGCCAAGCTGCATACGCGCGAGGCCGAGTGGATCGTGGCCAACTCCGGCGCGCGTTGGGGTTTTGTTACTGCGGATGTGGCCAGCGAACCTTTGGCCGGGCTGGAGCAGCAGATCGACATCGAGAGTGCCGCAGCGGATGCCCTCTTTGCTCCGGTGCCTGATGCATTTGCGGTGCCGCCCGCGCAGCGTGAGCTCGGCGACGTGGCGTGGCTGTTTTACACCAGTGGCACCACCGGTCGCCCCAAGGGCGTAATGCTCACCCACCGCAACCTCATGACCATGGGCTTGACCTACGCGGTCGATGTCGACCCGATTGCTGCTCACGATGCCATGGTGTACGCCGCGCCGATGTCGCACGGTGCAGGCATCTACGCCATCCCGCACCTGATGGCCGGTGCGAGGCACGTGGTACCCGCCTCGGGTGGCGTCGAGCCCGCGGAGCTGTTTGAACTCGGCCGCACCCTGGGGCCGCTGTCGACCTTTGCCGCCCCCACCATTGTCAAACGCCTGGTGGACTATGCGCAAGCATCCGGGATATCGGCCGACCAGTGCGCCGCTTCGTTCAAGACCATCGTGTATGGCGGAGCACCGATGTACGTGACCGATATCGAGCGCGCCCTGCGGGTGATGGGTCCGCGCTTTGTGCAGATTTACGGCCAAGGCGAGACACCCATGGTGGGCACAGCGCTATCGCGCGCGCACCTCTCCGACACGGCCCACCCGCGCTATCTGGAGCGCATTGCCTCTGTGGGTGTGGCGCAGACGCCGGTGCAGATTCGCATTGCCAGCGCCACGGGTGAGGAACTGCCCCTGGGCGAGATAGGTGAAGTGCTGGTGCGTGGCGACAGTGTCATGGCGGGCTACTGGGGCAATGTGGAAGCCAGCGCTGCCGCGCTACGCGATGGCTGGCTCTACACAGGCGATGTCGGGTGCCTCGATGCCGACGGCTTTCTGACCCTCAAGGACCGTAGCAAAGACCTCATCATCAGCGGTGGCTCCAATATCTACCCGCGTGAAGTGGAGGAAGCTTTGTTGACTGCACCCGGTGTCGTTGAGGTTGCGGTGGTGGGCGCTTTTGATGCCGAGTGGGGCGAAGTGGTGGTGGCCTTCATCGTTGCCAATCCGAAATTGTCTGTTACCGCTGCCGATCTGGATGCGCATTGCCTGCACCAGATCGCACGCTTCAAGCGACCCAAGCGCTATGTATTCGTGGACGAACTTCCCAAGAACAACTATGGCAAAGTGCTCAAGACCGCACTGCGCGAGCGTCTGCAACAGGAGGTGCTCAAGTCATGAGGAAGGCGACCACTCCCAAGCAGCCCGACAGGGTCGACTTTGAACAAGCCCATGACGCCCTGCAGGCGCTTCCCAATCCGGAGAAAGCCCGCTTCCTGGCGGGCTACTTCAAGACCGGCAAAGGCCAGTACGGCGAAGGCGACCAGTTTCTTGGCATTGTGGTGCCAAACGTGCGCACACTGGCAAAGCGTTTCAGGCATCTCCCGCTGCCGGACTGCCGCAAACTGCTGGCGTCACCCTACAACGAGGCTCGGTTGCTCGCACTGCTGGTGCTGGTGCAACACTACGCCCGGGGCGATGACGCGATGCGGGACGCCGTCTATGCGCTGTTTCTCAAGCAACGGCATCGCGTCAACAACTGGAACCTGGTAGACAGTGCAGCGCCCTTCATCGCCGGGCCCCACTTGCTGCAGCGTGACCGTACCGTGCTGTACGAGCTGCTGGCGTCCAAATCACTGTGGGACCGGCGCATCGCGATCCTGTCCACCTTTGCCTTCATTCGCAACAACGACTTCACCGAGACATTGCAACTGGTCGAGAAGTCATTGAGCGACAAGCATGACCTGATGCACAAGGCCTGCGGCTGGATGCTGCGCGAAGTGGGTAACCGCAACACGGCGGTGCTGGAAGCCTTCCTGGCCCGGCATCACGCCGCCATGCCCCGCACCATGCTGCGATACGCCATCGAGAAGTTCGATCAGGACAAGCGGCGGGCAATGCTCGCTGGAAGCTTCTGGGAAAAGGCTTCGCTACAAAATAAGTAGCGTGTTACGCAAGTCTGACGCGCGCTAAGACCGAATTGCGGCCCGGTTTCCAGCAACGTTACTGTGGGGTGATGGAACCGTACTCGCCCTTCAGGGCGGAGGTAACGGCCGCCGGCTCTCGTCGTGCGCCAGCGTACAGACCCCTACAGGCGCTGGCTGAATCATGGATGCCTCAACCCACCTGGAGGCAACGATGAAACTTCACCCGCTTGCGCAGGGCTTGTTGCTTAGCCTTCCCCTGACTCGCTCTGCAGTCGTCAGCACTCAGGACACCTTCAGCATCATTGGCTGGAGGCTTGACCGGGGGGTTAACGGACGGTACTGACCCGCAACATAACTCACCAGGTTCTGGTGCAGGCCTGGTGAGCAGTTGGAAGTACACGACTGCACCTCATCAACAGGAACACTCATGAAAAACTACCAACGCAGGACAGCCCTGGTTCTCACCGCCATCGCGCTCGCCGCCAGTACCCTCGTCGCCTCATGTGGTGGCAGTGACAGTACCACCGCCACCGACACCGACACCGACACCGACACCAGTGTGGTCGTGCCCGCAGTGATCTCGATCAAAATCACGACCGGTGATATGGCTGCCACTGATCCTGCTCTGCTCAAGGTCACCAGTGATCTGGCCATCACCGCCGGTGCGCTGGTGCAGGCTATCCTCGCTGTGAATACCTTTGCGTTCACCGACATCAAAACAACCGATTTCGCCACATACCTGCAACGCAAGGCCAGCGCCAACCAGGCGCTTGGCATCCTGAACGTGTACGCGCAGCAGACTGAACAGAGCGCGAATGCCATGGTGGCCACCGCCGCGAGGCCAGCGGTGCTGGTGTCGCCACACGCCAGCCTGACTGCGGCGACAGATGCGGTCTCACCCCAGGAGGTTCTGGCGGTGCTCAACAGTTCCAAGTCCCGGTGGCCCATCATCACGCTGATGCAGCAATACCAGGTGAGCGCAAAGCGCGCCCAGCTGATTCTGAACAACGCCATGAACGGGCTGACCAGTGAGGCCTATCTGGACCAGGCTGCTATCGAAACCCAGCGCATCACCCAGGCAGCGCTGGTCAGGGATGCCTCGGGCCTGGTCGTGACGGTCGGAAGCACACTGCTCACAGCGGGTGCCGCCGGTGGCGTAATGACGGTGTTCGAAACCGGCTCAGCGCTCATCAGCACCGCAGATGCAGTGATCAAGGTGACCAAAAGCGGTGCCGAACTGGCCATAGGACGCGATGGCGCCCTTGATGACGTGTTTGAAAAATCAACCCTGGTGCGCACCATTGCCGGCGTGAGTGAAGTGGTGTCCATCAATGGCCTGTTTAGCAAATCACTTACCTTGCTTGACACGACCAACAAGCTCACCTATGTCACGGGCAAGGTGAGCGAGTTGTTTCAGGAGAACAAGGTGTCGTTTGGTGCCGAAACCCTGACCCTCACCAAGTTCGATGAAGATTTCAAGACTGCCTACTTGGCGCGTGTGAAGGCGTTGAATTACCCCTATACCTATCCGGGCAGCTATGTCGATGCCGACAACAAGCCGGTGGTGGTAAGCGCCACCCAGTTGCCTCAAGTGGTACTCGACGCGCTGGACAAGCTGCCGATTGAGTCGCAGCTGGCCATCGTGCAGCAAATCTTGCCCGACACGCCCGATGTGCCAATCATGAACGGCGGCATCTCACTGGTGGCTGAGCGTCAGTCGGCTGATGAATCGTCCGTGACCTATAGCGTCAGTGCCACGCTGCAAGACATCAAGGCACTGACCAGCGTGGTTTTGGGGGTCACCAACGCATCGGTGGTGGGGGCCAGCAAATCGCTCTCAGGCAACGGCACGCTGACCTGGTCGGTGACCGTATTGGGGCAAAGCGGGACGGTGACGGTGACGCGGGGCGACACCGGTGCCAGCGTATCGACGAGCCTGGCGGGTGTGATGATGAATTTTGATGGCACTTACCGCGGCGTAGCTGTAACCGACAAAACGACGTCCAGCTTTTTCTGCTGGGACTCGACCCCGGTGAGCGTGACCGTGGCAGGCTCGGTGCTCAGTGGTGATGTGATTGGGTCTTTGACCGGAAATTCCGTCTCTGGCACCTACCCTTCTCAAGGCCTGACCTTCACCGGCCGCATCAGCGGCAACACCATGAGCGGCACCTGGGACGACCCAGCGGGGGGCTGCAACGGGACTTTTTCGATAAGCAAGTAGTCCCTTTTACGCAGTGTCTGCGGGGTTGACTGGCTTGTCTGGATCATAAAACCGCACCACATTGCGCCCGGCATCTTTGGCTTGGTACATGGCCGCATCGGCCCACTTCATCAGGTCGACCTGACTGGACAGGTGGTTGACGAACAGCGCCACGCCGATGCTGGCACTGCAATGGTGCTCCAACGTGGTGAGTTGTCCGCCCGGCTGCGTCATCGTCAGCAGGTAGGGCGCTGCCAGTGCACCGCGGATCTTCTCGGCCACAGCGCCGGCTTGCTCTGCAGAAATAGTTGTATCCGCGTGGAGCTCGTTCAGCAGCACCACGAACTCGTCGCCTCCGATGCGGGCCACCGTGTCGGTCTCGCGCACAAAGGAAGTCAATCGCCGTGCCACTTCCGTCAGCAGTAAATCCCCGGCAGCGTGCCCATGGGTGTCGTTCAACGGCTTGAAGTTGTCCAGGTCCAGAAACATCAAGGCACCGTAAAGCCCGCTGCGTTTGCTGGCCGCCAGTGTCTGGCTCAGCCGGTCATCGAGGAGGCGCCGGTTGGGTAGCATCGTGAGGGGATCGAAGAATGCCAGTTGGCGGGTTTTCTCCTCTAACGCGCGGCGCACGGCCTCGGCCTCGGCCTGATGCCGGTCGGTAACGTCGGTATGCGTGCCGATAACCCGCAATGCCTTGCCTGAGGCATCGCGGCTCACCACCAGACCCCGGTCAAGGATCCACTTCCAGCGGCCATCCTTGCAGTTGACACGGTGCTCATTGGCGTAAACGGGAGTCAAGCCGTTCAGATGGGCTTGCACGTCAGTCATGACGCGCTCCAGGTCGTCGGGGTGCACCCGCTTGCTCCATTCGTCCAGGCCGCATCCAATCTCGTCCTGGGTGAATCCCAGCATTTCTTTCCAGCGGGTGCTGAAGAACACCGTGCTGTGCGGCACGTCCCAGTCCCACAGGCCGTCGCCAGCGCCCTCGATGGCGAACTTCCAGCGAAACTCGCTGTCTGTGAGCGCAGTCTCCCGCTTCTCCAAGGTTTCCAGCAGGTGATTGAAGCCAGCCACCATGGCGCCAACTTCATCCTGGCGGGTGACATGCAGTGGCTTGACCGGCAGGCGGTTCGTTGCCAGAAGAGTCAGCGTTTGTGCCGTCTTGAGCATCGGGGCCAGTTGGCCATGCAGCATCCACCAGGTCAGCCCGCCGACCAATGCGGTCAAAAGGGCGGTTGCCCACAGCATGCGTTGCTCCATGGAAACAACCGGTGCAAACGCTTCTGCGGACGGCATGACAACTGCGAGCAACCAGCCGGCTACCGGAATGGCCTTTGCTGCAGAGAGCTCCTCCACGCCTCTGGAGTTGATGCCAACCCCGTAGCCTTCAAAACCCTGCATATAGCGGTCGTGCATGGGGTTGATGCCGGGCAGAGGCAGTGGCTGCATGATGCGGGTCCGGTCTGAGGCAGTCACAAACAGTTGGTGTTGTGGTGCCATCAGCAAGTAGCCTCCTGTCGCGCCATAGTGACCCTGTGTGATGGAGCCCAGAAAATTGGGCTCTCCCAAATTGATGGTCCCTACCAGCGTGCCAATTGCCGCACCGGTGCCGTCGCGGATCGGGGCAACGATGCTGAAAATCGGGGACCCCAGCTTCTTTCCCATGGCCGGGCGACCAATGCCCGTTTTGCCCGTTTTGAGCGGGCCGGACACGGATTCGCGGTCCAGGTAATTGGTGTCCGTGCGGCCAGCGGAGAGTGGCACATCGGCAATCGCCGTGCCCTTGGCATCCGTGGCGAATACGCCACCGTTGAACAGGTTTTGCAGGAGCGGTCTCTGCTCCAGGCGGGCCTGTAGCGCCGCCGGATTGCAAACCAGACGACCGTCCAGTTCATTTGCTATGCGTTCCAGCGCCACCGTGCGCTCGGTGAGTTCTTCATCGATATCTGCCGCCACAAAAGAAGCGGCCTGAAACTGCTGCGCGCCCAGCACTCGTTGCATGTCCACTTTCAGCATGTGGCTCGCGTAGAACGAGAGCGCCCAGATTCCGAATACGAAAATACCCAGCGTGAGCAGTGTCACCCGCGTCTTGAAAGAGCGCCACGGCGAGATTCTTGATCTGGTCTGGTTGTTCATGGCAACTATCATGTTCGTAGCTGCTCATGCAGAGTTCGGGGAACGGGTTCAACATCGTCAACTGCAGTCGTGGTGCAGGGCGTTACTGTTTCCCAGACTGCTTGCCGCTTATACATGTTCGATAGCTTGTGGCATTAATGCAGGTCATTGCTTGCGCGAAACCACACCGGCTACACGCCGATTCAGGACACTGATCTTTGGAGTACTCCATGTCGCCTGCAACTCCTCGGCAAGCGTTGGGAAAGCACGCGCAATAACCTCGAAGTCTGCGACGTTTTCGATCATGGCAATCTCCTGATATGCGCATTGCAAAAGCATCGCTTTCCACAACCGCCAGCGTCTGTACGCCACCGCACAGACCGGGTTTGTGCCTGCCGGCGACAGTGACTGCGCCAGTAAACAAAATTTGCCGGCAAGTCGTATGTCAAATGTCTTGAATGCAAGGAGTCCGTTGTCCACCGACAGTTCGGCGCTCACGTGGGAAGCAAAGGGCGTACCGAGCGCCAGGTTGCATCCACGGACTGCTGGAAGGGTTCGTACGATGCAAGACCTGCAGGGGCTGCTCCATCGGACGCGAAGTTCCGCACTGTGCACTTTTTCGCAGGCGTTGCTTGAACTGGGTTTGCTGGATTCTGGCGACCTGGCGACGCTTGTTTCACCTCTGAAGTTTCCTGGGCATGGTGACGAACACGCTCTGGTCAGCAGCGGCACCATATCCGAGGTCGACTACCAGCGTGCCCGCGCCTACATGGTTCGCACGCCGGAGATTGATGCTATGGCGTTTCTGATCCAGCCGGCAGCATTGGCGTGTTTCCCTTGGACGTTGGCCCAGCATTTTCATGTTCTACCGTTGGGAATGATTGAGAGCGTTTTGTACCTGGGCTCGGCAACTCCGCTTGACCGTGATTTGCAAAATCAGGTTTCAGTAGCATCCGGCCACATCACAGCGTTGGTCTGGGCAGACAAAGCCGATCTGACAAACCGCCTGGCCCATCCATCCGCACCCAGCCCACCGCCGGCTGGGCTGCGGTCAGCCCTTCGCGAGATCGGGCTCGCAGACCCCACCGTTGCGGAGACTGACGTGCAACTGTTGCTAACGAAGGCATTGAACGAATTGCACGCATCCAGCGGACCGCAACACGTAAATCAAGCCAATGACAGCTCCAGCGTTATTCAGCTTGTCAACAAAATGATTGCAGACGCCTATGCGGCGGGCGCTTCTGACATCCACATCGAGACCAACCCTGGCGACCAAATATCGAGAATCAGATTCCGTAAAGACGGTGATTTGGAGAACTATCTGTCTCTGCCATTTGCGTTGCGGGCAGCGCTGGTGTCTCGCATCAAGATCATGAGCAAACTGGACATTTCAGAGCACCGCCGGCCGCAGGATGGAAAGATCAACTTCAACGACTATGCATCCATACAGTTGGAACTGCGGGTGGCGATATTGCCCACGCATGACAACTTTGAGGATGTGGTGATGCGCCTGTTGGCAACGAGCGACCCCATTCCCTTGCGAAAACTAGGCTTCTCGCGTCGCGACGAGGCGATCATTCAGTCGCTCTGCGACAGACAGTTCGGGCTTATTCTGGCCTGCGGGCCGACGGGCTCGGGCAAGACTACCACCCTGCATTCACTACTGGCTCACATCAACACCGACATTCGCAAGATTTGGACGGCCGAAGACCCGATCGAGATCACCCAGAAGGGTTTGCGCCAGTTGCAGGTCAATCCAAGAATCGGGGTCACTTTTGCCTCGGCGATGCGCGCCTTTCTGCGTGCAGATCCGGATGTGATCATGATTGGAGAAGTGCGCGATGCCGAAACCGCCAGTGTGTGTGTGGAGGCCTCGCTGACCGGTCACCTGGTGATGTCGACATTGCATACCAACAGTGCGGCAGAAAGCGTCATCCGACTATTGGATCTGGGCATGGATCCGCTGAACTTTGGTGATTCGCTCATAGCCATTGTGGCGCAGCGATTAGTCAGGGCCCTTTGTCCGGCTTGTTCGATGAGCCATGTATTGACAGAAGTCGAACTGGACGCGCTGGCGCTGGACTATGTTCACGGCACGGCGTTGCCTGCAGCAACAGCCCGGTTGCGCTTGCTGGATGCGGGTAGCGCTGACGTTGGTTTGCCGACACTGGCCGTGTCATTGCGCGAAGCGCGGGGTTGCAGTCGATGTGGAGGCAGAGGGTACAAGGGTCGTCTGGGGGTGTACGAGGTGCTGGAAAACATTGGCGGCATGGCGCACCTTATTCAGGCGCGCGCGCCGACATCGGAGGTCTTTGCGTTGGCTTGCGCCAATGGCATGCGCACCCTGCGCCAGGATGCGTTGGAAAAAGCCTGCGCTGGGCTCATTGATCTGAAGCAGGTACGCACCGTCTAGAAATATCTATTTGACGCTTGCGCACGTGCCGGTGTTGCAACCCGTAGCGGCTTTCTGGTCAAGACGGCTTGGCAGGCCATATTCCTGGTATTCACCATCGACCGCACCACCTTGCCCTGCACACCCTTTGCGTCCTGGATCGATCCGAAGTGCAAGCGATGACACAGCTTGCGTGCGCCAACACACAGACCGTGAACCGACAGTGATGGAGCATGTCTGATGAATGCCAGCCCCGAAAAGGCTGTTGGCATGGACTGCTTCGTTGGCTACGTGAAAGCGATCTCATGACGAAACTTGCCTACCGGCGCGATGCCGTTCTCTCCATCCTTCTTGTGACTTTGGGGTTGTCATCCTGCGGCTCCGGTGAGGATGTCACTCTCGTCTCGGGCTCGGTGGTGTTGGAGGCGCCAGTGTCTGGCAGCACGGTGACCATCAGGAGTACCGATGGCGAAATGCTCTACTCCGAGACGAACGAAACACGTGCAAATGGTTCGTTCCTCCTGCGCTACCCGTCACAGCTCCCCGCAGACTTCGACATTGAGGTGACCGGTGGGACGGTCGGTCAGGGCGGACCCGGCATGAATCAGACGCTTCGCACCGAAGTGCGAAACCATGACCACGATAGCTATGCCTTCTATGCGGTGGATCCTGTTTCCACGCTGGTATCGACATACCACCGCCGGCACCCGGAACTGGCCAATGCGCAGGCGGTCGCGGCGGTCTGGCGGTATTTGCGCTTGCCGTCCAGCGCTGATTCGATCAATGACACGTACTTTCTTGCCCGTGGTTTCAATCGCTATGAGTTCATGCAGGCAGCGAATGCTGCGGGGGGGCTCCAGATCTACCTGAATCAGCTTTCGGCCCAGATCGATAAGCCCACGCAGGAGGCTCCCTGCTTCTCCGAAGTCTGCAATCCAAGGTTGGCTGGAGCGGGCGGATTCATCGCTGGTGCAGTTGTCAGTGGGGCGCTCAGTTATGTCGGAGCCCAAGCCGCTGGATACGTCATGAGTGAGGCTTTTGGCTGGGGCAATGCACCCAAGGACAGGCAGGGAGAAATCGTTGCCATGCTCGCCGAACAAAGCGTGATGCTGGGAAACGTGATTTCGGAGATTCAGCATCTCGAAGATCAGACGATCAAGTCCAGAGAAATGATTCTGCAGGAACTTGCACAAACGAAGTACGACCTCAAAGCCAATTCGCTGACAGAAATTCGCTCCTTTGCTGACAGCGCTTACCAGCAGCTCTATTTCATAACCCAGACCGACCCGAGTGAGCCGGGCTATGCGGATTTGATACAGGAGCTCGCAAAACGCCTCGAGTCCCGGGACCTCCAGACCGACCTTGTCACGATTCACAATACCTTGGTCAGCAATGCGCCTGGAGAGAGCGGACTGTTTGATATCTGGGGCGGGATTCAGCACCGCATCGGCTTTTCCAGGGACCAATACCCTGATGTGGCCGATCACATGGCTTACTGGTATGACGTGCAGGTCAAAATACTGAATCTCCTGATTGAGTATCAGCATTACAAGTACCCCGCAAACACGCTGCTGCCAGGCAATGCAGTGACCACCTTCAAGGACCGGCTGGCGATCCAGCAGAATGTTTTCCTCACCACGGTGGAGTCGCTCGACTACGTAGACATGTACTACATCAACCGAACCGAATTCCCCTACAAGGAACGACTCAAACTCTTTTGCTCAGGAATGTTCTTTTCGCCCCATCTCGATCAGGCCGACCGGCTGGTCGGACAGATGAGAGGCCTTGAAAAGTCTCTCACCCTGCGGCTTTACACGACTGCCCATAACTATGCGTACGGAGCGCGACTTGACAGCGTGGAGCTGCAGCTCAGGAACAACGATACCGGCACCATTTTCAAAGCCATGCCGGTCGTCAACGGATTTGACTCCTGGATCGGGTTCTTTGAGCCCCGCACACAGGTTGGGCGCTATCTGTTCGACGGCGTGCCTTACGGGAACTATTCCATCGTGGACACCACGGGCCAGTACAGGAAGATGGGCGTCAACTGGGTACTCGATGAGTCGGCCTTGTACCAGGTCGTTTCTTTCACGGCAGCAAAGCCATTTGCCAATCTTGTTGCGCTGGCGTGGGAAGGCTACTTTCTTCACCATGAGAATGGCTGCATTGTGACCACCAACTGAAGTCAAGCCAGCAGCAACGCCGCAATGCTGGAAGCTGCCTGGAAACGGAATTGCTACATAATAAATAGCGCATTGCGCCCGTTTGACGGGCGATGGTGGCATATTTGATGAGCAGAAAGTACAACTCTGCAGCGACCAGCGACCCGAGGAATGCCGCGATGGCTTACTTTGGCAATTTTTGCCGGTCGTGTCTGGCGTGAGCGATGTGGCGACTTGCATTGTCCTGCCGGGCGTTGAGTTTGCGTTCTTCGCGCCGGGTCACCATACCATCGGAGGCAGCCTGTGCTTCGCCAGTGGCAATGCGTGCTTCCTGGGCATTCAGGCGGTTCTGCTCGGCCAGCGTTAACTGGCCCGAGGCCGTGCCAGCGGTGATGCGCTGGGACTGATGGACCTGGCGTTTGTCGACGGCGGTTTCGGCCAAAGCACTATGGCTGAGTTGGCAGGCCAGGGCGGCCACGAGTGCGATGCGGGCCATTGAGCGGGTGTTGGGTTTCATGCGGAACTCCTTGGGTTATGCGGCAAAAGTGCGCTTGTGTGGGTTAAACCGGACCGGTCAAGATTCCTTACGCGCGCCAAAAAACCCCTTGCTTTTGTCGGGTAGCGTAAGACAAACGCCTACTTCGGGTTTAACGACGAACTGCCGGAGAAAAGCATGCAAGCAACCCGCCCAAGCTCACGCTGATGCAGAAAGCGCTGAAGGCCTATTGGTCATGAAATTTTCTGCTTCTGTTGCGGCCCTTTGGCCGACGGCTGTTACACCCCAAGGACAATGATGAATGCTGCCACCCTCGCCTCCCATCGCTTTGGCTATTCCGAAACCAGCCTGCGCGCCCTGCAAGCTGATCCGCAAGGGTGGGTGCTGGCGCAGTTTGCGCGTCCCGCACCGTTTGACGCCAGCGGGCTGATCGACAGCTCCAAAGCGCTGCAATTGACGCGCGAGGTGCTGCAGGCGGCGCGCAAAGCCCAGCAACCCCCTGCCAACCCGATGCCGATGGATGAGCTCGGTGCCATGACGCCGAGCCGGCAGACGCTGCGCCAGACCAACCTGCGCGGTTTGCAGCGGCGCTGGGAGCATGTGGTTGCCACCGACACGCCAGTGGCGGAGCGCTGGGTGCAGTTCTGGGCCAACCACTTCTGCGTGGCGGCCACCAAGGGCACAACGCTGGCGCTGGTCTGGCCGCACGAGAACGAGGCGATTCGCCCAAACGCCTTTGGCCATTTCAAGGACCTGTTGCGCGCGGCCATCCTGCACCCGGCCATGCTGCTGTACCTGGACAACGCCCAGTCCATCGGCCCGGACTCACCCGCCGGACGCAAACGCGACAAGGGCTTGAACGAGAACCTGGCGCGTGAACTGCTGGAGCTGCACACGCTGGGCGTCAATGGCGGCTATACCCAACACGACGTGACGCAGACCGCACGGCTGCTCACCGGCTGGACGCTCCCGCCGCAAGCCAACGGCGCGGTGCGGTTTGTGGCGCGGTTGCACCAGCCCGGCATCAAAGTGATCCTGGGCAAAACCTACCCCGAGGGGCCAGAGTCGCTGGATATGCTGCTGCTTGATCTGGGCCAACACCCGGCCTGTGCCAAGCACCTGGCCACCAAGTTGGCGCGCCATTTTGTCGCTGATGACCCGCCTGCGATTTTGGTGGAAGCGCTGGCGCGGCGCTTTCTCGACAGCAGTGGCAATCTGCCGGCGCTGGCCCAGGCGCTGTTCACGCACCCGTTGGCCTGGTCGGACATCTCGCCGGGAAAGTTCAAACGCCCAGAGGAATTGCTGCTGTCAGCGCACCGGCTGCTCAAGTTGCCCATCGGTGGCATCGGAGCCGTCGGTGGCGCGGCGCAGGCGCTGGCAGCCATGGGTCAAGCTGTGGGGCGCGCGCCATCGCCACAAGGCTGGCCCGATCGCAGCGAAGACTGGCTCTCGCCCGACGCGCTGCTCAAGCGGGTGCAGTGGGCCGACCAGTTTGCCCAGGCGCACCCGGATTCTGCCGACGCGCGGGCAATGGCACGGCTGGCCTGGGACGACACCTTGAGCGTCGGCACGGCACAACAGGTTGAGCGCGCTGAGAGTGGCGCGCAAGCCCTTGCCCTGCTGCTGGCCAGCCCCGAATTTCAAAGGAGATAAGCCATGACCAAGCTTCTGAACCGTCGCGCGGCGCTGCACTGGCTCGGTACAACTGCAGCTGTGGGTGCGCTGATGCCGGCGCGCTTGAGCTTCGCCGCACCCGCCACGGTGCCGGATCCGAATGCGCCACGCCTGGTGGTTGTAATGCTGCGCGGTGCGCTCGATGGCCTGGCGGCGGTGCCGGCACTGCACGACCCCGCCTGGGGCAGCCTGCGGCGTGAGCCGACCCTGGCGCAAAACGCCTGGTTGCCGCTGGATGGCCTGTTTGGCCTGCATCCGGTGTTGGCACAATTGCACCGCTGGTACCAGCAAAAAGAGCTGCTGGTGGTACACGCCGTGGCCAGCGCCTATCGCGAGCGCTCGCACTTTGATGCACAACAATTGCTGGAAAGCGGTGGTCAGCGGCCCTTTGAACTGGCCACCGGTTGGTTGGGTCGGGCCTTGCAGGCTGGCGGTCAACCCGCCATGGCGCTGACCGCCAGCATGCCGCTGGCCTTGCGCGGGGCCGACGCGGCAAGCACCTGGACGCCAGAGCGCCAGCGCGGTACCGACGCCGACCTGCTGGAGCGCGTGCGCCAGCTCTATGCCGGCGACCCGGCGCTACACGCGGCGCTGGAGCAGGCCATGGGCCAGCAGGCGATGGCGATGGACACACCGGCGGTGGCGGGTGCAGGAGCGGGCAGCCTGGCGCGGCAAGCCGGTCAGTTTCTGGCCGATCCCAAAGGTCCGCGTGTGGCCTGGCTGGAACTGGCCGGGTGGGACACGCACACCAACCAGAACGCCCGACTGGCGCGCTTGTTGAAGAATCTCGACGACAGCCTGGCGGCGCTGCGCGAGGGCTTGGGTGCGCACTGGCAGCGGGCCACGGTGCTGGTGATAACGGAGTTTGGACGTTCGGCGGTATTCAACGGAACTGGTGGCACCGACCACGGCACGGGCACGGTGGCACTGGTTGCCGGAGGCGCAGTGGCCGGTGGGCGGGTGCTTGCGGACTGGCCTGGGCTCAAGGCCAGTGACCTGCTCGATGGCCGTGACCTGCGTCCCACCCAGGACGTGCGCGCACTGCTCTGCGCCCTGGTGCAGCGCCAGTTCAGCCTGGGCACGCGCCAGGTACAAACCAACATCCTGCCGGGCTTTGCGGGCAGCCCCTTGGCGGTTTGGCGGGGCAGCGCATGAGATCCAACCCGATGCAATCGGATGCCAGAAAAGCGTCTCAGGTCAAAATGCCAGGCGTGAAGTTCCATTGCATGCTCGCCGTTGCGCTGCTGTGTGCTGCGGGCGCGGGTCTGGCGGCACCGATTGTGGTGCCTGACCCCAAGGCTTGGGCAGCGTTGGGCCCGGCGCAGCAGCAGCTCAAGCGCGAGGAAATCCGTCGCCAGTTGCAGAGCGCCAGCCCACAGGAGCGCGAAGCATTTCGCCGTGACTTGCGCATGTCGCTACAAGGCATGAGCCCGCAGGACCGGCGCGATTTGATCGATAGTACCAAGGACCGTTGGGCCAGCATGACCCCGCAGCAGCGCGAAGCCTTCAGGCGGGAACGCGCACAAAAACTGGAGCAGTTGCCGCCCGAGGAGCGTGCCCGTTTGCTGGAACAGCGCCGCGCCATGCTGGAACGCCTCAGCCCCGAAGAGCGCGCTGCCCTGCGCGAGAAACTGCCAGCACGCTAACACCATGGCTGAAACACCGCAACTGCGCGCATTGCTTGGCAGCGTTGGCCAATGGGGCGGCCAGGTTGTGCGCGCCTGGGGGTTGGGCGGCGCTGCCCACCCGCATGGGACGGATTGGGCGTTGTGGCACCAAGCCTGCACTGGCCACGAGCCCAGCGCCAAAGCACTGGTGCATCGTCTCACGCCCACGGCGTACCGCATGGCGTTACAGATGCTGGGAAAACCCGAAGACGCG
The DNA here is from genome assembly GCA_020048895.1 of Rhodoferax sp. Lineage (GTDB taxonomy): Bacteria > Pseudomonadota > Gammaproteobacteria > Burkholderiales > Burkholderiaceae_C > Allorhodoferax. The sequence goes on along the minus strand of JAIFLV010000042.1, from coordinate 4,321 downwards.
CAGGACGTCGTGCAGGAATCTTTCTTGCGCCTATGGCGCAGCCAGCCCAGCGACACACACGGTGCGCAGCTGTCGACCTACTTCAATACCATCGTCATCAACCGTTGCAAATCACACCTGGTCCGGCAACGCGAGTGGAGTCTGGATAACGAGGAACTGACGGCACTGGCCGACGTGCAGCAAAGCCAGTCGGATGCCCGCGACAGCCACACCGGTGCGCTGAGCAGTGCGCAACTGCAGCGGGCCCTCGCCAGCCTGCCTGCGCGACAACGCCTGGCGTTGGCGATGTGGGCCTATGGCGATGCCGAAGTTGCCGAGATTGCCCGCACGCTGCGTATCGACACCAATGCCGCGCACCAGTTGCTGCATCGCGCCAAGCGCAGCTTGCGCGACAAATTTTCCGGAGAAATCCCATGTTGACGAACCCCCCCGAACTGCCGCACCGTCCCGGCGCAACCGACGCCGATTTGCGTGCCTGCCTGCGTGCCAGCCTTGCCGAGCCACCGCAGCCAGACGTGCGTGCACTCGAAGACCGCGTGCTGTCGCAGTGGCAGTTGCGAGCGGCTGCGGGCGGGCCCGTGCCACACGGCCACGGTGGCGTTCTGGCGCTAGGGTGGCGCAGTCGTCCGGTGCTGGCCGGACTGGTGGTGCTGGCACTGGTGGCGGCGCTGGGGCTGCAACACATGCAAAAGAGCAACACGGCAGCGATGGATGAACTGGCCGAGCCTGATGTGCTGTCGCTGATTGCACTCGGGGAACTGTAACGCCGCGACTATCGGGTGATGCGTACAAGTGCACTTACAAGTGCAACTTAGGCGGCAACCATTGCGGCACTGCACATACGACACTGCATAGTTTGCCCGCGCTGCTTGAGATGCATCGCGCGCGGTACCAGGTCATGCCAGTGCGGCCGGCCATCTGCTTGACCACCCGGCTTGAAGTGCCGCTGTCACAAAAGTTTCACAGTTAGCAGGAACACTCTGGCGGTTTATTCAACATGCTTATGAGGCCGACCATGAACCAAGCAAACCTGCGCCCCAATGACCGCTACAACGAAGAAGACTCCAATACCACCGCCAACCCGCACATTGATGCCGTGATCAGCGCCCGCCTAAGCCGCCGCAACCTACTCGCAGGTGGCGTCGGAGCTGCTGGCGGTGCCCTGCTGGGTGGACTGGGTCTGAGCGGATGCGCCACCCCGGCGGCCACAAGCGCCGTTGTGGCGCAGTCTGCTCCTTTGAGCACGCTAGGTTTCACAGCCATCAGCAAGAGTCTGGCCGATACCGTGACGGTAGCTCCAGGCTATCAGATCCAAGTGCTGTATGCCCTGGGCGACCCGCTCACCGGCAGCACCCCCGCCTACAAGAACGACGGCACCGACACCGACTTTGACAAACGCGCCGGAGACCACCACGACGGCATGGAGTGGTTTGGCCTGGATGCCAACGGCAAGCCGTCTGCCAGCAGCACCAGCCGCGCCCTGCTGGCCATCAACCACGAAGCCACCACCGACGAAAAACTGAGTTCCTTCTTTCTGCATGCCAACGGTGGCACCTCCAAGTTGCCACGCCCAGCCAGCGAAGTGGACAAAGAGCTGGCCATTCACGGCATCTCGGTGGTGGAAATTGAAGCCAAAGGCAACCGCTGGTCGTACAACGCGGCGTCGCCTTTCAACCGCCGTGTGACGACCATGACCGACGTGCTGGTGCACGGCCCGGCCAAGGGCAGCGAACACCTGGTGACCAAATTCAGCCCCGATGGCACCCGCGCCCGTGGCACGGTCAACAACTGTGGCACTGGCAAGACGCCCTGGAACACATTTGTGTCGGGAGAAGAAAACTGGGCCGGTTACTTCTTCCGTGATGCCAAGGACGACGAGCGCCGCGGCAAGAAAGACAAACAAGTGGCCGCCCTGGTTCGCTACGGCCGCAAAGCCGGTGACGCCAGCCGCCACGGTTGGGAAAGCGCCGGTGCGGGCGATGCCTATGTGCGCTGGAACAACGGCGCACTGGCCGCCGATGCAAAGAGCGACTACCGCAACGAGATGAACACCTTCGGCTACGTGGTGGAAATGGATGCATACAACAGCCGCCTGGCCGTTCGCAAACGCACTGGCCTGGGCCGTTTTGCCCACGAAAGCGTGAGCTTTGCCAAGCCGGTGCCCGGCCAGCCGATCGTGGCCTACATGGGTGACGATTCCCGTGGTGAATACATGTACAAGTTTGTATCAAGCGCCAGGTGGGACGCAGCGGACGCCCACAGCGCCGACCCTCTGGGCGTGGGTGACAAATACCTGGACCGGGGCACGCTGTACGTTGCCAGCTTCAAATCGGATGGCACTGGCCAGTGGCTGGAACTGTCGATGGTCAACCCCATCGTGGCCGCCAATCCCGACTTCGAGTTCAAGTCGGATGCCGACGTCGCCATCTTTACCCGCCTCGCCGCAGACGCGGTCAATGCCACCAAGATGGACCGCCCGGAGTGGGGCGGCGTAAACCCGCGCACGGGTGACTTCTACATGACCCTCACCAACAACAGCAACCGCACCGTGGATGGCGAGATGGGTGTGGATGCCGCCAACCCACGCACCTACACCGACATCAAGGGTGGGCAACAGAGCAGCGGCAATGTGCAGACCAATGAATACGCCAAGGCGGCGGTTCCTGGCAAAGAGCAAAAGGGCAATGTCAACGGCCACATCATCCGGGTGGCGCAAACCAACCCGGCGGATACGGCGTTCAAATGGGACATTTACCTGTTTGCTTCGGAAGCCGACGCCGACAAGACCCGCGTCAACCTGTCCAACCTGACCGACGACAACGACCTGTCAGCCCCGGATGGCCTGGTGTTCAGCCCGTCTACCGGCATCTGCTGGATCCAGACCGATGACGGTGCTATGACCGACAAGACCAACTGCATGCTGCTGGCTGCGGTGCCCGGCCAGGTGGGTGATGGCAGCACCAAAACCCTCGCCTACAAGCGCGCTGACGGCAGCGAGAAACGTGTGGACACCCCGATGGGCAAAGCACCCACAGCCGATCACCTGAAGCGCTTCCTGGTGGGACCGGTCAACTGCGAGATCACCGGCCTGTGCGAGTCGCCCGACGGACGCGCGATGTTCATCAACATCCAGCATCCCGGTGAACTCACTCCCATGGCAGACGTTGGAAACCCCGCCAAATACACCAGCCACTGGCCTGCCAATGCGGGGTATGGTGCAGGCCAGCGCCCGCGCTCGGCCACCATCGTCATTACCAAAACAGACGGCGGTGTAATCGGCAGCTAAGGCGCGCGGCTGGATGCCGCATGGGCAAGATATCGGCACAGAGACTTTGTCTGGCGCGGGTGTTCAGGCCCCGACGCGGGTCCAGTCCATCGTCCAGCTTTGCTCCCAGGTTTTTCCGCCATCTGCGGAGGATGCCTGGTACCACCGGCAACTGCGCGGCGTGATGCGGTCCCACACGCCACGGTAGATGTTCTTTTTGGCGCACCATACATCGTCATCGCATCCGTCATCGCCTTGGCTGCATTCACCGCCCTGCCGGCGTTTGCGGGGGTGGAATGATCCGGCTGCAGTTCGTCATTGAAAAGGGGTTGGAACAGGGCCTGGGACGGGAGATGCAACGCCGTGTTTTCGGCCGTTTTGGAATGAAAACAACCAGCATGATGTCAGGGCAGAACCCCTGTTCCTGGAAATTGTGAAGGCGTTGCTGGGACCGACAGGAATGCCTTGGCGCTGGGAAAACGGCGACCAGATCGGGGTTTTTACGCGACCAGTGCTTCCATGGGTACCGAGAACCGCCGCGCCATTGCCTGTGTTTGGCGCAGGTTCATCGCACGCTTGCCGGCCAGCACCGCCGACACCACGCTTTTCGCCCCCACTTCGGGCAGGTCGCATTGGCGCAGGCCATGCTGCTCCATCAAAAACGCCCGCCTGCTGGCCGGGGTGCTGTTACCCGGCCAGTGCAATCGATGAGACCGCTGTGGTCCCGGTGCAGACCGATTTGCGTCGACGCATCCTGCGCGCCTTCGTCGGCCGGGGCCTGATCGGGCAGGCTGACGCCAGAAACATGCTGGGCTACCAGCACAGCGGCTTCTCGGTGGACGCGGGTGTGTGCATCCAGGCGCACGACCGCGCCCTGGAGCGGCTGCTGAGGTACTGCGCCCGTCCATCCTTTGCTATGGATCGTCTTCGCAAAGAGGGCACCTCTCTGGTGTACTACTGCGCAAAGCAGCACAGCGAGCCAAGCAGTGACAAGCGTGGTGCCAAGGCTGACGAACTGCACCTCACGCCGCTGGCATTCATTGCCGCGGGCACGCA
>JAIFLV010000003.1 GCA_020048895.1 Rhodoferax sp. | reverse complement strand
CCGGTGACCCACATCGTGTCCACCCTTCTGGTGGGCGTTGTGGGCGGCGTCACGGCCGGTCTTTTGACTGGCCCCATGGCGGTTGGCTACATGCGCATGATTCAGAAGGAGGACGAAGGCGGCAAGGTCGAAATTGCCGACGTCTTCAAGGGTTTTGACGACTTCGTGCCTGCGCTGCTGGCGGTGCTGCTTTCCAGCATCGCCGTTTCCATCGGTTTCATGCTGTGTGTTCTGCCCGGTCTGCTGATCATGGCACTCGTTCCCACGTCCGCTTACCTGGTGGCAATGGGTGAAAAAGACGGTATCAACGCGATCAAACGGGCGTTTGCTGCCATCAAGGAAAACCTGCTGGGTACGGTGATCTGCTCGCTGGTGCTGGGCATTGTGGGTTCACTCGGAACGATTCTGTGCGGCGTTGGTGTGATTTTGACCATGCCCATTGCGGTCATCGGCATGTACCACATGGCCAAGCAGATCACTGCCAATGACACTCCCGCCATCGCTCAATTCTGAGTCGGTGCAACTGGGCACCCCGGAGCGCCAATGGCGGGCGGCGCTGGTACTGGGTTGGCCCCTGACGTTGGGACTCGCGCCTGTCTTGCTGTCGCTGGGCGACATTCCCCTGTGTGCGTTTCGCCAACTCACCGGGCAACCCTGCCCTCTGTGCGGCGGAACCCGTGCCTGTGCTGCGCTGGTCGAGGGCAATCTGGCAGCCGCCTGGCAGGCGAACCCGGGGCTGCTGCCACTGTTGATGATCGCCGCGGCGCACAGCGTGCAACTCGCTCACGAAGCCTGGACCGGACGCCGTTGGACGCGCTGGCGCATCGGGCCAGGCCCATGGCTGGCAGGCGCCACTTTTCTCATGGGCTCCTGGTTGCTGCGCGTGGTGAACTAGAGGAGTCTGGGCGGCAGAGGGCCCTGCTCCGTGTCCCCCGCCAGCTGCGCAGGCTCCTCCTTTACCTGCGCAGAACCCTCTGCCGCCCAGACTCCCAGGCCCTGTAAAAGTAGTGGCGTAAGCACTCGTCGGCCATCTGAGCGTTTCGAGAGGGTATTTATGCCTTTCGTCGCACTGCCATTGTGGGTTGTCGCGATTGCGCCGACACTGCAGCCTCACAAAGCACGGGACCGTTCCCTGCTCAAGGAGTACAAGATGCAAAGACTTTTTCTTCCGGTCTTGATGGCGATTGCGCCGCTGAGTTATGCCGCTGATGAAACCCGCGAATTGCCAGGGTTTAGTGCCATTGCAAGCCAGGGTGCCTACCGGCTGGTGGTGACTGCGGGACAAAAGCAATCGGTGGTGGTGTCTGGGGACGAAGGGACGCTGTCCAAGCTGATGACCAAGGTGGTGGACAACGAGCTGGTTATTTCCATGCCGGACTCAAAAGGCTTCAAATTTAGCGACCGGACCACCATCTCCATTGGCGTGCCCGAGTTGTCCAAGTTCCGGATGGAGGGCGCAGGGCGTACCGAACTGCACAACCTGGCTGGTGAAAACTTTCAGCTGAACTTCCAGGGCGTGGGATCCCTGCATGCCGACGGCAAGGTGCAGCGTTTTGTGTTGAATGGTGAAGGGGTAGGCTCACTCAACGCACGCGACCTCGACGCCCAGTATGTACACGTGACACTGCAGGGAGTCGGGTCCGCCAAAGTGCGCGCCAGCAACACGCTGATGGCCAAACTCGAGGGAGTGGGATCGCTCACCTACTACGGCCGTCCCGTCCACGTGACCAAGTCGGTGGACGGTGTGGGCAGCATTCGTGCCGGGGACTGACCATCAACCCTCAATGAAAATCCCGGCTGGTGGTGGCCAACTCCCCCAGCATGTGTGTGAGATCGACCAGACGCTTGGCAATCACATGCCGCACTTCGCCACCGCTTTCTTCGTCGCGCTGCCACACCCCGTAGACCGCCAGCAGGCGCGACTGGTACACCTCCTGGCGAAACTGCTCTTTCACCGCCTTCCAGACGATCACATTCACGCTGCCGGTCTCATCTTCCAGCGTGACGAACACCACCCCCTTGGCGGTCTGGGGGCGCTGGCGCATGGTGACGATGCCACAGGCCCGCACCAACCGACCGCTCGGGTAGTCGCGCATCTGTGCTGCCGTGAGCAGCTTCTTTTTTGATAGCTGCTCACGCAGTATCTGCAAGGGGTGGGAGCGTAAAGTAAGGCCAAGTGAGGCGTAGTCGAAAGTCACTTCCTCGCCTTCTGGTGCCGGTTGTAGCAGCAGCACATCTTCGTCTGTTGGCACACCTTTGAGCAATTCCGGTGCGGGCTTGAGGGCAGACGCATCCCAGACCTGCTGGCGCCGGTGGCCGCTGAGCGATTGCAGGGCGTCTGCGCTGGCCAGGGTTTTGAGATCGCCGGCATCGAGTTGGCAGCGCATGGCGAGGTCTTGGGTGGACTGGAAAGGGGTTTTGCAGCGTTCCTCAGAGATTCTTTGGGCAACTTCCTGGCGTAGGCCACAGATCAGGCGCAGACCCAGGCGGACGTGGGATTTTTCTGTCTCCAGGGTGCAGTCCCAATCACTGTGGGACACGTCGGCGGGAAGGACGGTGACGCCGTGGCGCTGGGCGTCTTGTACCAGTTGCGACGGGCCATAGAACCCCAGTGGCTGGCTGTTGAGCATGGCCGCGAGAAAACAGGCGGGCTCATGCCATTTGAGCCAGCAGCTGATATAGACCAGAATCGCAAAGCTGGCGGCATGGCTCTCTGGAAAACCGTATTCACCAAAACCTTCGATCTGCTTGAAGATGCGTTCGGCAAATTCCGGGGTGTAGCCGTTCTTGCGCAAACCGCTGATCAGACGCTCTTCAAAGACGTGCACATGGCCATGGCGTTTCCAGGCCGCCATGGAGCGGCGCAGCGCGTCGGCTTCACCGGGGGTGAAGTCCGCCCCCAACACGGCGATCTGCATCACCTGTTCCTGAAAAATCGGCACCCCATGGGTGCGCTTCAGTGCCTCCTTGAGCAGATCACTCGGATACTGCACCTGCTCGGGATGGCTGCGCGCCTTCAGGTACGGATGGACCATGCCGCCTTGAATCGGCCCCGGGCGCACGATGGCGACTTCCACCACCAAATCGTAGAACTCACGCGGCTTCAAGCGCGGAAGCATGCTCATCTGCGCCCGGCTCTCGATCTGAAACACCCCCACCGTGTCGGCACGGCAAATCATGTCGTAGGTGGCTGGATCTTCCCGGGGAATATCCTGCATGCGCATCGGGGCGGGCAGACCGCGTACCTGGGTCACCAGTGCGAGGCAGCGCCGAATCGCGCTGAGCATGCCCAGCGCCAGCACGTCGACCTTCATCAACCCGACAGCATCCAGATCGTCCTTGTCCCACTGGATGATGGAGCGCTCGGGCATGGACGCGTTTTCCACCGGCACCAGGCGCGTGAGCGGACCATCGGTCAGCACAAAACCCCCCACATGCTGGCTCAGGTGGCGCGGGAAGCGCTGCAACTGGGTGCTCAGGTCCAGCCATTGCTGCAAGCGCCTGGGCGACGGTACCACAAAGTCCTGACCCAGTCGCTCCAATGCCGATTGCAGGCGCAGCGGCAGGATCTCGCGGCTGTACATGCCAGGATGCTCCTTGGCCAGCGCCGTGATCAATGTCTCGGGAATGTCCAGTGCCCGCCCCACATCGCGCAGGGCGCTGCGCGGGCGGTAGCTGATGATGGTGGCGGCAATGGCGGCGCGCGCGCGGCCGTACTTGGCATAGATGTATTGAATGACCTCCTCGCGGCGCTGGTGCTCGAAATCCACATCGATATCGGGGGGCTCATTGCGCTCGCGGCTGAGGAATCTGCCAAACATCAGGTGCCCTCCGACCGGGTCCACTTCGGTCACATGCAGGCAATAGCACACCACCGAATTGGCAGCCGACCCCCGCCCCTGACACAGGATGCCCTGGCTGCGGGCAAAACGCACGATGTCGTGCACCGTCAGAAAGTACATCTCGTACTGGAGTTCGGCAATCAGCTCGAGTTCGGCTTGCAGTTGCTGTTGCACGCTGTGGGGTATGCCCTTTGGGTAGCGCTCGTGACCACCCTCGTCGCAATAGTGGCGCAGTGTTTGCGCCGGGGTCATGCAGGGCAGTACCGATTCCCGGGGATAGTGGTAGCGCAATTCGTTCAGACTGAAACTGCAACGCTGTGCAACGACCAGCGTATTGACCAAAAGCTCGGACTGATACAGGGTGGCAAGGCGCTGGCGTGAACGCAAATGGGCCTCGGCATTGGGCTGCAGCGCAAAGCCACACTGCGCCACCGGTTTGCCCAGACGCACGGCGGTGAGCACGTCATGCAGGGGTTTGCGCGAGCGCACATGCATGCGTACATCGCCCGCCGCCACCAGTGGAACACCGGTGAGACTGGAGAGTCGCTCCAGCCGGTAGATCTGCAGTGCATCGTTCGGCCCCAGGCTACGCTCCAGCGCCAGCCAGACATGAGCACCAAAAAGGCCTCTAGCGCTTGCTGTGACTGCGTAAGCCGCTTCCATAGTGATAGCAAAAGGAAGTACCAGCAGCACTTCGCAATCCTTCAACTGCGCCCATTGGGCCTGGTGTTCTGGCCCCTGCCACCCCACTGTGTACTGCCCCTTGGGCGCGGCGCGGCGCGCGGCCGTAATGAACGTGCACAGGTTGCCCCAACCATTCAGGTTGTGGACCAGAACCACCGCGGTGAAACAGGAATCCCCGCAAAGCGCGGCGTTGGTCGTAAGTGGCACTGAAAACTCGGCACCCAACAAAAGTTTCAAGCCGCTCTGTTGGGCTTGCTCATGTGCGCGCACCACACCGGAGACCGAGCACTCATCGGTAATGGCCAGTGCGCTGTACCCCAGCTTCGCGGCGCGCTCGACCAGTTCACCCGGTTGGGATGCGCCCCGCTGGAAACTGAAGTTTGTCAGGCAATGCAGCTCGGCGTAGGCGGGGGATGGCAAAATAACTGTATGCACATACAGATGTTATCGCTGTTTTCCTGGAAAAGCACAGACATCAGCTCCGCTAAACTTGGGGCATGCCCGCCCCAAAGCCTCCTCCACCTACTGCTCCCTTCGTGATCGGTGTCGCCGGCGGCAGCGGCAGCGGCAAGTCAACGGTGACGCGTGAGGTGCTGGCGTCCATTGGGCCGGAGATGGCGGCGGTAGTGATGCAGGACGATTACTACCTCGATCAGACCCACCTCTCACCCGAAGACCGACGCAAGACCAATTACGACCACCCGGATGCCTTTGACTGGCCGCTGATGATGCAGCATGTGCAAGCACTGCGCCGAGGCGAGCCGATAGAGATGCCCGAGTACGACTTTGCGCAGCACAACCGATCGAGCAAGACCATTCCTGTCAAGCCCGCGCCGGTGATCGTGATTGAGGGTCTGTTTGCCCTTTACGATGCTGATTTGCGCAAGATGATGTCTCTGAAAATCTTTGTCGACACGGCACCGGATGTGCGTTTTATCCGCCGCCTGCAGCGGGATATTGCCGAACGTGGGCGCAGCACCGAGACCGTGATCAAGCAGTACCTCGACACCGTGCGCCCCATGCACAAGCGGTTTATCGAACCCACCAAGCGCCACGCCCATGTGATCCTGCCCCACGGGGCCAATGGCCCTGCGGTGGACATCATCACCACCAAAGTGGTGAACGTGATCCGCGAACTGGAACGCGCCTGAAGTGCACGTGAAATGACTCTGCAAGCTGACTTGCTTCACTGCGCGTTGCCATGGTTCGCCATCACACTATCCGGCAACAACTCGATAGCAATGGATTTACAGCGGCCGAAAATGTCATCTCCGAGTTCAACACCGATGACAAGAACCCTGATATCGGCGCGGTTCGACTTGGTGGGCGGGGCTCGGCCATTCTCTCCAGCACCTGGATAACACTGGTGAAAAGTGGTGTGAATCAGTCGTTTCTGTACCGCGGCAACGACACGTCGATGAACCTCACCACAAAATGCGCAGCACCGGATCTGCGCTAGCCAAGTGGGTGCTGTCGATGCGGCGTGGTTGCAGGTTGCACCTGGCCGATGCAACGCCTCCATTGGCGGCAGCACGCGCCTGCGGTAAGGGTTGGCATCGTTGCCAACGCTGACGCAGATCTGAAACGTGGCGCGCAATTGATTTGCGTCAGGTTTCCGTGCGGGCTGGCCTGCCACAATCGCGCCATGCACCTCATGCACACGCTGCGCAATACTCCCTGGCTCACCAGGCTGGCGCTGCTGTGGTTTGCCCTGACGCTGGGTGCGGCGGTGGCCAGCCCCATGGTCCACCCACAGCAAGAGACGCTGATCTGCAGCGCCGCCGGCATGTTCAAGGTGAAAATCCATACCGATGGTTCACTCAGTACGGAGCCCACAAGCGAAGCGCATTGCCCGCTGTGCACAGTGGGCTCCGGCGTGCCGCAGATGTTTTCCAACCCGTTGTCGGCACCAGTACAGGCGCAGACGAAGACGTTGCATATACCTACGTCTGCCCCTGTTGCGGCAGCGACCGCTGCACCCCCACCCTCCCGCGGGCCACCGGCTTCCCTCTAGCATCTAGCTATCTTTTTTGTAGCTGTCCGCGCTTGTCCTGCAAGCGCCATGGCCCGATTTCATACCCAAACTCTTTGCCCGTACCAGAACTGGTCCGAGTCGACCGACATTGCCAGAATTGCCCTTTTTGATGCGCTTTGATTCCTGCCTCGACCATCGCTCAAGCAACCGCCGTGCCTGGCTGGTCTGCTTGGCTGTGTCCGCCTTGTTGTGGGGTTGCGCGCCCAGCGACAAGCCAGCAGCGCACAGCCTGGACATTACCGGGGCAGCGTATGGCAAGGACTTCCGCTTGCAGGACGACAAGGGTAGTTTGCGCACACTGGCCGACTTTCGGGGTAAGGTGGTGCTGATTTTTTTTGGCTTCACCCAGTGCCCGGATGTCTGCCCCACTGCGCTGGCGGTGGCAGTGGAAGCGCTGCAGATGCTCGGTGCCGATGCCAGCAAGGTGCAGGTGTTGTTCGTCAGCCTGGACCCGGAACGCGACACGCCCGACATCCTGCAGGCCTATGCAGGCAGCTTTCACCCCAGCTTCATCGGCCTGCGTGCGGATGTGGCGCAAACCCAGCAAACTGCCGAGCACTTCAAGGTGTTTTTCCGCAAAGTGTCGCAGGGCGGCAGCTATACGCTGGAGCACACCGCCATGACCTACATTTTTGACACAAGCGGTCAGTTGCGACTGGCGTTTCGTGCCGGACAGTCCGCGCTGAGTCTGGCTGAAGACATTAAACAGTTGCTGGCCGAGCCGCGCTGACAGCCGCGCAATTCAATTTTTTTATATCCCCATTTTTTCCATCATCAGGAATTCATCATGAACACAGTCCCTTTCAATCGCCGTAACCTGCTCAAAACCGCCTCGGTCAGCGCACTGGCACTCGGCGGTGCCAGCACAGCGTTGGCCCAAGATCCGGCCAAGCCCGGTATGCCCCCCACACAATGGTCTGATGCCTATGGCCCGGTCGCCAACCTGCCCAAAGACAAAGACCCGTTGACCAACGAGCTCGACAAATACCCGCGCTGCCGCTACTGCGGCATGGAGCGCGCCAAGTTCAGCCACACCCGCCATCTACTGGTGTACGAGGATGACAGTGTCGAAGGCACTTGCTCGCTGCACTGCTCGGCCATCAGCCTGTCGCTCAACATGGACCGTGGCCCCAAGGCCATTTACGCGGGCGATGCCGGTGCCACAGAGGCCATCAAACCGTTGGTGCTGGTAGACAAGCTGCACTACGTAGTGGACCCCAGCAAACCCGGCACCATGACCAAGGTCAGCAACTCGGCCTACGCCAACCGTGCCGCTGCTGAAGCCGCCGCAGGTGCCGAGGCTGCCAGCAAAGCCGGCGCCAAGATCGTGGACTTCAATGCTGCCTTGACCAGCGCATACCTGGTGATGGCCGACGACACCATCATGCTGCGCAAACGGCGCGGCGAGATGCGCAAGAAGCTGGCCGCCGGAGCCTGATCGCCATGTGCCACACCTGCCTTGTTCCGGGTGCGGCACAGCCCTTGTCAGCTCAGGCAAGGGGGGTGCCGTCGCGCCATTTAAGCCGCCGGGGCGTGTTGCAAATGCTGGTGCTTGGGGCTGCGGCCCTGGGCACCGGTGAGGCGGCGCAGGCCAAACCGGTCAAGCTGCCCGCCCCCGGCCCACGCGACACCTGCCCGGTGTGTGGCATGTTTGTGGCACCCTACCCGTACTGGATTGCCACCGTGCTGTGGCGCGATGGCAAGGCGGTGCACTTTGACGGGGCCAAAGACTTCTTCAAGTACCTGCAAGACCTGAAAAAGTACGAACCCGGCCGCGCCATCGCTGAGATCAAT
>JAIFLV010000001.1 GCA_020048895.1 Rhodoferax sp. | reverse complement strand
CGCCACCCGCAGAAAAATCCTCGACGTCGTAGCCGACCGCTTCCGCATCGCCACCGTCGAAAAATCCCGCGCCCTCGAAGCCATCGAGCTAGCCCTCAAGCGCGGCAGCGGTCGCCTCAATGTCTATGTGCAAAAAGAGCCTGTAGCGCCCGCAGAGCAAGCGCAGACAGCTACTGAAAACATAGCAAATTTGGAGGAGTCGCTGTGGCGCTTCTCCACAGGTCTGCATTGCCCACAGAGCGATGTGCGCTACGCCGACCCCATCGCCTCGCTGTTTTCGTTCAATTCGGCCGTAGGGGCTTGCGAAGCCTGCCGGGGCTTTGGCCGTGTGGTAGGTGTGGACTACGGTCTCGTGATTCCCAACGACAAGCTCACTTTGCGCGCCGGTGCCATCAAGCCGATGCAGACCCCGGCCTGGCAGGAATGCCAGGACGACCTGATGCGCCACGCCGAAGCCGCCGGTATTCCGCGGGATACGCCCTGGTACAAGCTCACGCCCGAGCAGCAGCACTGGGTCTACAAGGGTTCACCGCACTGGAACGGCAAGTGGAACCAGCACTGGTTTGGCGTGGACCGTTTCTTTGAGTACCTGGAGAGCAAGGCCTACAAGATGCACATCCGGGTGCTGCTGTCCAAGTACCGAAGCTACACGCCGTGTGGCACCTGTGGTGGCGCGCGGTTGAAGACCGAAAGTCTGTTGTGGCGCATTGGTACCAAAGCGCAGGCCGATGCGGTGCTGGCTCCTTCGAAACGTTTTTTGCCGAAAGGGGTTTCCTGGTCACGGGAGCAGTTGGAGGCGCTGCCGGGATTGTGTCTTCACGACATGATGTTGATGCCCTTGGACCGGTTGCGCGCGTTTTTTGATTCTTTGCAATCTGGGTTGGGGGTGGCGGGACTGGGAGTTGCCGGTGCCGCCTCATGGTGCGAGCACAAATCGGCTGCACCGGCAACTCCCAGTCCCGCGTCGTCTCCGGCACCGGTGTCCGCTCGGAAGGCGCAATGCAAGACACCGGTGCCGGAGACGACGCGGGACTGGGAGTTGCCGGTGCAGCCGATTTGTGCTCGCACCATGAGGAGCCCGCCATACCCCCAGACTCCGCCACCTCGGAGGCCAGCAGCGTTTCAGAAGCCGAGCAGAAAACCCTGAAACTACTCTTCGAAGAAGTCTGCACAAGGCTGAAGTACCTCTGCGATGTCGGTATTGGTTACCTGACCCTGGACCGCCAAAGCAGAACCCTCAGCGGGGGAGAGGTCCAGCGCATCAACCTCACCACGGCGCTGGGAACCTCCCTCGTCAACACCCTGTTTGTCCTCGATGAACCGAGTATCGGCTTGCATCCGCGCGACATGCAGCGCATCGTCAGTGCCATGCAGCGCCTGCGCGACGCTGGCAACACCCTTGTGGTGGTGGAGCACGACCCTGCCGTGATGTTGGCGGCCGATCGCATGATCGACATGGGCCCGGGGCCAGGGGAGCGCGGTGGCAATATCGTTTTTGATGGAAGCACCGAAGACCTCAAGAGTGCCGACACCCTGACAGGTGCGTATCTGGGGGGGCGCAAGCAAGTGGGTATGGGCTTCAAACGCCTGGTGGCAGCCAATACGCCGCGTCTGGTGCTTGAAGGTGTGACTGAACACAACCTGAAGAACATTGCGGTCGAAATTCCCTTGCAGCGACTGGTGTGCATCACCGGAGTCAGCGGCTCCGGAAAGTCAACGCTGATTCAGGACGTGCTTGCGCCAGCCCTGCTGCGCCACTTTGGCAAGTCCACCGAAACGCCGGGTGCGCATGCACGCCTGTTGGGCGCAGAGCAACTTAGTGAGGTCGTGTTTGTAGACCAGTCGCCGATCGGTAAAACCGCGCGCTCCAATCCGGTGAGTTATGTGGGTGCGTGGGATGCCATTCGGGAGATTTTTGCAACCGCTCCCTTGTCTCGTGAGCGCAGCTATACCGCAAGCAAATTCAGTTTCAACGGCGGCGATGGGCGCTGCCCCACGTGTGGCGGTTCCGGCTTTGAGCACATCGAAATGCAGTTTCTGAGTGACGTGTACTTGCGTTGCCAGGACTGTGATGGCAAGCGCTATCGGCCCGAGATTCTCGAGGTCACCATCGAGCGAGGTGGCCGCTTTCTCAATGTGGCCGATGTTCTGGCTTTGACTGTCAGCGAGGCCGTACAGTTGTTTGCAAACGATCGCGATGTGGTCCGTGCGCTGCAGCCCATCGTCGATGTCGGGCTGGAGTACGTCAAGCTGGGGCAACCGGTGCCCACCCTGTCCGGCGGCGAGGCGCAACGCCTCAAGCTCGCAGGCTTTCTGGCCGATGCCGCCAAGAGCAGTTCTGCAAGCCGTCAGGCAATGGCGCGGAGGGGCATCCTCTTTATGCTCGACGAACCCACCACCGGCCTGCACTTCGATGACATCGCCAAGCTGATGCGCGCCCTGCGCAAGCTGATGGACGCCGGGCATTCGCTGCTGGTGATTGAGCACAACCTGGACGTCGTTCGCGCGTCCGATTGGTTGATTGACTTGGGGCCAGAGGGAGGTGATGCGGGTGGTGAAGTGGTGGCTTTTGGAACCCCAGAAGAAGTGATGCTGCACTCCACGTCCCACACCGGCAAGGCGCTGCGAGACTATGCGGCGCAGATGGGTGTGGTGCATGAAATTGCCGAACCTCGCGCAGCTTACTTGGTGCTCGCTGCCGGGGATGGGGATGCGCCAGGTGCCTCATGGCGCGAGCGCAAATCGGCACCCGGCGCATCCCCATCCCCGGCAGACACGTTGTACTCAGGGGAAAGCTTCCCTGACAAGTTGGCCAATAAGGCCCTCACTTCAATCGCGAGGTCAAATGTGGCTGTTCAAGCTCCCTCTTTCGCCCCGGCGGGGGCGAGCGAGGGCGGGGGGAGTGAGGGGGGAAAAGACTGCATCAGAATCGTCAACGCCAAAGAACACAACCTCAAATCCCTGAGCGTCGACATCCCGCGCGGCAAGTTCAGCGTGGTGACAGGCGTATCCGGTTCCGGCAAATCCACGTTGGCCTTCGACATTCTCTTCAACGAGGGACAACGACGTTACCTCGAGAGCCTCAACGCTTACGCCCGATCCATCGTGCAGCCTGCGGGGCGCCCCGAGGTGGACGCGGTATATGGCATTCCACCCACGGTCGCGATTGAGCAGCGCCTCTCCCGCGGCGGACGCAAGTCGACGGTGGGCACGACCACTGAGGTCTGGCATTTCCTGCGCCTGCTCTATGTCAAGCTGGGCGTGCAGCATTGCACCAGGGACGGCGCGGCGGTGGCCCCACAGAGCGCTGACAGCATTGCGGCACAACTACTGAAGAACTATCGCGGGCAGCACATCGGGTTGCTGGCGCCGCTGGTGTCGGGTCGCAAGGGTGTTTACACCGAACTGGCCGACTGGGCGCGGCCGCGCGGGTTCACGCATCTGCGGGTGGATGGCAACTTCTTGCCCACCACGGGTTTCCCGCGCATCGACCGCTTCAAGGAACACAACATCGAGTTGCCTGTGGTGAGTCTGGATGTCAACCCCGGCAACGAGGCTGCACTGCGTGCTGCGCTGGCGCTTGCGCTCACACACGGCAAAGGTGTGGTCCATGTGCTGAGTGATCTGCAGGGTCTTCGCGCCGCCATGGCAGCGGGTACTACCACTGCGGATATCGGGAAAGTGCAGGTGTTCTCCACCAAGCGCGCTTGCCCGGTGTGTTCGACTTCGTACGGCGAACTCGATCCGCGCCTTTTCAGCTACAACAGCAAGCACGGCTGGTGTCCGGAGTGCGTAGGCACGGGCCTGGCGCTGACCAAAGAGCAGCGCAAAGTCTTTGACGACTCGGTGAAAGACGATGACCACCAGGGGCGCGAGCAAACTTTTGCCGAGGCGGATGTGGAAGATCTGGTGGACGCTACCTGTCCGGCCTGCCAAGGCACGCGTTTGAACGCGACGGCGCGTGCGGTGCGGTTTGGCGTCCAGCTTGGCAGCGAGGGTAGCGCAACGCTAGTGCCAACTGCTGCCGTGGAGGGAATTGCCATCACCGCGCTGGCTCGGATGAGCGTGACCGACATTCGCAAGTGGGTGCAAACGCTGGAGACTGTTGGCCGGTTGAGCCAACGCCAAAACGACATTGCGCGCGACTTGATTCCAGAGATCAAAAGCCGTCTGGAGTTTCTGGAAGAGGTGGGACTGGGCTATCTGACGCTGGATCGCGGTGCGCCCACCCTGAGCGGTGGCGAGGCGCAACGCATACGGTTGGCGGCGCAGTTGGGCAGCAATTTGCAGGGCGTGTGTTACGTGTTGGACGAGCCCACTATTGGCCTGCATGCGCGTGACAACAAGATTTTGCTGGGAGCCTTGCAGTCGTTAAGTGACAAGGGCAATACGCTGGTGGTGGTGGAGCACGACGAAGACACCATTCGCCACGCCGACCACATCATCGACATTGGTCCCAGTGCGGGTAAACGTGGTGGGCAGTTGGTGGCGCAGGGGTCGGTTGCGGATGTGCAAGGGGCTTCTGAGTCACAGACCGGACGCTATTTGCTGCATGCGATGAAACATCCATTGGCCGCTAGGCGTCATGTCACTGTTGGCGCTGCGGTGGAAGGCACCGCGCACGCTGCGGCAAAAGCCGATGCGCCGGGCGCCGCATGGTGCGAGCACAAATTGTCGCCCGGCGCATCGACTTCTGCCGCGGGTTTGTTGGAGGCCGCGTCCCACGACGTAGCAGAGTCGGGGCTTGGGGTGGGAGACGATTTGTGCTCGCACCATGAGGAACCCGCCCCAAGCCCCGGCGCTGCGGGTTCAGCGAATTCGAACGCAAAAGGAGGTTCCTTGGACTGGCTCACAGTTCACGGCGCCACCCTTCACAACCTGCAAAACGTCACCGCTGCGATTCCGTTGAAGCGACTGGTGGCCATTACAGGGGTCAGCGGGTCGGGCAAATCGACCTTGGCACGGGATGTTTTGCTGACCAATGTCCATAGCGTCGTTAGTCTGCAGAGCACGAAGGCCGGGCGTGAGATGCTCTCAAAAGGGGAGCATCCTGCTTGGGTGGGTTGTACCGACCTCACTGGCTTTGCATCCATCGACCGTGTGCTCGAAGTCGACCAGACGCCCATCGGCAAGACACCGCGATCGTGCCCTGCAACCTACATCGGGTTCTGGGACACCATTCGCAAACTCTTTGCCGACACCCTGGAAGCCAAGGCGCGCGGCTATGCTGCCAACCGCTTCAGCTTCAACACTGGCGAGGGGCGTTGCCCGAGTTGTGAAGGGCAGGGCATTCGCACTATCGGCATGAGCTTTCTGCCCGATGTGAAAGTGCTGTGCGAAACCTGCAAGGGCGCGCGCTTCAACCCCGAGACACAGGCAGTCACCTGGCGCGGCAAAAACATTGGGGACGTGCTGCAGATGGAAGTGGATGAGGCGGTGGAGTTCTTTGCCGCGATGCCGGTCATCTCCCACCCGTTGCAGTTACTCAAGGATGTAGGCCTGGGTTACCTCACCTTGGGCCAGCCTTCGCCGACTTTAAGTGGCGGTGAGGCGCAGCGCATCAAGTTGGTCACAGAACTCTCCAAGGTGCGGGACGATGTTGGACGGCGTGGTCAGAAGGCGCCGCATACGCTCTATGTGCTCGATGAGCCCACGGTGGGATTGCACATGGCCGACGTGGAGAAGCTCGTTCATGTGCTGCATCGGCTGGTCAACGCCGGGCACAGTGTGGTGGTGATCGAACATGATCTCGACGTGATCGCCGAAGCCGACTGGGTGATTGACCTGGGGCCTGAAGGCGGCAATGCGGGCGGGTGCGTGGTGGCGCAGGCTACGCCCGAAGGCGTGGTGACGCAGGGCACGCACACTGGTGTGGCGCTGGCGGCTGTGCTGGCACGGTGACCGTGCTGCCAGAACTCAGAAAAATGAGATCTCTGCGGCCTTGAAGTCTTCCAGGTTCTCCAGGCCACGCACGACCAGATCTTCAAAGAATGTGACCTGGTTGCGCCCGTGGTGCTTGCTGTAATAGAGCGCCTTGTCGGCGTAGTCGATCATGGTGGCGGTAAAGGTCTCGCGTGACATGCGCGTCACTCCGAGGCTTATCGTGATGTGGCCCACCTGCGGGATGCTGCGGCTTTCTACTTCGTGCCGAAAACGCTCCAGAGTGGCACGGCATGCGGTCTGGTCAACACAGCGGATGATCAGCACAAACTCTTCACCCCCGAAGCGGAACATCATGTCGTCTTCCCGGAATGAGGCTTTCATCTGCTGCGCCAGTATCACCAGCACTTCGTCGCCGTACAAATGGCCGAAACGGTCATTCACTGATTTGAAGTGATCAATGTCTACCATCACCAGCCAATAGTTCATCGCTGGCGTGCTGCGGCGTTCGTGATCGACCGGCTCAAATTCCTGGGGAATCAGATCGTGCACCTTGGCCACACAGTCGTCAAAGGTCTTACGGTTTGCCAGGCCGGTCAATTCGTCGGTCTGCGAGTGCTGCATCAGGCTGAAAAAATTGCGGTAAATCTGCAGAACTCCGGACATCAGGTGGCTATCCAGATTGGACATGGGCTTGTCCGAAACGACTTGCAGGTAGCTGCGTCCCGCTCGCGTGGAGGTGAGCGCAAAAACCATCATCACACCCTTTTCGAGAGGGATGGTGTGGTACTGCATCTCGTAAGTCTGAATATGCACGTCCGCCTGCTCCAGTTCCCTGGACAGGGACAGTTGCTCCTGGTGCACGGTGCACCGATCGTCACCGTAAAGAATTTCCATGGTGGGCTGGCCCTTGGAATTCAAGCGCACCAGGCTGAGGCTGGTGGGCCGCAAGAGGCCATTGAGCGTGGTGAGGAGGCTGAACTCGATCAACTCCAGATCCCTGATCGATGTCAGGCTGGCCAACTGATCCAGCAATCGCGGCACCGAAGTCAGGCGCTGCGCCTTTTCAATTGCCACGATTTCCTTCCGCGACGGCGCTTTCCCACGGTCCGTAGGACGGGCTGCGGTAAGTTGGATGCCTGGCTACCATGGGCTATATGCTACTGCATCGGTTCCCGCTTATATCCAAGCGGTCTGCCGCGGCGGCTGAACGGTGGCTATGGTGTGATCTTGCGTGCTTCCAGCAACGTATGCGCCAGTTCCGCGAACCCGGCTCCGCGCTCACTGGGGGTGATGTAGGTTGGCAGGTGCGTCAGCGATGCTTCGAAGCGGCGGATATTGGCCACGCCCACGCTGTGGGTGCAGTGCTCGAACATGGCCTGGTCGTTGCCTGAGTCGCCCACGAACACCCAGCGCTCCAGTTCCTGTGCCAGGTCGCGCGCGAACAGTTCGCGCACGATCCAGCGCGCGCCCAGCCATTTGTTGAAGTCACCAAAGCAGCCATGGATATGGATGCTACTGACGCTGGTGTGCATCCCGGCGCGCTGTAAAAGGTCGACGATCTGCGCTACCTGCGTCGGTGCCAGATGGACTGTCTCGTTGTAATCAAACGCGAGGTCGGTGTCGCGGCCACCCTCGTCTTTGGCCCGGACGGACCCTGACACTTCCCGCAGCACCTGGTCTGCAATCTGTTGCATGCGGGCCGTATTGAGCGCGCGGGTTGCTTTGTCTTGCTGGTATATTTTTGATAGCGGCTCACGCTTATCCAATATGCCTTGCGGGCCATTTTTGTCTTCAAGCTTGCGGGCAAATGCAACGGCTCCATTCTCGGCCACTACAGCGTCCACAGGCCAGGGCGCCAGACCACGTGCCGGGTCGCCACGCACCAGCGGCTCACACCAGCCGATATGCCGCCCGGTGATGGGAATCACCACCAGACCGGCTGCTTTCAAGTCAGCGAGTGCCTGTAATGCATCGGCCGTAATGCGGCCCTCGGTCGTCAGCGTGTCATCGATGTCGGTGAACACGCCGACGATATTGCGCCGTTCCACTGCCGGCCAGGAAGAGAGATTTAACATCATGACCCGCCGCCGGGCCGCCCCAAGGCGGGTTGCGGCCCCCTCGGGGGGCAGCGCAGTACACGCAGTGACAAGCGTGGGGGCAACATCATGACCCGCCGCCGGGCCGCCCCAAGGCGGGTTGCGGCCCCCTCGGGGGGCAGCGCAGTACACGTAGTGACAAGCGTGGGGGCCACATCCTAGCCAGCCGATTGCAGCGCCAAGCCAGCATGCTCGCGCAGCGGATGGAAATGGATCTTGGGGAACCGTTCCTGCGCCAGACGCACGTCGTACGGGCTGGTGCACAGGTAGGCCAGGGTATCAGCGGCGTCCTTGGCCATGCGCTGGGGGTAGGCGTTGACGAAGTCGCGCAACTCCGCCGGGGTGTCGGCGGTAATCCAGCGGGCTCCGGTGTACTGACTGCCCTCCAGTCGAATATCGGCGTCGTACTCGCCCTTCAGGCGGTGCTGTACTACTTCAAACTGCAACTGTCCGACCGCGCCGAGCAGCATGTTGCCACCCATTTCGGGCCGAAACACCTGGATCGCACCTTCCTCGCCAAGTTGCGCGAGCCCCTGTTGCAATTGCTTGGTGCGCAGGGGGTTCTTTAGCACGACCGTCATGAACATTTCGGGGGCAAAAAAGGGCAGTCCGGTGTAGAGCAGGTTCACCGAGCCATCGGTAATGGTGTCACCGAGTTGCACACCGCCATGGGTGGTAAAGCCGACTATGTCCCCCGCATAGGCTTCTTCCACGGCCTCGCGGCGCTGGCTCATGAAGGTCACCACACTGGTGGGGCGCAGTTCCTTGGCGGTGCGCATGACTTTGAGCTTCATGCCCGGGGTGTACTTGCCCGAGGCCATGCGCACAAAGGCGATGCGGTCGCGGTGGTTGGCGTCCATATTGGCCTGCACCTTGAACACCACGCCACTGAATGCTTCATCGTCAGGCTGTACATCCCTGATGACGGGCTGCTTGTTGACCACAAATGAACTGGTGCGCTTGCCCGGCGACGGCGCCAGATCGACCAGCGCTTCCAGCACTTCCATCACGCCAAAGTTGTTGACACCCGAGCCAAAGAACACGGGAGTCTGCTTGCCCGCAAGAAACGCCTCACGGTCAAAGCTGGGCGAGGCGCCGGTTGCCAGTTCCATACTTTCGAATGCGGCATCGATCTCGTACCGGAAGCGTTGCGTCAGGGTTCCGGTGTCGGTGATCGGGATCGACTCAAAGTCCTGGGGCTTGCGTTCCGACCCGGACTCAAATACCGTCATGGCGCGGGTGCGCAGATTGATGATGCCGCCAAAGGTCTTGCCCTGGCCTACCGGCCAGGTCATGGGCACGCAGGGCATGCCCAATTCACGCTCCACTTCATCCAGGATGTCGAGCGGGTCGCGTACCTCGCGGTCCATCTTGTT
>JAIFLV010000083.1 GCA_020048895.1 Rhodoferax sp. | reverse complement strand
TGCCCCCGCCGCAAACCCGAGTGTGGATGATCCAGACGCACTCCAGGCGCTGCTCGATCATCTGGCGGGTGGTTTCACCGTGAACGGCAGCAAAGCCGATTTGCTCTCGTACCACCTCGGGTCCGATACTCTGACTTTTGTCTACCGGGCACGCATTGCTCTGGCCGGGAAAGGCCTGCCGCAGCGCTTCACTATTGACTACAGGTTGTTTGCGGGTTCTTACTCGGCGCCCGTGGGTTTGGTGCAGGTGCGTTACCGCGGGGCCACCAAGAGCCTTCAATGTGTTCCAGGCTCGGTGCCACAGAGCGTGGATTTTTAGGGAGACTGGTGGCACACCAAAGTCCTGGTGGACAATCCCGGTTGAAAGCACCTGCACCATGACATCCAAGCGCCAGCAACCCACTGCCCCGATTCCCGCTACCCGTCCACTGCAACGCCGCGCATTGCTGGCGCTGGGCCTGGCAGCCACTCTGTTGGCCGGATGTGGCAAATCTGCCAAATTTGTCGCCATCCCGCCGGGGGCCACGGTGCTGGCGTTTGGCGACAGCGTTACTTTTGGAGTGGGTGCTGCCAAAGGGGAGGATTGGCCAAGCCTGCTGGCCGCAAAAACCGGCTGGAATGTCGTGAATGCAGGCATCTCTGGCGATACCGCCGAAAATGGCAAAAACCGAATCCAAGCCTTGCTCACGGAAAATCGCCCCGCCCTGGTGGTCATTGAGATAGGTGGCAACGACTTTTTGCGCCGCAAGGCTCCTATGCGGGTGAAAGAAGATATTCGCGAGATTATCAAAGCGATACGAGTCTCTGGCGCACAAGTCGCGCTGGTGTCGGTACCCGAACTCTCTTTATTGGGTGTACTGGCCAACAGACCCAGCGACTCCCCCATTTTTGAAGAACTGGCGAACGAAGAAGGCGTGACCCTGGTGCCGGATGTGTTTTCTGAAACACTGGCACGCCCTGAGCTTTGCGCCGACAAAATCCACCCCAATGCGCTGGGCTACCAGTTTATGGCCAGCGGCATTCACGCCCGACTGCAAAAAGTCGGCTTGGCCGCATGAGCGCGGGCGGCACTGACTGACGACCGACCATCAGGAGACAGCATGTTTGGATTGAAATCCCGCTCGGAAGGTACGTCCGCCACCATCAACGCGCAGCCGATACGGGTGCTGGCGGGCGAGACGATTCTGACCGCTGCGCTGCGCGAAGGGGTGGATTTTCCGCACAGTTGCCGGGTGGGCGGCTGTGCCAGTTGCAAGTGCCGCCTGGTGGAAGGGCAGGTGCGCGAACTCACGGAGTCGAGCTATTTGCTTTCAGAGGAGGAACTGGCTCAGCGCACCATCCTGGCCTGCCAGAGCGTGCCCTTGGGGCCGGTTCGCATTGAAGTGGAGCAGACCAAAACCCTGGCCGTGCAGGAGTGCAATGGCCGCGTCATCGTACAGGAGGCATTGACCCACGACATTCAGTGCCTGCGCCTGCAACTGGAGACGCCATTGCACTTCAAGCCGGGGCAGTTTGCGCAGATCAGTGTGGAGTCGCTCCCTGGAGTGACACGCAGTTATTCGTTTGCCACGCCCCCAAACGATCAGGGTGTGGTGGAGTTCTTTGTGCGCCGCGTGGCAGGTGGCGTCTTCACCGAGCATGTGCACGGCCACAACCTGCTGGGCCAGAGCGCGCATGTGCAGGGGCCGCTGGGGCAGTTCTGGCTGCGAGAGTCGGACGCACCGGTGCTGTTTATTGCGGGTGGTTCTGGGTTGGCGCCGGTCATGGCCATGCTGCATGACATGCAGGCGCAAGGCCTGGCGCGGTCGGTCACCGTGCTGTTCGGCGCACGCTCGCAGGCCGACCTGTACTGCATGGACGCGTTGCGCGCCATGGCCGCTTCTTGGCCAGGGCAATTCCGGCTGTTACCGGTGCTGTCCGACGCACAGGGCGACAACAGCTGGAGCGGTGCTCGTGGGCTGGTGACAGATCACCTGGCGCAGGTAGTGGAGCCCGGTATGCACGCCTACCTGTGCGGTCCGCCTGCCATGGTGGACGCCACGAACGCCAGTCTGCTCCACGCCGGGCTGGCCAAAGGCCATATCCACGCTGACCGTTTTCTCACGCAAAAAGAGGCGATTGCGCCCGTCAACAGTGCGCAAGCAGCTACGGAAGTGATAGCACCACCCAAGTCCTTCGGTGAGTGGCTTGCAGCGCTGTGGCACTACCTCAAGTTCTTTCTGTTCCATGTGGAGGGGCTGGCCGTAGCGGCAGCGCTGTTTGCCGGAGGCGGCTGGATCACGGCTGCCCTGTTGGGGTTCAGCCTTTTCAGCACGCTGGGCGATGCGCTGCTGGGCGACGACACCAGCACACCGCGCTACCGACACCCCTGGGTCCTCACGGGGCAGTTGTGGATGGCGCTGCCGGTGCTGCTCTTGATCTGTTTTGCCGCTGTGTGGAGTGTCAGCACAGGTGACCCGCTGGGAGCCGGCGCGATGCTGTCGCAGTGGACTGGGACAGACCTGCTCGCTGCACGCGACGCCACGCATTGGGGTCACCATGTGTCGGCGTTTCTCGTGACCGGGCTCATGATCGGCATGGTAGGCACCATACCGGCCCATGAACTCACGCACCGCACCTGGGAGCCGGTGTCGCTGTGGGTGGGGCGCTGGTTGCTCGCCTTCAGTTTCGATGTGGGCTTTGCGATCGAGCATGTGTACGGGCATCATCGTTATGTCTCCACCATCAACGATCCTGCAACCGCACCGCGGGGGCGCAATGTGTACACGCACATTGTGATGTCCACCGTGCGCGGCAACATCAGCGCCTGGAAGATCGAAGCCGCACGCCTGCAGCGCCGTGGTATCACTGTGCTGTCATGGCACAACGCCTACCTGCGCGGACTGGCCATGAGCGCTGCACTGGTGGCCGCGGCCTGGGCCATGGGAGGCCTTTGGGTAGCGCTGTTCTTTTGCGCCTGCGCGCTGTGGGGCAAGGCACTGCTGGAGATCGTGAATTACATGGAGCACTATGGCATCGTGCGTGACCCGGCCCAACCGGTTCAGCCGCGCCACTCGTGGAACACCAACAAACGCATCAGCTCCTGGGCCCTGTTCAACCTGACGCGCCATTCCCACCACCACGCGCAAGGTGAAGTGCCCTACCAGGACCTGCAGCCGTACCCCAATGCGCCCATGATGATCGGCGGCTATCTCACCACCATTTCGGTAGCACTGATCCCGCCGTTGTGGCACCGGCTGATGACCCCCAAGGTGCTGGCGTGGGACCGCAGCTATGCCAATGCGGCTGAACGCGCGTTGGCGGCGCAAGCCAATGTGCGTGCCGGTTGGGTGGCGCAGGCCGGCGCTTCGTCAAGCCGGTAGCGATTGGCGAAAGCATTCAGGTGCGCCTGACCTGCAAGCGTAAGATCGACCGCAACCGCAAGGACGCCAACGGCCAGGACCAGGGTGTGGTGGCCTGGGACGTGGAAGTGAAGTACCAGCACGTCGAGCGGGTCGCCAGCTACGACATCCTGACGCTGGTGTCGAAGAAGGGTTGAGGGGCTGGCTGCCCCGGAAAAAGCCCGCTATCTGACGGGTTTTTTGCTTCGAATGAATAGCAAACCATGGCCCTCCGACACTGGGGAGGGGTCAAATTTTCATGCATACTCTTCCCAGAAGCCGTTGGACGGGTCGGATCAGGGCACCGGCGGCTCCAGATAGGCGCGGATCTTCTTGCCGGAGCCCACGATGTGCCCGATCCACCAGAGCCCGAGGAATCGCTGCAGCTCGTCCGGGTTGAAGTGTTCGGTCGTGACGATGTCGTTCAACAGATCGCTGAACTCTTTGCACTCGCCCTGAAGTTCGTCTATTGCCGGATAACCATTTTGCGAGAGCAGGGTCTCTTCGGTGGCGAAGTGCTCTTCGGCCAGCGCCATCAGGGCACTGAACCGTCCGTCGAAGGCCGCGCCCGGTTGTCTGTCGGCGCCGGCCAGCGCCGCGCACTGCGCCAGGATCTGCCGATGCTGCTCGTCCAGCGTGTCGTTCCCCACGCTATACGCCGGGTCCCAAGGCAATTGATTCGGCATGGTGTGTGTTCCTGAAGTGGAGCACCTGGCTCAGAAGCCCAACGACTCCACGATGGCCACGAGATCGGCGAAGCTGGCGGCCTCCAGCCTGGCCGCCAGGGCGGCTTTGTCCAGCCCTTCGCATTCGAACCGGGTCATGGTGACCTCAAAGGGCAGCTCTTCGATCTCCAGCGGTGACATGAAGCCGATGTGGCAGATGTGCGCGAGACACTGGCGCTCCGGCTCGCTGAGTTCCAGTCCGTGAACTTTCAGTATTTCCAGGTAGCGCTCAGCCGTGCGGTTCAGTTTGCCACTGATTTCCAGCGTGTTCTTCTGCCCTTCGGCCAGGATGGCCAGCGGCGGGCCGAAGAAGACACTGGTCTTGCCGACGTGGCGTGTTTTCTCGGCCGCCGTGAGCGCCGGAGCCATCCAGGTCGGGTCACCCCGACCTGTTCCCGCCAGTGGGATCAAGTCCGGGTCTTCCGGCAAGGCCGGCGCCTCAGTGGGCAATGCCATGACGGAGTTCGTGTTTGGCGTCGATCATGCCCCGGGGCAACTGCGGCGGCAACTCGGGCGCAAGCTGGATGAAGCCCCGGTTTCTGGCGCCGTCCTGCACGTTGTGCGGGTTGTGGCACTCGGTGCAGGTGAACCAGCGCTTCTTGCCGGAGCTGGCCCATTCGCCGATGCGCTTGCCGTGGATGCCGTCGCGCCAGTCGCGCAGCTTGTCGCCGTGGCACTTGCCGCACAGAAGTTGCGGCTGTTCGTAGCTGACGGGCTCGCCAAAATTGTCGACGAGCTTGTTGCGCTGCGTAGTGTGATGGCAGTCCAGACACCAGATGCCGCCGCGCCCATGCTGGAAATTCTTGGCGTCCGGCATCATGCCTTCCATGGTGGGGATCGGTACTGGCTTCCTGGTCGTTGGCAATTTGGGCGGAACGAACTTCGGACCGACGCCGTTGTGGCAGGCCGTGCCGCACATCGCCAGCAGCGGCAACTTGTCGGACCGCGGCTTGACGACCGCCTTGCCGACGTACTTCTCCATCAGCGGCATCTCGCCCATCGGGACTGTGCCGTCGAACGGGTCGCCCCACCAGAGCACTGCGCCGGTCCGGGTGGAACATTTCACGTTGGGGTGACCAGGCTTCAGATCGCGCTTGACCACCTCTGAGGCGCCCTTGCGGCTTTCGAAGCAGGTGATTTCGGCAGCTGGCTCGGCCGGTGCGGCCGGTGCGGCCGAAGCGGCCGACGCCGCAGGCGCGGCTGGCGCTGTCTGCGCCTGGACGGAAGAAAGCAGCCCAAAGCAGAGGGCCAGAATCGATACACGGTAGCCAAGTTTCTTCATGATGCCTGCCTCCCCATCATGCGCTCGCGGCGGTCCTGGGGCTGCCTGACAAGGCCGCCTCGCCTGCCTTGCTGCCAGCCAGCTTGACGTCCCCTGTCAGGATGCCGATGGCACCCTTGAGCAGGATGGTCAGGACGAAAAAGCCGAAGGCCCAGATACCCAGCGTCATCAGCCATTCAACCAAGGTGGGGTAGTACTCGGTCACTTCACCGATCGGCGACGGGATGAAGCCGGGAACGATCAGGCCCATGCCTTTTTCGATCCAGATGCCGACGAAGGCCATCGCACAGGGAATCGGCAGCAGCTTCATGTTGTTACGGAAAGCCGGGATCATGAACAGAATGAAGGCACCGACCATCAGGACCAGCGAGCTCCAGAACCAGGGCACCAGCCGGGTCAGGCCATGCAGGCCGAACATCAGGTAGTACAGGCTGTTGGCGTGCTCGGTGCGGGCGTACAGTTCGATCACGACCTCCGACAACGTCAGGAAGATCGCGATCCCCAGACACGCGATGACGATGGTCGTCAGCAGCTTGATCGCGCTGTCCTCGATCCACATCTTCGTGGTGTTTCGGATGATCAGGAAGGCCAGGATGATCAGCGCCGGGCCCGCCGCGAACGCGGTGGTGATGAAACGGATCGGCATCATGCTGTGGAACCACATAGGACGCGCCGGATTCACCGCGACAAGAAAGGCCGTGACGGTGTGGATGCTCAGGGCCCACACGATAGACAGGTAGACCAGCGGCATGAAGATCTTCTTGTTCACCGGCTTGCCCGTGTACTTCGAGTACAGGTACCAGAAGCCGACGATGAAGTTCAGGATCAGGTAGCCGTTGAGCACCAGCACGTCCCAGCCCAGCATCGACGAGAAGCTGTAGATGCCCCAGGGCGGAATCATGTGCCACAGGCGGTCGGGCCGGCCCATGTGGGCGAAGACGAACACCATGACCATGATCACCGCGGAAATTGCCAGCATCTCGCCCAGCACGGTGACCTTGTGCATGCCTTCATGGTGGTACACATAGGCCGGGAAGACGATGGTCACCGCACCGGCCGCGACTCCCACCAGAAAAACCAGGTTGGCCAGGTACAGGCCGTCGTGGATCTGGCTGGTCATGCCGGTGACGATCAGGCCCTCGGTGTTCTGCAGGTAGAACACATACAGCATGCCCACGATCAGCAGCGCGAGCATGCCCATCCATGCGTAGAACATTTTGCCGCCCTTGAGCACGTAGCGGGTGTAGTCGGCGATGAAGTTGAAGAGGTTGTCCACAATCGCGCTCCTCAATCGTAAAAGTAGAAGAACTTCGGGAAGGTATTGAGTTCGGCCTTGAGGCGGAACACGTTCTTCCGCGCAAGAACCTGGCTGACCTCGCTCTCAGGGTCGAGCAGGTTGCCGAACTTGCGCGCGCCCACTGGGCACACCTCGACGCAGGCGGGGTAGCGGCCCTGGCGGGTGCGCTGCAGGCACCAGTGGCATTTCTCGACCACGCCGCGCATGCGCGGACGGTTGCCCAGGTAATGGGTCACCGGGTTCATGGCCGCCTCGGGCAGAACCGGCGTGGTGAGGTTGAAGCGGCGTGCCCAGTACGGGCAGGCGCCCATGCACATCTTGCAGCCGATGCACCAGTTGTAGTCGATCACCACCGGGCCGTCGGCTTCGCGGTAGGTCGTGCGAACCGGGCAGACCTTGACGCAGGGCGGTTTCTCGCACTGCATGCAGGCGATCGGCATGTACTGGGCGTCCTTTTCGGGCACCGCCTTCGGGTCGTAGAAATACTGCCCTTCCAGCACCTGGCCCGCCGGTGTGTAGGCATTGCCGCCGACCTGGATGCCCAGCCCTTCGGGGTAGCCTTGGTCCATCCGCTCCTTGGTGAATTCGCCGCGCTCCATGCGCAAAACCTGGATGTATTCGATGCGCTCCCCGGGCCGCTCGCCGCGCGACTGGTTGTTCTCTTCGGTACAGGCATGCACGCAGCGACGGCATCCGATGCATTTGCGGATGTTCAGCGCGTAGCCCATGAGCACGCCGGGCTGGGCCTCCGTGATGTCGACCGTGACCTTCTTGTGGTACTGCGCCGAGTAGCGCCGCTCCAGCCGTGCGCGCGACTCGGCCTTCTCCTCAGGCGTCATGAGCCGGTAGTTGCCCTGGAAGTGCTCTGCCCATGAGGTGGTGGCTTTCGGGTCGTCGGATTGGGTCATCAGCGCGGCGGCGCCCATGAGGGACGACATGCTCAGCATGCCACCGGCGACCAGAAAGTTGCGGCGTGAACTTGTTGATCCAGTTTCACGAGGGGCTGTCGGTGCGGGTTGCGCCGAACAGGCGGGCGACCCCGCTGGATTGGAATCGGGAGTTGGGCCATTGTTCGAATTCACCATCATTCTCCAGTGCAGGTCAATAATTTCGCGTCGTACAAGTCACAGCAAACGCCGTCGGTCTGTCGGTTCAGGCATGGGCGCAATCGAGGCTGTCAATAGGGAGGGATGCCATCGTTACCCATGCGGATCAAGGAACCGAACAACGGGCGAACTGCTGGAAAACGAGGTGGCGACTCATGGATTCCCATGGTATGAGGCGCCGGAAAAATCTGCTTGATATGGATCATGTGCAGGCGGGCGGCACACCTGGGATAGGCGTTTCGTTCGGCAATACACATGTTTTTCCCGTTGCAAGCCTTTGTCCGGCAAACGACGGATAGGCATTTCAACCGCATCAGGTCAAGCATCGGCCCTTGGAAGAGCCCTCAACCCACATAGAAATCCTCGCCGCGCCCGCGGTAAGGCCGTACCTGGCCGATCCACCACCAAAATACGCTGCTCACAAAAGGGATTAGCGGTGCGCCGGATATGCCGGGCGCACCGGCACCCGGCGGCGAGTCTGAGCCGCCGTGCTGCCCGGTCACCAGTTGATGCACTGACCGATCTCGTGGTCGGAGGCCGGTTGCGCTGCCCCATCCCAGTCGGCTGCCCAGTCGGGCTCGGCCGCAACACCATCACCGACATGCGCATCGCAGTCATCCCACAACGGTGGCC
>JAIFLV010000152.1 GCA_020048895.1 Rhodoferax sp. | reverse complement strand
TGGGCTCCAATGGCAGCACACTGCGCATCAAGACCGGCTACACGGTTCTGGACGGCAGCAATGCGGACGTGAGCGGCAACTACAACATCACCGCCAGCGCCACCGTGGCCGGCACCATCAGCGCCAAACAGCTCAGCATCAGCGGCCTGAGTGTGCCCACCAGCAAAGTCTACGACGGCAGCGCCACCGCGGTGGTCAGCGGCACCGCTGCCCTGGCTGCGGCAGAGGCTGCCGGGTCGGGCACCACATCCGACGGCAAGCCCTACACCGGAGACGTGGTGGCCATTTCAGGTACGCCTACCGGCACCTACAACAGCAAGGACGTCGCCAGTGCGGCCAGCGTGACCTATGGTGGCATGACGCTCAACAACAGCAACTACAGTCTGACCGGCCTGACACCGGTTGCAGCCACCATCACCACCAAGGCTTTGAGCATGAGCGGGCTGGGCGTGGCTGCAAGCAAGGAGTACGACGGCGGCACAAACGCGTCGGTGGGCGGCACGCCAACCCTCGCCAGTGCCGAAGCCGTTGGCAGCGGCAATGCGGATGACGGCAAGCCCTACACCGGGGACGCGGTGGCCATTGTGGGCTCGGCCACTGGCACCTACAACAGCAAGGACGTGTTATCCGCAGGGAGCGTGGCATTCAGCGGGCTGAGCTTGAACAACAGCAACTACCGCCTGACGGTGCAAAGCCCGGCGAGCGCATCCATTACACCCAAGGCCATGACGGTCAGCGGCATCACCACTTCCAGCAAGATCTATAACGGCAACGCCACCGCCACAGTCAACACCACGGCGGCCAGCTACAGCGGCCTGGTTGGGGGCGATAGCGTGAGCGTGTCGGCCAGCGGCCAGTTCAACAACAAGAATGTGGGCACCGGCAAGACCGTCACGCTGACCAGCAGCTACAGCGGCTCCGATGTCAGCAACTACAGCATCACCAGCCAAACGAGCACCACCGCCAACATCACGCAAAAGGCGGCATCCGTCAACGGCATCACGGCCGCCAACAAGGTCTACGACGGCAACCGCATGGCCACTGTCACGGTTTCCGGTGCCACGATCAGCGGCCTGGTCAGTGGCGACAGCCTGAGCGTGGCAGCCACCGGGCAGTTTGATACGAAGAACGTGGGCACCGGCAAGACCGTCACCCTGGTCAGCACCTACAGTGGCGCCGACGTGGACAACTACGCCATCACCGACCAGGCCAGCACCACCGCAGACATCACCGCCAAAGGCCTGGCCATCTCGGGTGTGGTGGCGATCTCTGGCATTACCGCGGCCGACAAGGTGTATGACGGCACCCGCACCGCTACGGTCAGCACCACCAACTCGGTCTATGCAGGCCTGGTGGCAGGAGACTCGCTCACCGTGTCTGCCACCGGGCAGTTTGATACCAAGAACGTGGGTACGGGCAAAACGGTCACGCTCATCAGCACCTACACCGGCGCCGATGTGGGCAACTACAACATCACCGACCAGGACACGACCACCGCCAGCATCACGCCCAAGGCCATGACGGTCAGCGGCTTGGTGGGCAACAACCGGGTCTACGACGGCACCACCAACGCCACCCTCAACGTAACCGGCGCGCAATACAGCGGGCTGGTAACCGGCGACACCGTGAACGTGGCGGCCACCGGCACGTTTGCCAACAAGAACGTGGGCAACGGCAAAACCATCACTATCAGCAGCAGCTACAGCGGTGCCGATGCGGGCAACTACAACATCACCAGCCAAACCAGCAGCACCGCCAACGTGACAGCGCGCACGCTGGTGGTGGGCGGGATTACGGCCGGTGACAAGGTGTATGACGGCACGGCCACCGCGACGATCAACACGGCGGCGCTGACCAAGGGCGATTTGGTAGGTGGCGACAGCGTGACGGTGTCGTCCAGCGGACAGTTCAGTGACAAGAACGCAGCGGTGGGCAAAACCGTGACCCTGACCAACAGCTTGAGCGGTGCAGACGCGGGAAATTATGTGCTGGGGGGACAGACCAGCACGACGGCGACCATCAATCGGCGCCCTGTGGGAGTCACGGCTGAAGACAAGACCAAGGCTGCAAACAGCGCTGACCCCAGCCTGACCTACTTCACAGAGAGCCAGTCGCTCGACCGGGGTCTGGTGAGTGGCGAATCTATCGATGGCGCTTTGGAGCGCACTGGTGGTGAAGCAGCAGGCGGCTACGCAATATTGCAAGGAACTGTGGACAACAACAGCAACCCGAACTACGACATTCAATTCACCCAGGCCACCCTTCAAATCACCCCGGTCGTTACGACTGGAGCCACGGGTACTGTTGGGACGACCGGTACCACAGGAACTACTGGAACTACGGGCACGAGTGGGACCAGCGGCACGACCGGAACCACTGGGACGACTGGGACCACTGGTACCTCGGGAACTACTGGAACTACGGGCACCACAGGAACGACGGGTACAACTGGAACTACGGGCACCAGCGGCACGACAGGAACTTCTGGTACCACGGGCACGAGTGGCACTACCGGTACTTCGGGAACGACAGGTACATCCGGAACGACGGGTACTGATGGGACTAGCGGTACAACTGGAACCACGGGCACAACAGGCACGTCCGGAACTTCGGGAACGAGTGGCACCACGGGAACGACTGGTACTACTGGAACCACAGGCACAACAGGCACGAGCGGCACATCCGGCACGACTGGGACGACGGGCACGAGCGGTACAACTGGAACCACTGGCACGACTGGAACAACAGGTACTACTGGAACGAGTGGGGCCACGGGCACCACAGGTACCACAGGCACCACAGGCACCACAGGCACCGCACCACAGGCACCACAGGCACCACAGGCACCACAGGCACCACAGGCACCACAGGTACCACAGGTACCACAGGTACCACAGGTACCACAGGAACCACACCGACATTGCCGGTAATTCCTGCTCCAATTGTTACCCCACCCAATACAAATACCCCCCCACCAATAGGTTCCGGCGGAACGGGAACGACAGGTGGTACCACTGCTGGCGGCAGCACGACTGGTGGCACCGGCACTGGCTCGACCGGAACTGGAAGCACTGGCGCAGGTGGAACTGGAAGCAGCGGAACTGGCACTAGCGGCACCGGCGACTCATCTGGAGGAACGGGAGCCACTGGCGGCACGACTACTGGAGGTAGCACGACCGGAGGAACGGGCACAGGTTCGACTAGTGGCACCCCCACAGCGGGAACTGGCAGCACCGGCACAGGTACCACCACAACTGGAAGCAGCGGCACCGGCACCAACAGTGACGGCGCTTCAGGCGATGCGGGTTCAGCGGGTGGTACCGCAGGCGGTGCAGCAGGACGCAATATCACCGTCAGCCTGGTGGAACAACCCTCTGCCGTGAGCAACGGCATGGTCACTGTCACCGTGCCCAAAGATACCGCAACCTCGGGCAGTGGGTTTAGCTTCCCGCTGCCCGCACAGTTGGTGCAAGCCGCCTCGGGCGCAGCCGGCGCAAGCGTGATCGTGACCACACTTGCGGGTGACCCGCTACCAGCCTGGCTGCAGTTTGTGCCCGAGTCCAACACCTTTGTGGCCTCTGCCGTGCCAGACGGGGCCTTCCCGATTCAGGTGGTGGTGATCATTGGCAACCAGCGCACGGTGGTGGTGATCTCCGAACGCGGGGAGTGAGACGGCTTGAACACTGCCACCTTCGCACCCTACGAGGCCGGGCTTGAGGCGCTGCGTGCGGGTCGCCTTGCCGAGGCGGAGCAAGGCTTTCGTCAAGCGCTTGAGGACAACCCGCTGCACACCGCAGCGCTATACCACCTGGGCTTGGCGCTGCATGCAACGCAGCGCTCCCAGGAGGCCATTGCGCTCTATTGGGAACTGCTGCGAGGCCACCCGGACAATGTGCATGCCTGGATCAACCTGGGCGATCTGTATGGCAAGGCGGGTCGGGCCAGCGATGCAATTTCGGCGTGGGAGCGGGCCTTGCAGCTCGATGCCGAGAGTGTGCTGGTGCTCAACAACATGGGGGTAACCTGCAGCAATCTGGGGCGCACGCACGAAGCAGCAGGCTATTTCAGGCGCGCCGCCAGTCTGGAGCCCGACCGCCACGACCTGTGGTTTTCTTTGGGCAACTGCCTGCTTGGGCTGGCGCGCCACACGCAGGCCGAGCGGGCGCTGCGGCAGGCGCTGCGCATCGACGCAAAACATGCCCAGACCCACAACAATCTGGGGGTGACGCTAGGGCACCTCAAGCGCGACGATGAGGCTATTGCGGCTCTGCGCCAGGCGTTGGAGTGCGATGCCGATCTGGCCGACGGGCTCAACAACCTGGCCCTGGCAATCTACAAGCGCGACGCACGCGAAGAAGCCTTGCGCTTGCTGCGCCATTGTGTTGACCGGCACCCGGGCTATGCGCTGGGCTGGGCCAATCTGGGCATGGTGCTGCAGGGGATGGGGCAGCTCGAAGAAGCCGTGCGGGTGATTGACCGCGCGCTGGAGATCACCCCCAACCAGGAAGGCTGGCTGTGGAACCAGTCGCTGGCGTATCTGACGATGGGCGACTTTGCGCGGGGCTGGCAACACTTTGAGACCCGCTACGCGCCAGGGCGCGCCGACCCGGTAGCCACGTTGCCCGACCTGGCGTTTCCCATGTGGAGCGGCGAAGACCTCAGCGGCAAACGCATCCTGTTGGTCAAGGAGCAGGGCTTTGGCGACCAGATCCAGTGTTTGCGATTTGTTGCGAATCTGGTGCAGCGTGGTGCCTCGGTGGGGGTATGGGTGCATCCGGCAGTGGCACCACTGGGCGCACTGGTGCCCGGAGTACAGGAGGTGATGACGGAAGCGCCCATGGGAGGCTATGACTACTGGGCCTTGCTGATGAGCCTGCCGGTGCGTTTTGCGGCCAGCGAAGAAACCTTGCCGCAGGCGGGGCACTATATCGCTGCTGATCCAGCGCAGCAGGAGTCCATGCACCAGCGCATTGAGGTATTTGCTGCGGGTCGCTTGAAGGTGGGCATCAACTGGGCGGGTAACCCCAGCCACCCCAATGACCGCAACCGATCGCTGAGGCTGGCAGACATTGCCGCATGGCTAAACATGCCACAAATTGCCTGGGTGAGTCTGCAAACCCAACGCAGTGCGGATAGCGAACCCTGGGTTCAGCGGGGCAATTTGCTGCCGCTGGGCGATGAGATCCAGAACTTTGCGGATACGGCAGCCATCATTGCGAACCTGGATGTGGTGATCTCCATTGACTCGGCGGTGGCGCACCTGGCCGGCGCCATCGGTGCGCGGACCTGGTTGCTGCTGCCTGCCAACCCGGACTACCGCTGGATGCTGGAGCGCACCGACAGCCCCTGGTATCCCTCCATGCGACTGTGGCGACAGCCCACATTGGGCGATTGGGCCAGCACACTGCAGCAAGTGGAACAGGCGTTGCGGCTGGAAACGGGTGAACCGGGTGAAACGGGAACGGGCATTGCAGCCCCCGGCTTTGCCAGATGCATGCCGCTGGCCGGACCTCAGCGCCTGATGAGCGGTCGCCATGGCTGGTTTGTCTACAACCACCACGACCAGTATGTGGGGCAGGCACTGGAGCACTACGGCGAGTATGGCGAGCACGAGGTGCAGTGGTTTGCACGCATGCTGCAGGGCTTTGCGGATTGCGATGTGATTGAGGTGGGCGCCAATATCGGTTCGCAAACAGTGCCGCTGTGCCGCATGGCGCGCAGGGTGTTTGCCTTCGAGCCGCAGCCCACGGTGTTTCAGACGTTGTGCGCCAATCTGGCGCTCAACGCTATTCGCAACTGTCAGGCGTATCCGGTAGGTGCTGGTGAAGTGGCTGGCACGTTCAAAGTGCCGCCAGTGGGCTACGACCGTAGCGGCAACTTTGGTGGCATCAGTCTGCAGGCCGACGGTGCGGGTACGCCCGTGCAGGTGGTTGCGCTTGACGCGTTTCTGGTCAACCTGGTGCCAGACCTGCGCTTACGGCTGATCAAGGTGGATGTGGAAGGAATGGAGCGTGCGGTGCTTCTTGGTGCGCGCCAGTTGATCGCCACACATCGACCGCTGCTGTACGTTGAGAATGACCGCATTGAGCAGTCGGAAGCCCTGATTCTCTGTATCCG
Organism: Rhodoferax sp.; assembly: GCA_020048895.1. Taxonomy (GTDB): domain Bacteria; phylum Pseudomonadota; class Gammaproteobacteria; order Burkholderiales; family Burkholderiaceae_C; genus Allorhodoferax. The sequence continues at coordinate 5,146 of JAIFLV010000152.1, read as the reverse complement.
CGAGTTGGGCTATCGTTTGTACTGGCATTGCCCTCTGCTGTTCAATGGCAAGAATTTCTTTGGCAACGCGGACAACATCTACCAGGGGATTGCGGCGTTCAATATGCTGGGGGTTCCCCAGGAGCTGGAGTTTGATACGCTGGGGATGACCGAGGTGGGTGAGGCCCGTGAGCACATCTTGCGGCGGGGGTAGTGCGGTGGGCGGATCAATCAACCAGCCAGAAGAGGTGCTGCTTTCCGATCAGGAAATTGAAGCCTTGCTGCTGGCCGAAAACGCAAATCCCCCTGAGGAGAGCACCCCGGCACCTACGCCACATCTGGTGGAGTCAGCCAGCAGTGCTGCCAGCTGGGTCAAGTGGCTGCTATTCCTCGCACTGGCATCTGAGTTTCTGGTAGGGTGGTTTCGGCGGTGAGGATCAAATCAGCCCGCAGCGCTTATAGAACGTGCGCAAGGCGCTATCGAAAGCATAGCTCACATGCCCCACACGCTGATGGCGCAGCCACTGTGTGTGTGCTGTTCGCGGTAGACCTTGGCATCCCAGGCGACATGGGGGTCGCGGTCAAAGATCAACAGGTGCGCGCTATCGGCACCGCACTGATCAAAGTAACGCGCGGTTTGTTCCAGCCCCAGCGCCAGGGTGGCTGCTTTGCCCTTGTGCTGTATTTTGAGCTCCAGCACCACTTGCTGCATCGGGCCCAGAAAGCCTTGGGCGCTGAGTGGCCACTGCAGGAACAAGTCGGTGCGCCCCCGGCCCAACCCATACTCGCGCGCAATGCGCCCACCGCCGTTGACCACGCGCTGCAAAAAGGCTTGCAGCAGCAATTGCGGCCCGGCCTCGTGGTACGCATAACGCTGCAGCCAGCTTTCGGAGTTTTCTCGGAAGAATTGCTGGAAGGAGTCCAGCAGCTTGTCCATGTCCAGACTGCCATCGGGGAGCACAAACCACGGCTGCTCGGCCTTGCCCTGCAGACTGTCTTGCACGATGGAGGTGAGTTCGCGCGGCAGCACTTCGCGGTACAAGCGGTTGGCAATTTGCAACTGGCGGTCGCGCCGCGCAATCAGGCCTAAGTCAATACAGTATTGACGGTCGTCGTCGGGCACATCGGGCGATAGTTCTTCGCCTTTGAGCATCGGCTCAATCACCCGCTTGACGCGTGGCTCGCGCAGCTTGTCGGCCAGTTGGTCCAGGTGGGTGTCGCGCCGCAGGATCAGGCTCTCTCGGGCCTGGCGCATCTGCTCGACCGTCACGGCCACCGAGGGGTCACGTTGCTCGGGTTTGCGAAAGCACGCCTCATACGCCAGCGCATTCACCAGCCAGGGCTGGCCTTGCGTGTCTTCCCAGATTTCTTCCAGCACCCCGTTCTCAAACGTCTGTCCGGTGGCGTCAGTGTGCTGTTGCAGCAGGGCCTTGACGTCGGCCTGGGTGAAGTCGCCCAGCCGGATTGATTCGCTCTTGATGTTGAAGGCGCTGCCCCCGGTGATGATTTCGCCGTCTGAGCGGTGGATGCGGTAGTCGCGCACATCACGCACGCCGCACAGCACCATGCTTTGCGGGAAGGCTTCCGGGCGCTGGGCGTAGCCGGCGCGAATCTGGCGTAGCAATGAAATGAGCGTGTCGCCCACCAAGGCGTCTACTTCGTCGAAGAAGATGATGAGTGGCTGGGGGCTGGAGCGTGACCAATGTTCAAGCGTAGCGCGCAGAGCATCATCATGGTCGCTCTGCTGAAGCCGTGCGCGGGTCCATGCACACAAAGCCTCGTCTTTCCAGTACAGGCTGGCGGCACTCGCCATGGCCCCCAAAATGGCGCCCATGCCGCGTCCGGCATCATTGCGCGCCGCCTGCGCCGCCTCAATATTCACATACAGCGCCCGGTATTGCCCCTGCCCGTTGATGAAGTGCATCAGATTGATCAGCAAACTGGTTTTGCCAGTCTGGCGCGGCGCGTGCAGGATGAAATATTTGCGCGCTGCAATCAAGCTGGAGAGTTCGGGCCAGTTCACCCTGTCTTTGGGCAGCAGGGTGTAGTGGATGTCGGGTTGGTTCGGACCGGCGGTGTTGAAGAATTTGTCCATACCGGCATGGTAACGCGCGCTCGAAATCGTTGTAAGCAGGGATTTGGCCGAGTACCGTACCTTTTGGCCACATTGTCCGGGGTGGAAACTTACCAGGGCCGGTCGCCCTGGGGGGAGGCGGTCAGCGGCAGCATGCGCTCCAGATTGATCTGCACTTTCACCTCGCGGTGCGCCACGCTGGCGATGACGCGGTGTTCACGCACACTGGTGTCACGCATGATGGGCTCCACCGTGGGCATGCCCGAGCGGTTGATCAGCACCGCCACCCTGGGGGTAGAAGTGTTGAGGCCGCGTTTGATCACCACGGCAATTTCTTCGGTGGCCAGACGCACGAACGAGCCGGGCTGGTAGATGCCAACGGCCTTGATGAGCGCGGCACCGGCCTCATCAATCTGGCGATTTTCATCAAAGTAGCAGGCCTGCATGGCTGCTCCGGGGGCTACCGGCACACGCCCGGCGCGGGGTGCAAGCCTTGCGGCGAACATGTCCGCCCGCTGCACAAGGCGAGCCATTTGCTGCGCTACCGTGCGATCGCGCAATGGTCCAGGCACCTTGGTATGGTGGTCACGTACTGCTTCCAGCCAGTCGGCATTCGTGACGCCCACGGTCATCAGCATGGCACTGGACCGCTCGGCATGCGACGCAATGGTGGACTTTTGCGGCGCTGAGGGTTTTTCCAGCTGCAACGCCAGGCGATCCTGCAAATCGGTCATGGACACGTTCATGGTCAGCGCGACTTTGCGTACCCGTTCCTCCAGTTCCGCTGGCCATTGGAGCACCTCTTTGGCGGCCAGGCCACACATCACACTGACGAGCATGGCATGGGTGGCGCTGTACATGCGTGGCTCCGAGGCCGAAAGGTGGATCAATGCAAACAGGGTTCCATCGGGGTTGCGCATCGAGTGGCGACGCAACTGGCCGTGCAATCGGTCGAGTTTTTCCAGAAAAAGTGAAGGATGCGTGTCGCGCAGCAGCGCACTGGCCTGCACCTGCAGGTCCAGCCAATCAGGATGCTCGTTCTCTTGCGCCAGACGATCACCCAGACCCGACGCGGAAATCTGCGCGCCGGCAATTTCTCCCAGCGGCTTGTTGTCGCGTACCAGAGTATTGAGCCGGTCCAGATAGGCGCGGTGGTGGGCTTCAGACTCGGAGACGTCGATGTAGAGACCGCCCCCGCGCGCCGCAAATTCCGCCAGAACTTCCTTGGACTCGATCACGAAGGAGCGCTTGGCCAGCAGTATCCCGTCCTTGTCCATCAATGAAAAGGGGAGTGGTTGACCAATGCGGATGGTCTCGACGCTGACAGATACAAGGTTCATACGGGTAGGGGCAGATTATGCTATGCCAGTTCGACTGAACCGGCCGCAACTTGAAAGGCACCTGCTAGCATCCTCACCATGCATGTATCCGATTCTCAACCTGACTTTTTGACCAAGATCGCGTCGCGTGGCGATGCGCCAGCACGGCTGGCACACCTGCCGCGTCCCTGGGTATTTACCAACGGTGTGTTTGACGTGTTGCACCGTGGCCACGTCATGTACCTGGCGCAGGCGCGGGCCCTGGGCGGCAGTCTGATTGTGGCGCTCAATACCGATGCATCGGTGCGCCGTCTGGGGAAAGGCGATGACCGACCGCTCAATAACGAACATGACCGCGCCATCGTGATGGCCAGCCAGCAGGCGGTCGATCTGGTCACCTGGTTTGACGAGGACACACCGGTTGCGGTAATTGGTGAACTGCGACCGGATCTACTCGTCAAGGGCGGCGATTACGACATGGCGGTGCTGCCGGAAACGGCACTGGTTCAGAGCTGGGGTGGTCGCGCACTGGCGTTGCCCTTTGTCGCCGGTTATTCCACGACCCAGTTGCTGGCGAAGATTCGCGCTGGCTGACGGAGCCGTGCATGATGCTGCATCGCAGGCGTGCCGCAGGGTGCAAGATGGCGCTGTGCCTGTTGGCTGGGGTCTTGCATGCCGCAGGCGTTGGCGCACAACCAGCACCCGGCAACCCTGACAGCCCTGCGGTGGCTGCGGGCACAACTCCCAAAGCAATTCCCGCCCCGGCGCTGCCGGTCACCATGCCAATGGTGGAGATCGTTGGCAGCCCCGCTACCGACGACGCGCTGCGTCAGCGTGAGTCGATCGCCAAAGCGGTCTACGGGCGCGACGAACTCGACCGCCAGGGCGACATTGATGTGACCGACGTACTCAAACGTCTGCCAGGGGTCTCGATGGATGGCGGTGCACCGCGGCTGCGTGGCCTGGGGGGTGGCTATACGCAGATTCTGATCAACGGGGAACCGGCACCTCCCGGGTTTTCGCTGGACAGTCTCGCGCCAGCCGATGTGGAACGCATCGAGGTGATTAAGGGCTCGACAGCGGAGTACAGTGGCGTTGCGGGCACCATCAACGTGGTTCTGCGCGAACCGCCGCGCTCTTTGCAGCGGGAGTGGCGCTCCAACGTGTCCTGGCGTGCGGTGCAGCCTGGGGGCAGCACCGCGTTTCAGTGGGGCGACCGCATGGGCGACATTTCCTTCGTAGTGCCCGTCACAGCCAGCCGTAGCGCGCAGGGTACCGAGTACCTGCAGGAGCGTGTTTCGCGCACGGTGCAGGGGGAGGTCAGGGCGCAGGCCATCACAGGGCAGGATGTCAGCCGCACCGGTAGCGTGCAGATGGCACCACGCCTGCAGTGGAAACTTAGCGACATCGATACCCTTAACTTCAACCTGTTCCTCCAGAGAATTGAGGGCCATGCCCAGTCGCAGCGGGACATTGAAGATTTGCTCGGAAGTCCATCTACCACCGTGGAGGATCAGTCCCAGACGCGCAGTGCAAGTGTGCTGCAGCGCACACAGTTGCAATGGCAGCGCAAATGGTCGGACGGTGCCAAAGTGGAACTCAAGGCGTTTGGCCAAAGCACGTCCCGCAACACCCAGGGGCAGTACACCGGCTGGCAGCGCGATGGCAACTTCAGTCTGCAGCGGGTCTCCGATACGCAGTTTGAGGAGTCCCGCGCGACGCTGGGTGGACGCTGGAATCAGCCCTTGGGCCAGGCGCACACCCTGACAGCGGG
>JAIFLV010000078.1 GCA_020048895.1 Rhodoferax sp. | reverse complement strand
CCGGGAAGAGTGCTCGCATCTCGTTTTTCGAAGTTCGGTTGCTCCCAACGTCGTCTTTACTCCAGAAGGTGCGCGGCACGAGGTTGCCGACTTCGGATAAATAGCGTTTGATGCTTGGTCGTGCCTCGCCTGTTGGTCCCCACCATACGCGTCCATCTGCATCCAGTTCGCGCAGTCGTTCTTCGGAAACTCGCCAGTATCTGCCGGGGGGCGGCGAGAACGTGCGCCCGCTTGGGCCGGGCATTGAAAAGAGACCTTTGGAGTAAGGCTTGTTCGCGTACGGGTCCCCCGGAATCCAGGGGCCACGCTCATCGTTGTCGGGGTTCAGGTAGATTGAATTTGCTTCTTCAGTTCGAGCCAATTTGGTGGGAATCCAGTCACTTGCCTTCGAGTACACATACATGTAGTCGTGGTCTGATGAAAACTGGCGGGCTGAGTTTCGAGGTGAATCAGCCTTCTGCCAAATCACAGTGTCAACAAAATTCCCCCGCCCAAACACCTCGTCCATCAGCACCTTGAGGTAATGCCCCTCGTTGTCGTCAATCGTCACCCAAATGCTGCCATCCTCCCGCAGCAGCTCGCGCAAGAGTTGCAGGCGCGGCAGCATCATGCTGAGCCACTGGGCGTGCTCCAGGTTGTCGTCGTAATGCTCGAACGCGCTTTTGGTGTTGTAAGGCGGGTCGATAAAGATGCACTTCACCTGCCCCCGGTAAAACGGCAGCAGGGCTTTCAGGGCCTCCAGGTTGTCGCCTTGAATCAGCAGGTTGTCGGTGTGGGCTGTGCCCGCATCGACCTTTTTGCCGTGGGCCGACACCTGCTCCAGCAAGCGATACGGCACCTGGGCTGCGATGGTGAAGGCGGATGCGCGGTTAAGCCAGTCGAGGGTGGGCATGGGTTACAAAACCACTTTCACCATCGGGTGCGTCGACAAGGTGCGGTACAGCTCGTCGAGTTGCTCGCGGCTGGTGGCGGTGATGGTGATGGTGACGCCCAGGTATTTGCCGCCTTTGCTCTCGCGCAACTCGACGGTGGCGGCGTCGAAGGTGGGGTCAAACTGGTGGGCAATGTGGGTGATCGCGGTGACCAGACCATCCACCCGCACGCCCATGACTTTGATCGGGAACTGGCAAGGGTAGGTAATGAGCGACTGGGTTTGCGGCGCTTCGGGTTGGGGTGACGGTGGGTTTGGCACTATGCAGAGGTGTGTTCAGGAAGATGGCTGTGATTTGGCACGCTGGTATGCCGCATTCAGGGCGCGGGCGATCGGGCCAGGAGCGCCACTACCGACGGGTTTGCCGTCCAGCAGGGTGATGGCCAGCACCTCTTTGGTGGCGGAGGTCAGCAGCAATTCGTCGGCCTGCAACACTTCGTCCCGGGTGATGCGGCGCAACTGGAACGGGATGCGTTGCGCCTGGCACAGTTCCTCCAGCAGCCCGTAACGGATACCCTCGAGTACCAGATGGTCACGCGGCGGACCCAGGACAACGCCGTCCTTGACGACCCACACATTGCTGGCAGCTGCTTCACTCAAGGTGCCGTCGCGGAACATGACGGTCTCCACAGCGCCGGCATCAAAACTGATTTGCCGTGCGAAGACGGCGCCCAGCAGACTGGTACTCTTGATATTGGCCTTCTGCCAGCGAAAGTCGTCAGCGCTGACACAGGCCACTCCACGCGCAAACTGTTCGGCGCTGGGTGGCGCGAAGCGGTTGCTCATGGCGAAGACCGTGGGAGTGAGGTTTTCGGGCATGACGTGGTCGCGCATCGCCACGCCGCGGGTGATCTGGATGTACACCAGTTGGTCGGTATTTTCGACCGTAGCGCCCGTCGAATGTGCGTAGGCAGCTATCAATTTGAGAGTAATGTCGTGCCATTGGGCGTGGGAGATGGTGTTGGGGATGCGGGTCAGTGACAGGCTGCGGTCTAACCGCGCCATGTGCTGCTCAAAGCGAAAGGGGAGACCGCCGTAGACCGGAACAACCTCGTAAATGCCGTCGCCAAAGATGAAACCCCGGTCCATGACGCTGATTTTTGCGTCCGGCAGCAGGGTGAAGTCACCGTTGAGGTAGCAAGGAAGAGGGGGCAGTACGGGCGTGGACATGGGTCAATTATCGCAGTGCGACACCTCCAGACCCGCGGTTACGTGCACCGCATTCGGGCGTGATTGCGTTTTAATGTGCCCAAATCAAAGCCGTGCTCGGGTTTCTACGTATAATCGAAGGCTTTGTAAGAGTTGCCCGAAAGCGATCTCGCTGTAACCTGGTTGTAATTTGAGGTGTCAATAATGCAGCCCGAGCCTGCTTCCCGTGATGGCTTCGATGCAGATGGGCTTGAAGATCAGGATTTCAAGCGGCTGACCCGGCAGGAAGCGCAGGCTTTGCGTGCAGCCGACCCGGCGTTGTCGCCTTGGTGGGTTGTCGGTTTGCAGTGTGTGGCGGGTTTGGCGGTGTCTCTGGTGGCCTGGGGTGTCTCAGGCAAGGCGTCGGTAGCATGGTCTGCGGCGTACGGTGCGTTGGCAGTCATCATTCCGGCGGCACTGTTTGCCCGGGGGTTGATGAGTCAGTTTTCGTCGCTCAACGCGGCAACGGCAAGTTTTGGCTTCTTTGTGTGGGAAGCCGTCAAGATGTCGGTGAGCATCGCAATGATTGTTGCGGCGCCGCGTCTTATAGCGAATTTGAGTTGGCTGGCCTTGATGGCCGGCCTGTTTGTGACACTGAAGATGTATTGGTTGGCGCTCCTGAAGCGTCCTCGGCCTCGGAAGAATTGAGAGTTTGAAAGATTTGACTATGTCCGCAGAAGCGTATGCACCCACCGCCAGTGAATATATTGTTCACCACCTGACGCACTGGCAAAACAAGAAGATGAGTGGAATCGTCGACTTTTCGGTGTTCAATATCGACTCTATATTCTTCTCGATCCTTTTGGGTGTGGTGGGTTGCTTCTTGCTGTGGAAGGCTGCCAGCAAAGCCACATCGGGCGTACCAGGCCGCTTTCAGGCCGCAGTCGAAATTCTGATAGAAATGGTGGACCGCGAAGCCAAGGGCATCGTGCACAACGCGAACAGCCGCAAACTCGTAGCGCCATTGGCATTGACGGTGTTTGTCTGGATTTTCCTGCTCAATGCCATGGATTTGTTGCCTTTGGACTTGCTGCCCTTAATCTGGCAGGGCATCTCGGGCGATTCGCACGCCTACTTGCGTGTGGTGCCTACGGCGGATCTTTCCGTGACCATGGGTATGTCGGTGTCTGTTTTGCTGGTGTGTCTGGTCTACAACGTCAAAATCAAGGGTGTGGGCGGCTGGGCGCACGAACTGGTGACGGCGCCCTTTGGGACCAGCAAAAACCCGGTTTTCTTCGTGATTCTGGCAGTGGTGAATCTGGCCATGCAGATTATTGAATTTATCGCCAAGACGGTCTCGCACGGCATGCGACTGTTTGGCAACATGTATGCAGGTGAGTTGGTGTTCATGCTGATTGCCCTTCTGGGTGGTGCCTGGGCATTTTCGTTCCAGCCTTCGGGTCTGGCGCTGCTGCTGCTGCATGTGGTGGCCGGTTGGGCGTGGGCAGTGTTCCACATCCTGATCATCACCCTGCAGGCTTTTGTGTTCATGATGCTGACGCTGGTGTATATCGGCCAGTCACACGACGCACACTGAGTTTTCGGTTCGGTTGGGTTTGTTTTTCGTTTTCTTTTTTAGTTCTTTAAGGAGTCATCATGGAAGTCATTAGTTTTGTTGCTCTGGCTGCCGGCCTGATCATTGGTCTGGGCGCGTTGGGTGCTTGTATTGGTATTGGCATCATGGGCAGCAAGTACCTTGAGTCGGCCGCACGCCAGCCCGAACTGATGGGCGAACTGCAAACCAAGATGTTCCTGTTGGCCGGTCTGATCGACGCGGCTTTCATTATCGGTACTGGTATTGCATTGTGGTTTGCTACTGCCAACCCGTTCCTGGCCCAACTCGCTACGTTGGCCAAGTAAGCCTGTCCGCAACGCCTCGTTGAGGGAGACCTACTGTGAGCATTAATGGAACACTGGTGGCGCAAGCCATCGTCTTCGCGCTGCTTGTGCTGTTCACGATGAAGCTGGTATGGCCACCCATCGTGGCTGCACTGGACGAGCGCGCCGGCAAAATAGCCGACGGACTGGCAGCGGCTGACAAGGCCAAATCCGAGCTCTCGTCTGCCAACAAGCGCGTGGAAGCCGAGCTTGCCAAGTCCCGCACCGAAACCGCGGCACGTCTGGCCGATGCCGAACGCCGTGGCCAGACCATCGTGGAAGAAGCGAAGGTCAAGGCAATGGAAGAAGGCAACAAGATCATTGCAGCTGCCAAGGCGGAAGCCGAGCAGCAGACGATCAAGGCGCGCGAAGTACTGCGCGAGCAGGTTGCTGCGCTGGCGGTCAAGGGTGCCGAGCAGATTCTCCGCAAGGAAGTCAATGCGGGCGTCCACGCCGAGTTGCTCGGCCGCTTGAAGACCGAGCTCTAAAAGGGAAGTTGCCATGGCTGAACTTGCCACTATTGCCCGGCCCTACGCGGAAGCGCTGTTCAAGGCCTCTGCCTCGGACTTGGCGACCGCTGCCGGCTGGGTTGACGAGCTGGGTGCCATTGCGCAAAACGCGCAGTTGCTGCAGTTCGCTGACAACCCCAAGGTGACGGTGGATCAGGTCTTTGACCTGATCGCATCGGTTGCCAAGTCGACATTGCCTGACCAGGCCAGGAACTTCCTGCGTACCGTGATTGAAAACGGTCGTCTGAGCGCCCTGCCCGAGATCGCAACGCAGTTTCGTGCATTGAAGAATGCGCAAAGCGGCTCCAGCGATGCGCTGGTGTATAGCGCCTTCGCGATCGACGCGCAAGCGTTGCCGGAGGTTGCGGTGATGCTGGAAAAGCGCTTTGGCCGCAAGCTCAACGTGTCGGTGGTCCTGCAGCCAGAACTGATTGGCGGCATTCGTGTGGTGGTCGGCGACGAGGTGCTCGACACCTCTGTCAAAGCCCGTTTGGAACAAATGAAAGTAGCCCTCACTGCCTGAGGCGCACGCCTTGGCTGTTGGCCACAACTTAACGAAAGAAGGAAAGAGTCATGCAACTCAATCCCGCAGAAATTTCTGAACTGATCAAGAGCCGCATTGAAGGCTTGGCCGCGAGTAGCGATATTCGCAATCAGGGCACTGTCGTGTCGGTAACCGATGGTATTTGCCGAATTCATGGCCTGTCTGATGTGATGCAGGGCGAAATGCTTGAATTCCCGGCTGGCAGCGACGGCTTGCCTACCTATGGTCTGGCGCTGAACCTCGAGCGCGACTCGGTGGGTTCGGTGATTCTGGGTGAGTACGAGCACATCTCCGAAGGCGATACGGTCAAATGCACCGGTCGCATTCTGGAAGTTCCGGTAGGTCCCGAGCTCAAAGGCCGCGTGGTCAACGCGCTTGGGCAACCCATCGACGGTAAAGGCCCGATCAACGCCAAGATGACCGACGTGATCGAAAAAGTGGCGCCGGGCGTGATTGCACGCCAGTCGGTGAGCCAGCCCATGGCGACCGGTCTGAAGTCGATCGACTCCATGGTTCCGGTGGGCCGCGGACAGCGCGAGCTGATCATTGGTGACCGCCAGACCGGCAAGACTGCCGTTGCGATTGACGCGATCATCAACCAGCGCGGTCAGAACATGACCTGCGTCTACGTGGCTATCGGCCAGAAGGCATCATCGGTCAAGAACGTGGTGCGCGCCCTGGAACAAGCTGGCGCAATGGAGTACACCATTGTGGTAGCCGCGACAGCTTCCGAGTCGGCTGCGATGCAGTACGTGTCGGCTTACTCCGGCTGCACCATGGGCGAGTATTTCCGTGATCGCGGTGAAGACGCCATGATCGTGTACGACGATCTGTCCAAGCAGGCCGTGGCCTACCGGCAGGTATCCTTGTTGTTGCGCCGTCCTCCAGGCCGTGAAGCTTATCCTGGCGACGTGTTCTATCTCCACAGCCGCCTGCTCGAGCGTGCTGCCCGTGTCAACGCCAAATATGTGGAAGATTTCACCAAGGGTGCCGTCAAGGGCCAAACCGGTTCGCTTACCGCGCTGCCCATTATTGAGACGCAGGCCGGAGACGTGTCGGCTTTCGTGCCCACCAACGTGATTTCCATCACCGACGGCCAGATCTTCCTGGAGACTTCGCTCTTCAACGCTGGTATCCGCCCCGCCATTAACGCTGGTATCTCGGTGTCCCGCGTTGGTGGCGCAGCGCAGACCAAGCTGATCAAGAACCTGTCTGGTGGTATCCGTACTGACCTCGCGCAGTACCGTGAACTGGCAGCCTTTGCCCAGTTTGCTTCTGATCTGGACGAAGCCACCCGCAAGCAGCTCGACCGTGGTGCGCGCGTGACCGAATTGCTCAAGCAAGCCCAGTACAGCCCGCTGCCGATCAGTCTGATGGCCGCCACCTTGTTTGCCGTGAACAAAGGCTTTATCGATGACATCGACGTCAAGAAGGCACTGTCCTTCGAGCACGGCCTGCACGGTTACCTGAAAGACAAGCACGCAGCGTTGCTGGCCAAGATGGAAGCCGACAAGGCTATGGACAAGGACGCTGAAGCCGATTTGAACGCTGCGATTACAGCCTTCAAGAAGACGTTCGCCTGATATGAAGCACACCCCCGAAGCGGCCTTTGGCCGCCGTGTGGAAACATCCAGGAGTTGATCAATGGCAGCAGGTAAGGAAATACGCGGCAAGATCAAATCGGTGGAGAACACCAAGAAGATCACCAAGGCCATGGAAATGGTGGCTGCATCCAAGATGCGCAAGGCGCAGGAACGCATGCGTGCTGCCCGGCCCTATAGCGAAAAGGTGCGCAATATTGCGGCCAACCTTGGCAAAGCCCACCCCGATTACAAGCACGCGTTCATGCAATCGAACGATTCCAGGGCGTGCGGCTTTATTGTGGTGACCACCGACAAGGGTTTGTGCGGCGGCATGAACACCAATGTGCTGCGCAATGTGACCGGTAAGCTGCGCGAGTTGCAGACCGCTGGCGTGTCGGCACAAACGGTGGCGATTGGCAACAAGGGGTTGGGTTTCCTGGGACGTATTGGCGCCAAGGTGGTGTCGCACGCCACCCACCTGGGTGACACGCCGCATCTGGAGAAGCTGATTGGCCCGGTCAAGGTGCTGCTCGACGCTTTTGCAAAAGGTGAGATCAATGCGGTGTACCTGTGCTACACCAAGTTCATCAACACCATGAAGCAGGAGCCAGTGGTGCAGCAACTGCTGCCGCTGTCTGCTGTGCAGATGCAGGCCGACTCGCAAGCCAGCGGTCCGCAGCGCGATTGGGACTACATCTATGAGCCCGACGCCCAGACCGTTATCGACGAAATGCTGACGCGTTATGTGGAAGCACTGGTGTACCAGGCGGTTGCTGAGAACATGGCATCCGAGCAGTCGGCCCGTATGGTAGCCATGAAGGCGGCCACCGATAACGCAGGCAGTGTGATTGGCGAACTGAAACTGGTCTACAACAAGACCCGTCAGGCGGCAATTACCAAAGAGTTGTCCGAAATCGTGGCGGGTGCCGCTGCGGTGTAAGCCGAAGCAGCATTGGTCGAAAAGTACTAGTTCAAGATTTTATTTTTGGAGCGAAAAATGGCTCAAGCTAACGCCCTGGTTCAGGGAAAAATTGTTCAGTGTATTGGCGCGGTGGTGGACGTCGAGTTTCCCCGCGACAAGATGCCCGGCATCTATGACGCACTGAAAATGGAAGGTTCCGCCCTGACGCTGGAAGTTCAGCAGCAGTTGGGTGACGGCATTGTTCGTACCATTGCCCTGGGCACCTCCGATGGTCTGCGCCGCGGCATGATGGTCAGCAACACCGAAAAGCCCATCACCATTCCGGTGGGCCAGGCCACCCTGGGCCGCATCATGGACGTGCTGGGCAACCCGATTGACGAGCGTGGCCCGGTGAATGCTGAGCTGTCGATGTCCATCCACCGCAAAGCGCCGACCTATGATGAACTCAGCCCGTCGCAGGAGTTGCTGGAAACCGGTATCAAGGTGATTGACCTGGTGTGCCCGTTTGCCAAGGGCGGTAAGGTCGGTCTGTTCGGCGGTGCCGGTGTGGGCAAGACCGTGAACATGATGGAACTTATCAACAACATCGCCAAGGCGCACAGCGGTTTGTCCGTGTTTGCCGGTGTGGGCGAGCGTACCCGCGAAGGCAACGACTTCTACCACGAGATGGCCGACTCCGGCGTGGTGAATCTGGAAGATCTGCCCAAGTCGAAAGTGTCCATGGTCTACGGCCAGATGAACGAACCCCCGGGCAACCGTCTGCGCGTTGCCTTGACGGGTCTGACCATTGCCGAGTCGTTCCGTGACGAAGGCAAGGATGTGCTGTTCTTTGTGGACAACATCTACCGTTTCACATTGGCCGGTACCGAAGTGTCCGCGCTGTTGGGTCGTATGCCTTCCGCGGTGGGTTATCAGCCCACACTGGCCGAAGAAATGGGCCGTCTGCAAGAGCGTATTACCTCCACCAAGGTCGGCTC
>JAIFLV010000006.1:14147-39678 GCA_020048895.1 Rhodoferax sp. | reverse complement strand
GTAACGGAGACGCCTAAACCACCGCCAGCTGCGCGCATGGACACCATCAAGGAGGCGGTTAAAAGTGCGCCCAGTGCCAATGAGAAGGCTGACATTACTCTGATGTTTGACCAGCTACCACTGCCGAACTTCATTCAAGTGGTGTACGGGAACATTTTGAAAGCTAATTTCAGCGTAGATGCGCAGGTAACCGCCCGCACCGACCTGGTAACGTTGCGCACTGCCCAGCCACAAACCCCCACGCAGATTCGCGAAACGGCCCGCATGCTGCTCAAGAGCTACGGGGTGGCAGTGACCGATGTGGGCAACTTGCTGCGCATTGTTCCGGATAGCACCTTGCAGGGTTATGGGCCAGAGATACGGCGTGGCCGCGCACTCCCTCAAACGCCTTTGCCACTTCGCCCGATCTTTCAATTGGTCGAATTGGAGGCAGTAAACATCAACGAAGTGACAACATGGGTTAGCAAGATGTTCGGGGCGAAAATTACAATCCAAGAGGACAATTCAAGAAATGCCTTACTCATTAGTGGCCAATCAGAAGACGTGAGTGCGGCAATTGACACTGTGCGTATTTTGGATCAACCCCTGATGCGTGGACGTAACAGTACCCGCATTAATCCGATGTTCTGGTCTGCGGACGAAATGTCAAAGAAATTGAACGAAATCTTGAATTCGGAGGGATATCGCGTCGGTTCTTCAGGGAGCGTCTTCAGTCCGATAATTGTTCTTCCCATCCAAGCGATCAACGCAATTATGGTGTTCGCGGCTGACCCAGCGATCACCGATCATGTTGTGCAATGGGCTAAAGAGCTGGACAAACCATCTGGCAAGGGTGGTGGTTTCTTTACCTATGCGGCTAGATACACTGATGGGCAGGAGCTTGCAAAAACGATTCGCGAACTGCTGACAGGATCCGGTGGGCAGGCATCTCCAACCCAAGCAAGTAAGTTGCGGGTGGTAGTGAACCCATCTACTAACAGTCTGATATTTCAGGGCGGCATGGAAGACTACACCAGTATCCTAAATTTGCTCCAGGAACTAGACCAGCCCGCCAAGGCAGCCTTGATTGAAGTGACTGTCGCCGAAGTCAACTTGACCGATGCACAGCAGTTGGGCGTGGAGTGGGCGTTTGACAGCACCAATGGTGGCAGCGCCATTTGGACCGGCGGGACGTTGGGCGCTCTTGGGGTGGGCTCGGGCGGGTTTACGGCTCGCGGCTTTAATGCCTCGAACAGCCCCCGCATGGTGATCAATGCGCTGGCCACCAACAACCGTGCCAAGATATTGTCGAGCCCGCGTGTGCTGGCCCGCAATGGGGAAACGGCGACGATTCAGGTGGGGCAGGAAGTGCCGGTGATTACCAGCCAGCAAACCAACTCCACGACAGGCGGCACTGGCGGCATATTGCAGTCTGTGCAGTACCGCAACACCGGGGTTATTTTGAAGGTGAAACCCATCATTCATGCGGGCTCGCGCATTGAGCTGGAAGTGTCACAAGAAGTGAGCTCGGCACAGTCCACCAGTACGGGGGTGACCACCTCGCCCACCATCAGCACCCGCAAGGTGGACACCAAGCTGTCGCTCAGAGACGGGGCCACGGTGCTTCTGGGGGGGCTGATGTCCAGCAACACTTCCAAGAATGAGAGTGGCATCCCCCTGCTGAAGGATATTCCAGGGGTGGGCCAGTTGTTTCGCGTGAACGGCGACACCACAACCAAAACCGAATTGATGATATTGATTACCCCCTACATCATTGCCGACGACAAGGACGCACAAGCCATAACCG
Organism: Rhodoferax sp.; assembly: GCA_020048895.1. Lineage (GTDB taxonomy): Bacteria > Pseudomonadota > Gammaproteobacteria > Burkholderiales > Burkholderiaceae_C > Allorhodoferax. The sequence goes on along the minus strand of JAIFLV010000006.1, from coordinate 37,892 downwards.
ATGCCTTCCGCGAACGCCTGGGGGACTGGGCCAAGCCCGCAGCCCCCAAGGTGCCTGCGTCAACTCCGCTGCAGCCCGGACCAGCAGTAGCACCCGTAGAACCTGTTGCTACGACTACAAGCGCGCCGGCCGCAGCCGCGAAGCCCTGAGCGATGAAGCCAGAACGCCGCTCTTTGCTCCGGGCTGCAATCGTATGGTGTGTGGCGGGTGGCGCGGCACTGGCCAAACCGCTGGGTGCCTGGGCTGCCGACTGGAACAAGGCGGCTTTTGATGCGCGCAATTGGGATGGCGTATTGAAAAGCCTGAATGCAGTGAACCCCACGGCCAGCAAAGACATTTTGCTGAAAGCCCCTGATGTGGCGGAAGATGGCAACAGTGTGCCCATCAAGATAGCCAGCAAAATACCCAATACCCAGATGATGGCGCTGGTGGTGGACAAGAACCCTGTGCCCCTGGTGGCGAGCTTTACCTTTGCCACGGGCGTGGAGCCCGAGTTTTCGGCCACCGTGCGCGTGAGCCGAACCTCGCGCGTGCGGGTGCTGGTGCAGGCGGATGGCAAATACTTCTTTACCTCTCGCGAGGTGCGGGTCACCTCGGGTGACTGTGGCAGCTAGCCGCATACGGACTACGCATGAGTGACATCATCAAACTGGCATTGCGCCCCAACGGCGAAGCAATGGAATTGCAGGTGCAGGTGCGCCACCCCATGGATGCCGGAGACCCCGGCACCGAGAAGTCCGTCAAAGCGAGGGCCGCGAACTTTCTGAAGACCATTGCCATTCAATTGAATGAAAAGTTGCTGGTAGAAGGGCAAATGGGGCCGGGCATGGCGAAAGACCCGGTGTTGCGGTTTTCGTTGCGCGCAGTCAAAGCAGGAGACAAGTTGTCGGTGGTGTGTACCGACAATAAGGACAAGGCCTTTGAGGCCGAAATTGTGTACCAACCAGAAGCCCGCAAGGGCCAATGACGCCCCCGCTATTTCTGGACGTGACTGACTTTTACGTTTCGCACAATCATTGCGGCGACGCGATGGTCCTGTGGCCCTAGCAGGGTGGGTAGGCCGTCAGTTTCAACACTCACGGCGTCTATTTCCCTGGGGGCAACTTCCAGCGTTTTGTCGAACGATGTCATCGCCTCCCCCTTGCTGGCAATTTGAAAATCAACGGCAGTGCCGCTTTTGAGGGCAATGTGAATTCTGACGGTTTGCGCCCCGCGGGTGTTGAATTCGAGCTGAAACCTGGTGTGCGTTATGTCTGCCGGAATGGCTGTTGACTGAACAGTGAAGACCACCTTCTTAGCAACCCAGTGCCACCAGTTCCGCCCATCCGCCTCGCGGTCGTATGCGCCCGCTGCAGAAACAACCCTGACTTGACCCGCACCTTCGTACAAGCCTACTTGATAGGGGCCAATCGGCGTGGCCTGGGTGAGCAATGTGGCTTGCCCCCGGGGTTCGACAACACAATAACCCACTTCGAGAGGGAGTGCTTGTCGCTCAAGCGGCAGGCGCGAGTAGATGTAACCGTCGTCTCGCCAGTCAGACAGCACCTCGCGCTCGTCGAGATACAGCAAAGCCAGCTGCCGAAACTTATGGTGATCGCCCCCTAATGCAAGATAAACGGGAACAGTGCGAGGACAGGTTTGCAGAACTGTCTTTCTAAAGTCCAGCAAATAGTGTTCAAGGTCTTTCACGCCGGAATAAAAGTGCATGAGAGGTGCTGTGCGAGTAATGCCTATGGCTGACGAGGCTATCAAGCCGACCGAGAACACGACAGCAAGACCGCTATGGAATGCAGGTTTTCCAATTCTTGGCAGCAAATTGGCCAATGCGAGCACGAGCAACCCTGCGGCAAATGGGTGCGCCCAATCGGCGAGTTTGAACTGGCTCCAGCTTTGCCCTTTGCCAACCGGGAAAGGCGATTCAACAAAGTAGCGGAAGTAGAGTACCCCGGCAAATAGAGCGCCCAGCATGGTGACGGCAGGAACGAGAGTGCCGTCCCAGGTGTTCGCCCAGAGGCTTTTGCGGGCAGCAACCAGTGCCGCAAAGGCTGCGGCTGTAAGCCCGAGACCCATCAGGGACAAGGTTGTGCCCATATTGGTTGGCGTGCTCCACTGAAAGCCGTCCCAGGCGCCGCCGTGAACTCCGAACGCGTGGGCGACGAAACCGAGCAGGCTCCAGTCGACTGGAGAACCGACCACTGCGCCTGTCTGTGTGCGCAGCGCGGTGTAGGCACGTGCGAGCTCCGAGTTGAGAACCAGAGTGGCAAGTACAAGCACCATGCCGGTAAATGCCATGGGTTTGGCAAACGACCTGTAACGCAAGGCATAGAAACAACCACTGGCAATCACTGCGGGAACCAGTAGCGGAGAGATTTCGGAGTAGGCGAACACTGCCGCAGCAAGAAGCGCGGCACTTGGCAGCGCAGCTCTTGCAATGGCATGTGATGTCGTTGGCTTCACTACCAGCAAGCGGGTGACGACACCAAGCTGGAACAATAGCCCCGCAGAAAAGGCAAGACCGACGACTTGCGGCAAGAACCCAAAACTGGCGCTAAATACGACACCTCCAAAGGTAAAGGCTGGTATGGAAAGCAGTGCAAGACGGGCAGGTCTGCGCAGTGGGCGCAGGATGCGAGACAAGGGAAATCCAATGGTCAGGCAACAGACCGCGACCGCCGAAATTGCCACGGCTGGATAGACATTGGCCGCCCAGGCCAAATTCAGGATGGACTGCATGAGGGCCAGCAGAAATGAAGCCCCCATGCGCAAACCTACCGTTTGATAAAGGGATATCTGGGCAGTTGACGCCGATACGACCTGGGGCGTTACGAACTCATTAAACGCATGCTGCTGCAACCACTGGCTGTGTGCGAGGTAGGAATAGGCGTCGTTGTGCAGATTGAAGGCGCCATAGAGAAATAGTGGCGCGAGCACGCTTGCACCACATACAAGGCCGAATCCACTGACCAGAAGCGTGTGCCGAAGTGCCACACGCACGGATGCCTCATGGCGGATGGCCCAGACCAGCATCATTGCCAGGATCATGGGAACGGCGATGCTGTCACCCAACGGGGTATACCGCCCCAACAGACTTGCAACCAGCGTCAGTGTCGCCAAGCCGACTGCCGGTGCCAGATAAAACTTGAAGCTGCCTTGCAAGCCAGCGGGCATCAAACCGGCCCAGGCCCGGCCAAGCACGGTCGACAGCGTGAGGATGCAGATAACCGCAATGCCCGTGATCCAGAAGATCGGGCTGCCGGCAAAGCCAAGCATGGGCCTTACGCTTTCAGCTGCGAAGCTATGCGCTGTGCCACCGCTCGGCCTTCGCGAATGGCATAGTTGGTACCCCGGTCCTCCGGATAAATCTGTGCCATGGTGGCAATGAAGCCGTTGGCAAACGGTGTCTCGGTTGGCGGGACATAGCTGGAAAAACCGCGCTCGGTCACTGGCTGCGCATATTCTGCGCGCCAGACGCGGTGCTCCACGATCCAGGAGCGCTCGATGGCAGGGAACATGCGCTTGAGGGCCTGAAAGGCGAAGTCGACATATTGTTCGTCACCATACGACCAGATGGGATCATCGGTAGCCAGGTATCGCGAGAGAAACGCAATGTGGTGGCCTTTGTAGTTGTCGGTACTGTCAAAGTTGGTGTGTTCGATGACGCCGACAAAGGGGAAGCCGGGGTCGTTGACGTTGAGCCAATAGGTGTCTGACAGGCTGTGTTGGAGCCGCAAGACCAGGCACATGTTGCCCAGGTATTTCACACGCCGCATGCGGGCCAGCCAGTCTGCAGCACCGACTTGCTGGAACATGTCTGCAATGATCGGGAACGCCGGGGTGAACAGGAACTGGCGGCCCTCGACTTCACCATCGGCAGTTTGAAGTGCTGCAATGCGCGCGCCATCGGCCCGAACACCAGTGACCTTTTCGTTGAATGTCACCAACCCGCCCGCGGCGCGGATGGAGGTGACCATGGCTTGTGCCAATCGGCCAAACCCGCCTTTGAAGTAGGCAAGTTCTTCACCGCCCTTGTCGTTGCGGGTACTGCCACGAAGCACGAGTTTCTTCCACATCCAAACCGCGTTGACGGACTCTGCGTACTTGGAGAACTTGGAATTGACGAGTGGCTCCCACACCACTTTGTAGACCTTTTCTCCACAGAGTGATTCCAGCCATTCGCGGATGCTGAGGTGCTCGATGGCATGCCAGTCCTTGACTCGGCGAACCTGCAGCACCACCAGGCCAAGCCGAATGCGGTCAAAAAGTGACAGCGCACTGAAGCGCAACAGGTCCATAGGCGACGAGAGCCTCCACATGCGACCGTTGAAGTACATGCCTGTCTTGGTGGGCAGGGTGATCACGTCGCCTTGCATGCCCAACTCCTGCACGAGCGCGGGCACAAACTTGTCGTTATTGAACCAGTGGTGGTAGAACTTTTCCAACTGCACGCCGTCGGAAAATTCGAATGTGCCTGCAAGACCGCCGGGCGAGCGGTCGGACTCCAGTACCCGGACCTTGTACCCCTGCTTGCTCAGCATATAGCCGGCAGTCAGCCCGGTAAAACCGGCGCCAACGATTACTACGTCGTACTTGTTAGTCATGTTAGTTGTTCAAAGCAGTTGCCTGGGCACTCGCCTTGCTCCTGAATGTAAATCGTCTGTTGAGTGAGAACTGAAGCACGACCACCAGGGGAAGCGTCAGGATCTTTGCGAGTCGGGCATCCATCTGGAAGATATCTATCAGCACCCACAACATGGCTGCCGACGAAAGATAGCCAAGCGTCGCGACAAGAAGGAAGGTCATCAGACGCTGGACCACCTTGTCCTTGACGCCAAATGTGAATATGCGGTTCAGGAAGAAGCTGACGAATGTTCCAGCGACATATCCCAGAATGTTGGCCAATTGGTACCACACGCCTTGCGTGAGGCAGATGTAATACACGGCAAAGTCTGTGCTGACTCCGGCTCCACCGCAAAGACAATATAAAAAAAACTGCATTACGGACGCATGCCCATTTGGCGGTCAACGCCCGCGTCAAACCCGGCAACCTCGTTGACTATGTACTGGGGCTTGGAATTGAGGGTGAGGAGCACGCGCCCCAGATACTCGCCAATCATTCCCAGCGCAACGAGTTGTATGCCTCCGAGAATCAGCACCGCAACAATGAGTGACGACCAGCCTACCGGCATGACGTTGATGGTGAATTTTTGCACCACGAGAAGCAGGGCCAGCAGGAACCCAAACGCGGCAAAGGACAACCCCAGGAAGGAGGTAATGCGAAGCGGCACGATGGAAAAACTGGTGGCCATCTTGAGCCAAAGGGAGACCGACTTCCTGAAACTGTAGCCGCTGTCACCGGCATAGCGGTCGTGGTGATCGACGTCTACGGTTGCGATATTCCTGGTGACCGACAGAATGAGCCCATCAACGTAGACGAAAGGCCCCTGGTAGCGCAGTATGTCGGCAACAATTTTGGCCTTCATTGCACGAAAAGGCGACAGGTACAAACCCCGGGGCTTTTGCATCAGATAGCCGGCCACGATGTCGTTGAGCCGGCTACCCAGGATCTTCCAGGAGGCGTGTTTGCGCTTTTTGAATCGAGCATAGGACACGTCGCGACCCTGCTCTATCTGATCAAGCAGGGCGGGAATGTCGGACGGGGCATGCTGCAGGTCATCGTCCATGGTGACGACGACTTTGCCTTTGGCTTTGGCAAACCCGGCCATCAGAGCGTTGTGCTGGCCTGCGTTCATGCGCAGCAGTATTCCGCGCACCCAGGGGTACTGTTCGCACAGCGATTCGATGACGGTCCAGCTCTTGTCTGGCGAGTTGTCGCACACAAAGATCAGCTCGTAGCGGCCGCGCAATTCCACGCGAGCTTGCAGTACCGTGTGCAACTGCGCTACCAGTTCGGCCAGCACCAACTCACTGCCATACACGGGGATGACCACTGACAGGTTCACCTGCTCACTGTTTTCCATAGTATTTTCTAATCAGTCTTGTTACATAGTGGGCATCGAAAACAACGCCCACCTCAAGCGCCACCGCGTGTGCCATATCGGCCTCGATAGTATAGGCACCGCCCATGGGAACGCTGTTGCAGTTGGCCTGGGTGCCGATGATCTTTTCGAACGCTTCTACCAACTCTGCAATGGAAGTGGATAGAGGCGACGCAACGTTCAAAGTGCATTGCGAAACCCGGTGCGATTTTATGAGGCAATGAACTATGGCGGCGACATCGTCAGCGTCAATCAGGTTGCGCCTGGCGTTCAGCCAGACCGTGAACGGATTGCCGCTCACGATGCTTTGGTGCAGGTAGTTGGTAAGCGTGTGGTGATTGTCCGTTTTTCCGACCACCTGGGGAAGCCGAAAGATGGCGTAGCGCTTTGCGCTGCTCACCATGAGTTCCATCGCGATCTTGTGCCGCACATAGGCTGAATCTTTCAACTCGGGGTCGCAAATGGAGCAGGTGCTGAAGTAGACCAGCAGGCGGCTTTGGTCGAGCGTTTGTTGCAACATGCGACGCTCGCGCTCAAACTCTTCGTGCCGGGTTTCCCGGGAGTTGGACACCCCTGAGGCGAAGACGATGGTGTCATCGTCTGATGCAAAAAAGGGTGCGAGCGCGCTAGCGAGAAGTCCGTTGCCAATGATCACAATGCGCTGCCTTCAGGACTGAAACCACCAGGTGCGAACGACTCCGCGCATCTCTGGCGAGATAGCGCGGTTCCAGCGCAAGGCAGCAAGAATGGAGCGTACACCCACCTCCAGTGCAAACCGCTTGGAGTGGTTTTGCCGGTCCACGCGCGGCTCAACGACCGCATGGGCATAGTTGAACAACCAACGGTCAGGCACCGTTCCAAACAAGGACTTGAACATGTTGTTGATTTCCCGGTGCACTTTGATGCGCGAGCCCAGGGTTTTGTTGTCTGCATACAGGCGCGACCCCGCGAGCTTTTCTTCCAGGTAGGCGAACCGAATGCCAGCTTTGCCAAGCCTTAGCCAGTATTCGTAGTCCATGCAGTAGTTGCGCGACTCGTCGAGCAGGCCGCATTTGTCTGTAACCGAGCGGCGAAAGAACAATGCGGGCTGGCAGATGAAGCAGGTTTGCTTGAGTTGATCAAAGTTCCATGGGGCACTGGGGTAGGCTTCAAAAGCGTGGTCTTCCAGATCGATATGGTCCGCCATGCCGTAAACAACATCCACCTCGGGATGCTCTTGAAAGTAGGCAACGACACGGGCCAAAGCGTTGGGGTAGTAGATGTCATCGGAGTTGAGCCACCCAATGATTTCGCCCGTGGTGGCACGGATGCCTTTGTTCACCGCGTCGGTCTGACCGCGGTCTTTTTCCGAAACCCAGCGCACTGGGGGCTGGAAGCGCTTGAGCACTTCTACCGTGCTGTCTGTGCTGCCGCCGTCAAATACGACGTGTTCGACCTCTACACCCGCCTGAGTGGCGACACTCTGCAAGGTGCGCTCAATGAATTGGCCCTGGTTGTAGGAGGGTGTGACGACGCTGACTCTCATGACCGACTTTCCCCCAGCAAATCAATTTCTTCGCCACCTGCCCGCTTGAGCACGCATCGTTGCAGCATGGCAGAGAGTTGGCGGTGGTCATCACCATGCCCAGTCTGCGAAGGTACAAAATGGGGTTTCAGTTGGACTTGGTAGACACCCCCCTCTGCCGACAAGGGCACCACGACCAACTGCGCCGCTCCCCTTGCAATGTCTGTTGGCACGCCCTGGGTACGTCCTGCAGTAGTGACTTGCAGGGTGACTTTGGGCTGTGGCATCCACTGTGCAACCAGGACCTCCATCTCCAGCATTTGTGGTGAGGGTGACGGGGTGACCTGGAGGTTGAGTAGCGGGCCAGTCCAACCGTCGGGATAGACGCCCGTGAGCAGGTTTTCCGAAATTTCGTTGCTCAGCGATTGCTGAAACAGACTCCAGTATTCGTTGGCCATGCGTTGGGAGTCAGCGAATTCCTGTGCTCGCGCCAAGCCGGCCTGCACCAGTTGATCTTGACGTGCACCGCCCGCGGCCAACTCCAGGAGCGCTTGCGCAATTTGTGACGGAACGCGCGGATCAAAGAGAATGGCAGCACCGGCGGCAACCTCCGGTAGCGAGGTGATGTTGCTGCACGCAACGGGGACGCCCGCGGCCATGGCTTCGACTACTGGCAATCCAAAGCCTTCGTAGAGCGACGGGAAGACCACGCCACCACAATGTGCAATCAGTGCGGCCAACTCCTCGCCCGGAATGTAGCCCGGGAAAACGACTCTGTTGGCCAGATGCATTCTCTGGGTTGCCCCGGCTAGCCACGACTGACGATCACCGGGCGAACCGGTACAGACGAGCTTGAAGTCTGATGCAAGCCCCTGGTGGCATGCCATGCCAAAGGCGGTCAGCAACATTTCGTGGTTTTTGTGTTTCCAGAAGTTGGCCGGGTAAATGAAATAGCGTTGGGGTTGGAGGTTCAGGCGCGCGAGTACGCTCTTGTCATGCACGGCGTGTGGGTCAAACCGATTTGCCATGCGCAGGTGGATGGTGCGAATTTTGGCCGGATCGAGCTTGCCATGTGCGATGGCCGAATCGCGGGAGTAGTCGGAAATGGCGGTCAGTCCGCTCGCTTTGCGACACGCGTCGGCGAAAGTGCGGTCACGGTGAGCAACGTCTTCTGGCGCAAAGAACTCAGGGTAGGTTTTGTATTGCAGGTCATAGATGGTGCAGACGGTGGGGATACCTGGCTCAAAGTAGGTGGGAGCGGTAAATGGACAAAATAGCAGGTCGGCACCCATGTCGTGCAGCAACCCCCCGGATGCACTCCTCTTCAATGCAGAATGAAGGGAGTAGCCCAGGCGATTTACAAGGCCCCGCAGCCGAAGCGGAAGGTGCGGCAGGATGCGTGAGGCGAGACCCATCAGGCGCGGCCGGATCGTCTGGGTTACCGCTGGCCCCACCACCATGATGCGTCGCATGTTGGAGCGGTCCATAGAGGCCAGTTCTTCATGGGACTGCGCCTGCGTGAGCAAGTTGAACTGGGTTGACGGGAACATGGCGGACAGGCGCTGCAATAGCTCCAGCACAAAGATCTTTGCGCCACCGTTGGCTCCACCAGGCAGTACCGGAGTAAGGTCCACCGCAATAGTTTTCAACGATTTACCCACGGGAGCTTCCCAACTTTTCATGCAACCGGCTCACCTCGGGCCACTCGGAAATCTTGGTCATGAGTCGCATGGCACGGCGTGAAAGAAGCAGGCGTAACTGGCTGTGCAACGCTTCGATTTCCTGTGCATTTGCAATACGCCGGGCATCGGCCTGCGTGAACATGGCTGTCAATGTGTCGATTTGCACGGCGCGGGCTGCGCGGTCTGCCTCCGACTCGTTCAACATGTGGGTGAGCGTTTCAATCTGCGTGGCGCGGGCTGCGCGGTCTGCTTCGGACTCGTTCAACATGTGGGTGAGCGTTTCAACCTGCGTGGCACGCGCTGCGCGGTCCGCTTCCGACTCTCTGATCACTTGCGTCAAGGCTTCAAGCTGCGCGGTGTGGCTGGCTTGGACCTGGGCGAGCATGCCATTGAGCACGTCTATCTGCTTGGCACGCGCTGTGCGATCTGCTTCTGACTTTGCGAGTTCCAGTGCCCTTTCCTGCTCGCGTCGACTCACATCGAGAAGTGCCAAAGCGATGCGCCCGTTCGCACTGGATTGCAATGCAAGGTCACCCAGCGTTCGGTCTATGGTCTGTATGGGCTGCCGACTTACAACAAAGAACATGTCGTAATGCGCAAACAACGCCGGTTCAAATTGAACGTGCCCTGCCCCGAGACGCGAAAACAGTTGCTTGACCGAGCGTTCGCCAAAGAGGTAAATGTGTTCATCAGGGATGAGCATCTCAACGAAACGGTCTTTGGCCTCCACCAGTGAGTCAAAACACATGCCGTCTTTGAATTGGGGGGTCTGTACGATCAGAAGGCCATCGGGTTTGAGTCGCTGAAGACTGTGTTTCAGAGTTTCCAGTGGATCCGAGAGATGCTCAAGGACATCCATCAAAACAATGACATCCAGACTCTCTAAAGGCATCTCCTGCGCCTCCAGGGGCCCAAGCAAAATGGGCACATCAAAAGTCTTGCGGCCGAACTCGACGACCCACGGGCTGAGTTCCAAACCGGTCGCGCTGTAACCGGCTTGGCGCATCAGCGCGACAAAGCTGCCGTGTGCACAACCCAATTCCATTATCTGCGCGGGTGGCAAGCGGTATTTGAGCAAGGTATTGAGCCAATACAGGTTGCGTTCAGCCAGGTCAATGCGCGCGCGCGATTGAATGGCGGGGATGCCCAAACCCTGCACCTGATGATCCAGCCAATATTGTTTGCCGTAAAAGTCAGTTTCGTCATCTTTGACAACGAGTTGCTCGTCGGTCAGCGATTTGAGAGAGACGAGTGTGCCGCACACCTTGCACTCGACATAGTCCGCATTGAAAGGGGCAAGATTTTCATTGCCGCACCAGCATGCCCTCATACTTGCGCCTCCGGTTTTCGCACCAGAAACACCGCTCCACTGCAATCGCTCCAGTCGGTTTCCATGTCGAGTAGCCCTGCAAGTACGCTTTTGAATGCCAGCGGAAAGTTAGCGTTGGCAGACAGGAATGGGTAAATCGTGTCGCCCATCTCGCCACCGGCTCCCTGCCTGACATGCCAAAGGCTGTCCATCAAGAGGAATATTCCGCTGTTGTGCTTTGGCAAAATGGGCACATGTGCATGCACTGCCAACCCTGCATGAGCAAAAGCCCTTTCCCATTCATCGACCGGCAGCGGGTTGGCCAGGTGGTGGTAGGCAAGGAAGTCTTTCTGCAGCGTTTCTGCGGCTTCGCCAAAACCGGCGAGTAAAACCAGTTGCGGCAACAGCGACCATTGCACGAATCGGTGGGTAACAACACTGCACAGCAGCGTGCCGCCAGGTTTGAGACAACGGAAAATTTCCGCAAGGACGGCATCCAGATGGTCCATGTGCTCCAGCGAGCAATTAGCGAAGATGTTGTCAAAGGATTCGTTCGCTTCAGGAATTTGATGCGCGGGCGCTACATGGACTGACCGATACACGCCACTTTGCCGCCCCAGTGCGGCCACTGTGGGTTCGATGTCGACGCCGACAACGTCGGACAGATCCGGCCAGATCAACTTGAAGTAACGCCCATCGCCACACCCCAGATCGAGGGTCCGACCGGTGAGATTGAATTTCCTGTAGGCAGCATATTCCCATGCTCGCCAGTGGCTCAGGGAGGGAACGAAGCCGTAGAGGCTGCAGACCGCGTCATAACCTGTCAGGACGTCGTGCCTCGTAAGAGCTGGCGATTGGGTATGAGAGCGGTCAGTGGTGATCATTTGAATCGTTTCTGGCTTGCACGGCAATCTCCAAGGCTCCTGGCAGGTTGGCAACTCCGTGGTGGGTAAGCACTGACACGCCGTTCTTCTGGCCAATTCCAACCGAGAACACGCCGACATTGGGAACCTGGCAGATACTGATGTAGAGAGAGGACATTTCCTCATGCGATATACGTTGTCGATTTTCCCACTCCGTGAGGGTGACCGAGGCCAGTCCGATCTCGAAAACATATTCGCCAGGGGCGAGTTCCAGTTGAATCTGTTGCTGACAAACGATTTTGCTTCCCTGCCCCAAGCTCGTGGGGACCTCGGTGTCAAACTGCCAGCTGTTCTTGCCGTGGACGATGATTCCACGATCGTTCTTGATGACGATGCCGCAAATTGGCACACCAATAGGCTCGGTCAACTCGAATTCGTAATACAACTGCGCCCTTTCGCCCTGCCGAAAATGGCTGCATGCTTCTCCCTTGGCGTTACACATCGCCAAACCAGTGCACCTGGCTTGACCGTTGGCTACCTGCACCTTGTTGGACAGGTCAACAAAAGCCTCAACAGGCGGCTGAAGCGCAATGGCAAGGGAGAGCGTGGACTTACTCGCGGCAGACACTTCACTTACGTATCTTGGTGCTTGTACTTTGTCCTGCTGATGGAAGAGGTAGTAGTTTTTCGCAGCCTCGGACGCCTCTCCAAGAAACCGCTGGTTGCCAGCGTCTAGCAGAAGCGCACGCTCACAGTACTGCTCGATGTCGGGCATGGAGTGCGATACCAGCAAAATCGCTGCCCCGGATGCTTTCAATTGCTCCAGCCGTGTATAGCACTTCTGGCGAAAGAAAACATCGCCCACCGCCAGGGCTTCGTCAATGATGACAATCGACGCATCGATGTGGGCCTGTACCGCAAAGGCAAGGCGCAAGAACATCCCGCTAGAGTAGGTCTTGACTGGCTCGTCAATGAAGTTGCCAATGTCGGCAAACTCAACAATCTGGTCGTAACGGTCTTCGATCTGCCGTTGGTTGAGCCCCAAAATTCTGCCGTTGAGAAAGACGTTTTCCCTTCCTGTGAAGTCCGGGTTAAATCCACTGCCCAGCTCCAGCAGGGCCGCAACACGCCCGGTGACTTCTGCCACACCCGCTGTCGGGGCAAGGGTTCCGGCAAGTATCTGCAGCAGGGTGCTCTTGCCGCTGCCATTACGGCCAATGATGCCGAGAGTCTCTCCCTTGCGTACCTGAAACGATATGTCATGCAGGGCCCAGAACTCCCGGAAGTAGCTCGGGGTGTTGACTCGCCAGTTCACACCTAGCGAAGACGCTCCACGATTCATCGCACTGCAAACAGGTGGCACAACAAGTTGCTTCAGCCTGTCGCTGGGTTGCGGATAGATCTCGTAGCGCTTGCTCAGCGATCTGACATCGATGATGATCTTTTCAGATGACATCCGCGAAACCCCGACGCGACTTCTGGAACCACCAGAATCCCACGTAACTGACGGCAATGCCAATCACCAGGCTGCCTGCCCACATGTCCCATTGAATAGGTTTGTCCCACAAAACGGCGTCTCGTAGCTGAATCACTGGCAGCGTAATAGGGTTCCACAGCATGATCGCCCGATACGCTTGGGGCAAATTCTCCATCGGATAAAAGACGGGTGCCAAAAATTGGGATGCCATGGTAATCATGCCGACGATTTGCGATAGGTCGCGCAAGTACACGCCCAGTGAAGCGAGCAGCCAGGACAGGCCAATGGTCATCAGTATCAGTGGCAAAAGCAACACGGGGACCAGTAATACGCCTGCATGAACACTGACACCAGCTACAAGGCAAAAGACAAGCAACACCCCAAAGCTCACCAGAAAGTGCAGCAAAGCAGAGCACAAGGCCATCCAGGGCAGGATTTCCAGGGGAAAAACGACTTTCTTGACGTAGCTGATGTGACTGGTGATGAGGCCAGGTGCCCGGTTCAGGCACTCTGCAAAAAAACTGTGTACCACCATGCCGGAGAACAGAATCAGAGCAAATGCGCCCTTGCTCTCCGCACCAACACCCCACTTTGCATTGAACGCCACGCTAAACACTACGGTATAGATGGCAAGCAGTATCAAGGGATTGAAGAGCGACCATGCGACTCCAAGAAGCGACCCTTTGTAGCGACCAACAAAATCTCGTTTGACCAGCTCCCAAAGCAGTTCGCTGTGCTGACTGAAACTGCCGAATATGGACATGTCGCTTTTTTGTAAGTTCGCGGAATTTTCCCGGTAAGCGCATCACGTGAGGCTGCTCGACCCATTCGAGGCCAGTGCCATTAAGAGTCTGCCGCCCCACACCGCAGTAACCTACCAGACACTTGGAAGGCGTTTTCAGGGAAGCGGTTCGGGGCGCAGATTGTAGCTTGCCGATTGATGCAGCCTCAAAGCGCTTCGCAGATTTGTGATGGGTAAATTCTCCCATAACCTATACTTTGCCCTCCTTCAGCCTCATTCAAGCAGGCTATTTTGGGGTTGTGCGTGTTGAACAATATCAAGAGCTGGCGCTCGCTTATTTATCCAGTTTTGCTTTGTCTGGCCGTTGCTCTGCCTTACGCAGTCGGGCTTCAGAATGATCTCATTTTTGATGACGGACGCCTCATTGATGGCACGGTGCGAGATGGATACGCTAGCCTTTTGCAACTCAAGGCAAGGTTACTTTCATATGGAACATTTAACTGGGTAGACGCACTTGCAGGCGATAGTGTGGCGGTTCAACGCGTAGTGAACATCGCACTGCACCTGGCAGCCTGTGCCGCACTGTTCCAACTATTTGCGTTACTACTCCCACGCATCAAGTACGCTGATGATGCGAGCTCCGGGCCGGAATTCGCGGAATCACAACTGGCAGCGCTACGGATTGGCCTGATGGTCTTCGCACTGAACCCCGTAGCGGTATACGCCGTAGGCTACCTGATACAACGCTCTATTGTGATGGCGACGCTATTTGCGGTATTGGCCTGTTGGGCATTTGTGAAAGGGGTGACCGAGAAGAAGGCAGCCTGGTTCATCTGGACGCTCGTACTCTATGTGGCAGCGGTATTGTCCAAAGAGCATGCCTTTCTGATAGCGGGCCTGGGACTTCCACTGTACGTGTTTCTCGAACGCCCCACGTGGAAGCGCGCTACGGGTATGTTTTGTCTGTCGCTGGTCTTGCTCGCGGCAGCTTTGGCCGTTCTACTCAGCCTCTACCCGAATCTGCTCGGCCAGGTGTTTGATGAGACATCGCGGCAGCTTGCTGCGCAGCTGGACCGCCAGCAAGCGGGCGCTGCCCAGCAGATTTTTGTACTCAGCGTACTGAACCAGGCCGGGCTATTCTTTCACTACGGGCTGTTGTGGGCGGTGCCTTATGTGGGCTGGATGTCGATCGACATGCGCACGCCTTTCCCTCTGACGTTGACTGCACTGCCCCAGCTTTTGGGCGCCGTTGGCTACCTTGTGGTTTTGGTGGGGGCAACGGTGGCGGTGATCAGGCGCTCGGACGTTTGGGGGTTTGTAGGGCTGTGCCTTTTGTTCCCGTTGATTCTGTTCTGGACGGAGTTTGCCACTGTGTGGGTGCAAGACCCGATGGTGCTGTACCGCAGCTACCTGTGGGCGATACCGGTGCCGGCTTTGGTTGCAGTGCTGTTGACAGGCTTTTCGCCTGGCACCTTGTACAAGTCTGCCGTGTTGCTGGCGGTAGTGCTGGCGGGCCTGGCGGCAGAGCGTGTATGGAGCATGAAGAGCGAGCTGACGGTGTGGTCCGACGCGGTTGCCAAGATAGACACTAAGGCACCGGCGAATGTGGTGGGACGCTACCGGGCGTTTCTGAACCGTGGCGCCTACCACCTGGCGCGCTTTTCAGCGGAGCCGGCCCTGGAGGATTTTCGCTATGCGGCCGCACTGGGTGAGCCCACGGGTGGCGCCTGGGTGAATATGGCGGTAGCCCAGCAGTTGCTGAAGCAGCATACCGACGCACTGGACTCACTGGCCAAAGCACAGGCCATGGGCTACAAGGACGGTGCGCTGTATTTTCAGCGCGGAGAGTCGCAATATGCGCTGGGGCAGTTTGCTGCTGCGTTCGACAGCTACAGCACATCCATTGCCACGCCGCAGGATGCGTCGGTAGTGACACAGTCGCGGCTGCGCCGGGCCGAGGCTGCCATGCAATTGCAGCGGTATACGGCGGCGGCGGCAGATTTTGAAGTGCTGGTAGCGGCTGAGCCTGCAAACGCCAAGTATTTGTCGGGGCTGGGCATGTCTCAGGTGGGGGCCGGCAATGGCGCTGGAGCTTTGGTGGCGTTCAACCAGCTGCTGGCTCTGAAGCCTGTGGCGCTGGGCTATTACGGCAGAGCGCTGGCCAATGCGGCGGCAGGCAAAGCGGACGCTGCGCGTGAAGACCTGGCCAGAGCCGTGCAACTGGAGCCTGGCAATACCGCCTACAAGCAGTTGCAGGAGCGCTGGAAGAGCGGCGTGACGCTCTCGCTGAAGTGAGCGTTTCCGCGCCTGCACTGCGGGTATTGCACCTGGGCAAGTTTTTCCCGCCCCACCATGGGGGGATGGAAGTGTTTCTGGCCGACCTGATAGAAACGCAGCGCGCGCAGGGCATGGAGGCCTGCGCACTGGTGCATGGGGATGCACTGCCCGATGACCCGCCCTGGTTACGGCGGGTGCCGGTGCAGGGGCATCTGGTGTACGCACCGGTGGCGCTGGCATACAGGCTCCGGTTGCGAGCGTCGATTGCCCACTTCAAGCCGGATGTGCTGCATTTGCACATGCCCAACAATTCTGTTTTCTGGGCGCTGACCCTCTCCTGCGCCAAGGAAATTCCGTGGGTGGTGCATTGGCATTCTGACGTGGTGGCGACCAAGCTGCGGGTGCTGCTGGCGCTTGCGTACCGCGTGTATCGGCCGTTTGAGCAGGCGGTGCTGGAAAAGGCCAAGCGTATTGTGGTGACTTCACCGCCGTATCTGGAGGCCAGTGAGCCGTTGGATGCGTGGCGTGAGAAGTGTGCGGTGGTTCCCCTGGGGCTGAAGCCTCTGGCCTATGCGGCGCAAGCAGACTTTGCGCCTTGGGGTGCCGGTACTTTTCGGGTACTGTCTATCGGGCGGCTGGCGTACTACAAGGGTTTTGAGACGCTGATTGCTGCCGTTGCACAGACGCCAGGTGTGGAGTTGCTGATTGCCGGGGATGGCGAATTGCGGGAAGCGCTGCAGGGCCAGATAGACACGTATGCGCAGGCCCAGGAGCCGCAGCGCATACGGTTGCTGGGGCCTGTGAGCGATGCGCAGAAGCATGCGCTGCTGGCCTCGTGTGATCTGTTTTGCCTGGCTTCGCGTGAGCGCACCGAGGCGTTTGGCGTGGTGTTGCTGGAGGCAATGGGCCATGGCAAGGCTTGCCTGGTGAGTGATTTGCCTGGCTCAGGCATGCCGTGGGTGGTGGCAACCTCTGGTGCCGGCAAAACCTGCCCGCCTGAAGATGTGCCTGCCTGGAAGGCGGCGCTTGAATGGATGATGGCACATGCCGACGCGCGGGACGCCATGGGCCGGGCTGGGCACAAGTACCTGAGCGAGCGGCTGACGGTGGATGTGTGCGCACACTTGCTTGCACGGGAGTATGCGCTGGCGCGAGGTGTGACGCAGGCTTGCCAGACCCGGGATGAGACCTTGATAGTGATTCCGGCCCGGAACGAGGCGGCCACGATAGGCGAGCTGCTGGCGAGTTTGCGTGCCGAGGGGTATGCCCATGTGCTGGTGGTGGATGACCTGAGCGAGGATGGCACAGGAGACATTGCCCGTGCCAGCGGAGCACGGGTGTTGCGGCCCATGCTGGCCCTGGGGGCGTGGGGCGGGATGCAAACGGGTATTCGGGTGGGGTTGCGCGAGGGGTTTGGACGGGTCGTGACGATGGATGCCGACGGGCAGCATGAGGTGAGCGAGTTGCCCGCCCTGCTGAAAGCCAGCGCAGGTGCGGATGTGGTGATTGGGGCTTTTCCACAACGAGCCAGCCGACTGCGCCGCATTGCCTGGACCTGGTTTCGGGTACTCACGGGGCTGCCGCTGACGGATTTGACGTCGGGGTTTCGCTGCTACAAGCCCGAGGCAATGGAGGTTTTGGCCTCGGGCGAGGCCACTTTGCTGGACTATCAGGACATTGGCACTTTGCTGCTGTTGCGTACTGCGGGGCTGCGCATTGTGGAGGTGCCGGTGTCGATGCGGGAGAGGGTGGATGGGATCTCGCGCATTTTCAACTCATGGGTGAGCGTGGGGCGGTACATGGCGGTGACGACTTTGCTGTGCCTGTCGCGCTGGCGGGTGCCGCGCAGTGCGAGCGAAGAGATTGAGGAATTTTGACTTACGGGTGCGCATGCAGCGCCAGTGCATGATGGGCACCACGCTGAAAACAGCGACAATGCTCGCTGCAATTTACTGAACCACGTGCGGCAGCAACCCGAATGAATTCACTTTACACCACCACGTCGCTTCTCGGAGTAGGCCTCGCCGCAGCCATAGTGTTTCTGCTTCGCCGTGACCATCTGCATTTGAGCCATGGGATTTTCTGGCTGGTTGTGGCCTTTTTTGCGGCTGTTTTTGGCGTGTGGCCCGCAACGATTGACTATCTTGCGGGTGTGGTGGGTATCAGTTACCCGCCGGCCCTGTTTTTTCTGGCAACGGTGATTTTGCTTTTGATAAAAGCGCTGCACGCGGATATCTTGAACACGCGCATTGAGCGCCAGGTGCGCCGGCTAAACCAGCGGCTGGCGATGTATGAGCTGGATAAGCGTTAATGGTGGGGCGTGCAGGCCGTGCTGGAGGTAGGCGGACACGATGTCTGACGCAGTGAGCTCACGGCACCCCACGGGAGGTGCAGCGCCGAGGCAGCCCGGCCGCAATTTCGGGCTGGACCTGCTGCGTGCGCTGGCGATCGTGGTGGTGCTGTCAAACCATTATTTCATTGGGTTTCATATCAGCCCGGGACGGGTGGGCTGGCAGGGGTTTGCCTCGGGCATTAGCGCGTCGTCGGTGCTGGCGATTGAGTGGCTGTTTGTGTTGAGCGGGTTTTTGATTGGCGCGATGATGATTCGCAGTTTTGAGACACGCACCACCTGGTGGGAGCAGGCACGGGATTTCTGGTTGCGGCGCTGGTTTCGCACGCTGCCCAACTATTACCTGTTTTTGCTGGTAAATGCATTGCTGTCGGCCTACGGTATTGGCAGCGGGGTGTTTGATTTCAAGTTTGTGATTTTTTCGCAAAATCTGGCCTGGCCTGAGAAGAGCCCACTTTTTTTTGGAGAGGCGTGGTCGCTTGCGTCGGATGAGTGGTTTTACCTGCTGATGCCGTTGTTGCTGGGGTTGGCGGCGGTGGTGTTTCGGTCGGGTTCGCGCAATACGTTTCTTGCGGTAGCGTTATTGTTGATTGCTGCGCCCACACTTGCACGCCTGGCAGCACCGGTGCCAACCGATTTTTTCGCCTGGGATGCAGCGATTCGGCGTGTAACGGTTTTTCACCTGGACGCTACCGGCTGGGGCGTGTTGGCTGCCATTGCCAGCCGGTGGCACGCCGATGCCTGGGGGCGGCATAAAGGTGCCAAGGCGATTGCGGGCTTTTTGTTGACAGCCTGGGGGCTGTGGATGATTGAGGTGCTGGTATACGTGGGGTGGACGGACTCCGTGGGGTCGCGGTTGATGAATGTTTTTTCGCTGGTGCTGCCCGCTGCAGGGACGTTTTTGATGCTCCCGTGGCTGACGGGCTTGGTGAACAACAGTCGGGCCGTTGACTGGGTGGTGGACCGGATCAGTCTGTATTCCTATTCGCTGTACCTGTCTCATTTTCCGATGATTTTTGTGGTGCAGGCGTGGTTTGCGGTTAACCAGAACAGCAGTTGGGCGACCGTGTTGGCTGCGTCTGCCACGTGGCTGATTTTGACTTTTTCTCTGTCAGGGCTGGTGTTCAAGTTTTTTGAGAAACCCACCTCGGACCTGCGGGACCGGTTTACGCGACGCGTGGATGCGAGCCCATTTGTGGCTAAGCAAGTGAAGGGCGCTGGACCATGATGGCGTCCTGATTACCCCAAAAGTGGTTTTCCAGGGTGCGCACAGTGGCTTGGGGGCCGAGAGCCGCTGTTACTGCCCTGAGAACATAGTCGACACTGGCGTAGGCACAGCCGTAGAGTTGACCGTCGAGGGCGGTTGATTCGCTGTAGGGGTAGAACCGGTACTCATCAGCGCCCCAGTCAATGGATTCCATGCGGGCGCACTTGGCACCATGGGTAGAGAATATAAGCACTCCGTCCGGTGCGAGGGCTTGGTACAAGACCTGAAACCATGTGCCCCAAGCCTGTGCGGGCAAGTGGCTGAACAATGACAGTACAAAGATGATCTGGTACTGGCCCGGGATCTTTAGTTCGGCGGGATTTGTTGCGGAATAGAAGCCCTGTACGCCCATGGTGTTTTGCAGGAAGTCGACACTTCCGGGGACCACATCACTGACCACCAGTTGCCCGGGGGGTAGCTTCTTGCATAGATGGCGGGTGAACCGGCCGTGGCCCGAGGCGAACTCGAGAAACCCGTTGCAGCGCCCCAGTGTGAGCGAGTAGAGGTCAAGGATGTCCTGCAACTCGACCATGGTGCGCCAGCCGTCGGCGAGGTAGTCTCTCGCCGGGTTGCTGGAGGTTGGATGGTTGGCGAAAAATCGGAATATGTCGTCATCAGGTGAGATGTGGGCGTTGACGCCCATCCAGCTGGAGAAATTGCCCGGGAGTGCGTACCGTTCACGCAGGTTGTGGGCTTCGATGTTGTGAGGGTCTGCCCTGAATACTGCGTCAAGCTGGTGCGATGCTTCAGACGGGTTGCCTTGCTGAAGCAGTTGGTTTGCTGCGGCTATGGTTTGCGTGACGTTGACGTGGGTCATGTTGGCTGGTTGATCCATTGGTGTTCCAGGCGGCAGAAGCCCAATTCGCGGGAGTCGCCCAGCACGTCGAAGTGGCGCTCTACCTGATCGAACAGGCGGAAGCCTTCGGGGTCCATTGCATGGGAGCGCGCGACGTAGCGGCCCGGTAGCAGGGGTAGGTTGGTAAAGACAATGGTGTAGCCAAACAGGTTGGGGGCAACTTGCTGGAGCGCGAAGGCGTCCATTTCGCTCACAATGCCGTAGACGGGGGAGCCGTCTGCACGCACCACACCTACAGCGACGTGCGGCGTGCGGTTGTCTGGCGAGTAGACAGTGCCGGTGACCGTGAGGTTGTCACGCATATTGATGCAGATGGGCTCTTCGGTCTGGTTGGCGTTGAGCGCCATGTCTTTGATGGCGTAAATGCCGGAGGCAAACTGCTCGGGGTTGCCCGGCGCGGGCTTGTTGCGCTCTTTTTCCTGGCGGGTCTTTTCTTCGTGCCAGGCCAGATAGGTGCGGGTGACATCTGCTGCACTGCCACCCATGTGTACTTGGCCACCATGTATCCATAGCGCACGTTTGCAGAGCTTTTGTATGTGGTACATGCTGTGCGAGCACAGTAGCAGGGTACCGCCTTGCTCGAGGTAGCGTTCCATCCAGGAGATGCATTTTTTCTGAAATGACTCATCGCCTACGGCCAGCACTTCGTCGGTAATAAGCACCTCTGGGGTAATGCAGGTGGCCACGGCAAATCCCAGTCTGACCACCATGCCTGAGGAGTAGTTTTTGATAGGCTGGTCAATGTGGTCGCCGATGTCTGCAAAGGCAAGTATGCCTTCCATTTTTTCTTCGGTCTGGGCGCGCGTAAGACCCATGAGGGCGCAGGAGAGAAAGACGTTTTCTCGCCCGGTATATTCGCCGTGAAAACCGGCACCGAGTTCCAGCAGAGCACCGATGCGGCCTTGCCGCTCGAATAGCCCCGTGCTGGGCGCGACCACACCGGCGATGAGTTTGAGCAGGGTTGACTTGCCGGCCCCGTTGACACCGATGAGCCCGAGGGACTCGCCCTTGTGGACGGTGAAGCTGACGTTGCTTAAGGCGGTAAAGGTGTTGTGAGGCTGGTGTCCACGCAACCGCGACCAGACGTGCGCGAGCTTGTGGCTGCCCTGGTGCAGGATGGGGTAGTGTTTGCTTACTCCCTCGAGTTTGATCAACGCTGCGGTCATTGAGGTTACACCATGTCTTCAAAATAGGGAGACAGGCGCAGGAAGAATTTTCTTGCTCCATAAAAGACGAGCATGGTTGCGCCGAGCATGATGGCAGCGGTAATGAGGCTGATGCCTTCGTTTTTGAGCAGGGCGTTGCGGATGGGTTCGAGGTAGTGAAGCAGTGGATTCCATTGCATCCCCGAAGACAGCCAGGATGGCACGGACTCCATCGCGTACAGAATAGGGGTGGCGTAGAAAAGTATGCCCAGCAGCTGCGTGAGGAGGTGTTCAACATCCCGCACGAACACTTGCAGTGCACCCATGACGAGCGCAATGGCGCCGGATGCAACCGCAAGCACCGCCACGCCAAACAGTACGGTAGGCAGTGACATAAAGTAGACACCAAAACCCAATAGTTTCAGTGTTAGCAGGACGATTGCATAGCCGGAGAGTTGTACGAGGAAGCTGGACACTACCGCGCTGTAGACGACCAGTTCGTGGGGGAAGGCGACTTTTTTTACCAGTGCCCCGTGGTTTTGAACGGCCATGGTTCCACGGGTGATTGCTTCTTGAACCGCCAGCCAGGGCCAAAGTGTGCTTGCGACAAACAAGAGGTACGGCTGATCTGGCGCGAGGCCCGGTACCTGTGCGCGAAAGACATACTCAAAGACAACGGCATAGATACCCAGCAACGCCATGGGATGCAGCAGGCCCCATAGCATGCCTGCTACAGAGCCAGCATAACGGTTCTGAAGGTCCCGCTTGATAAGCGCTAGGAGTAACGCGCGGTTCCTAACGATAGTGCCTATGGCACTGCGTCTGATCATTCCGCACTTACTTGCTGGAGATCAGCTTCGCAAGCTCTTCTATGGCATTACTATCGACCTTAGCGTCCTTCAGGATTCTGTCTCGGGTGGCCTCTCGCTGGCGAGTGCTCAGAGTCGCTTGTGCTTGCTTGATTAGCGTCTCCTTAACTTCGCTAAAGGCGCGTCCACCTGCGGCTCTGCGTTCTTCCAGTTTGAGAATGTGATACCCAAATTGGGTCTCAATGATGTTGGATACATCGCCTGGACTCTGTAGGCTGAAAGCCGCGTCTTCAAAAGACTTTACCATTTTTCCACGTCCAAACAGGCCCAAGTCGCCACCCTTTACAGAACTACCAGGATCTTGTGATCTCTCTTTCGCTAGTTTCTCAAACGAGGCCCCTTCTTTGAGGGCTCGCTGTATGTCTTCGATCTTTTGCTTGGCATTGTCCTCCTGCATTCTCAGCAGAATGTGCCGTACCCTAACTTGTTCAGGCATATCGAATGCCTTTGGATTGGCCAGATACTGCGACTGGGCGTAGGCTTCGATTGCCTCTGGACTCGGGGCACGCTGTTTGTCAAGTTGTTCTGTACGGGCCTCTGACAGGATGCGGATTCTGGCTGACTCTAGCGCCCAACGAACATTGTCGTCTTTATCAAGGCCCTGTTCCACTGCCTCTGCAGCAAGCACCTTCAGCATGTAGAGACCGGATGCCGCGTTGAACACCTGGTCTGGTTTAGCCAGGGACTGCGTCCTGAATTCAGGAGGCATACGTTTGTATTCAGCGTCAAGGTCTTGGCTCGTCACTGTTACGCCATTTCCCTGCAATAGTACCTGTGCTGATGCTTCGCCTTGCATTCCACTTAGGAATACAAAACCAAGCGCGACTATGACCATTCTCATACTCAATAGATTCCAAAAAACGAAAATCTCTACTGGAAATAAAAAAGGGCGGGGTCACCCCCGCCCTTCTCACTCAACATCCAAATTTACTGGGTCAAATGAACATCAACTTACCATGTGTACTTGTGCGGGAACGCGAAGCCATAGCTCGATGTTGCGTTCCGAACACGCATAAACGTAGCGCCCAGGATCGGCAGGCCCAGATCAGTAGCTTGGGTAATGTTCCAATTTGCCCAACCAGTTGTCCATGTGAGGCCGTCGCTAATGAAATTAACGTTTGAACGGGCAACAGTACCACCCAGTGCCGCGCTAGGATCCTCGACCTTTTGATTGAGTGTCACCACAGATGCCTCACCACAGATTTGCAGCTTGTCAGGCGAACCAGGATTTGCTGGCGAAATCACGAACGGTGAGGTTCCTGATGTCGGGGTTGTCTCTTCACGATCGTACAAACTGGCAATCGAAGGTGCCGAGATGGTAGTCAAGCAAACTTGACGCGCACCAGTACCAGTACCCAAAGCCGTATTATTTGAGTTATAGAAAACCGGCAGGGCTCCTGCGGTCAAA
>JAIFLV010000006.1:0-14091 GCA_020048895.1 Rhodoferax sp. | reverse complement strand
CACTGGTAGCAATGTTATTGATACCTGTCGAAGAGGCCTTGTAGTTCACACCAACCGAGTAACGGCGTGTTGGCTGGGAAATCACCAGATCCGTCACAAACGTTGGCGTCGCACTGGTATCCGCTGCAAACTGATGCTTCAGTGAGGTGATTGCCAACTGATACGTTGTCTTGTCAGCACGGTCGGCCGCCGAAAGATCACCAACAACGTATGGAGTAGACAAGTCTGGCAAATCATAATTGCGAGTACCAGCTGCAACCAAGTTTTGAACCAGCAGTTCGTCCGCGGTCACTGTACGCAGCAAAGCAGCAGACGCCGCCTGACTTGGAACACCATCTTTCTGAGGCCAGAAAACAAGGTTGCCCATGGCGTTAACTGGAAGGCCAGCAACAACTTTCGTGGCACGCAATGCAGTTGCAGCACCAGACCATGCAGCATTTACCGTACCGCTCTGATTCAAAATCACCCAGTCACCAGACAAGCCGCCAGTAGGGGGCTCCATACCGCGAGCCTGAGCTGCGGTCACGTCAGCAACATCGGTACCAAGAAATGGATCGAGGTTGGTATCAGTGCAAGTAGGCGCCGTGTTTGGCTTACCAGTCGTATGCTTGACCAGACCAAAAAGCGTAGTGGCCGGCCTAATGTCAGCCATATTGAGAACCTCAATATAACCTTCACGTGTCTGTGCATTTACATCGCCAGCAGGATCAACACGGGTCGTCAGGAACGTGTTGTTCTTCGCGCCAGAGGGAACCACGCAAGACGTGTCAGACGACGAGAAAGATGCACCCGAAGTAGCAGTAGCCTGCGTGATAGATCCGGTGAAAACGTCACCAGGCGACAACAGCAACTGGAAGTCATACAAGTCATCAGAGTTACCAGCACCACGGAAACGAACTTTTACCAGCTTTCCGTTCACCGTGTCAGAGTTAGTGATATTGATCAGCGTGGCGTTATTTCCCTGAGCACTGAAGTACGGGAACAACAGCTTGTGCCCAATTCCACCGCTATTGACAGCGAGACTCGTGGCATCAGCACCACTAACAGTCGTGATTGCCGACGCACTACCAACAAAACCAAAACCACCAATTGCGGCGGCGACGCTCAATGCGAGTGTACTTTTTTTCATGAAGACTCCAGTTAAAAAAGGATATTAAGCGCAACCGTTAAGTTGTTTACGCCTAAGAAATGGTACCACAGTCAGACTGCGGATCAATGAGCAAACGATTCAAAATTTGTTCGTGATGTTGACATTTTGCAACAATCTAGACTTGTCCTCCTCAAGTAAACATGCAACCTGCAATTTTCCTACAACGCCTCTAGCATATACCACTGACGATCCTGGTACACCCATACCTCGTCGATGCCTCCCGTTACGGCACCTTTCATTGGAAACGGCACAAGTGGCTTACTTTCCAACTTGATCCTTACATTGCACTTCAAACTAACGCACTCCACCCTGAATACCTCCGCCGAAATCCACTTTACGGGCGCTCCCGACACTTGCAACCGATAGTATTCAGCCGAGTGAATCTGACGGTACGATGGCGTGAGAAAAAGATAAGCTTTTTCGTAATCCTGTGCCAGTAGTGACTGCCAACGCTTGGTCGCCAAATCGCGGACAATTGCTTCCGGCGGGTCTGCCATCGCGACTCCCGCACAGCCTGCAACAAAGATCGGCAGGCCAACCGCGAGGGCCAACGCCCAAATAACCGCGCGTGTGCGCTTGACATTCATTCGAGCCATCTACTTTACCTTTCAATCAACTCAATCATTGGACTCTGCCGCTGGATGGCAACTCTGGCTGGGGGCGCACAACTGCCCTCGAAAGAGGCTCTGGTTCCTCGGCGTTGGGCCAAGTGCCAGCCAGCCCGGTCATCGTATCTCGAAAGCGTGCAGATGCCTTGTGAATTTCTTGATCTGACCGGACTACCCTAGGCGTGATGATAACGAGCAGTTCAGTGCGGTCCTGGCTTGTGGTGTTCGCACCAAACAAACTTCCAACAAGGGGCAGATCTTGTAGAAGCGGTATACCGGATTTTCCCTTGGCACCATTGTCGCGAATGAGGCCACCCAGCACCAACGTCTCCCCCGACCGCACCGCAACTTTACTGCCTATCTGGCGTTGCAAAAAGCTCCTTTGTCCAGTGGCAACATCTACGGGGCCAACGTCATTGACGGATTGGTTTATCTGCATAGTTACCATATTTCCAGCGTTCACCGTCGGGGTTACCGACAGACTGACACCGGTGTCCTTATACTGAATATTGTTCGTGATGTTGCCCCCGGTTGTCACAGTTTGCCCTGCCTGCACAGGCTGCTGATTTCCAACCATGATGCTCGCCATGTGGTTGTTCAACACCATGAGCGATGGACTCGACATGACTTTGACCAACGACTTTTCCGCCAACGCATTCAACACTGCTCTCACATCGCCACCGGAATTGCGTAGCGTGTAGGAGAACCCCGCCGGCGTCGAGCCCAACGCAGCCCCTGCAGCAGTACTCAATACACTGGTGGCAATGTCCGAACCACGTGACTCGGAAAAAAGCCACTGCAGACCGTATTTGAGACTATCAGTCAACGTGATTTCAATGATGCTCGCCTCGATGAGCACCTGAGTTAGCGGGACATCAAGTCTTTTGAGAGTGGCTTCGACTTTCGAAAATTCATTGGCAGAGCTATACACCAACACAGCATTGTTGATTTCGTCTGCGATGATCCTGACACTCGGCGTCAAGTTGACCGCTGTGATCCCCGCGCCCTGGACTTTACTCTTCCCGGCAGTTGCAGAACTCCCACCGAGCTGACCCAGAGATGTTGGTGCAGCGCTGGCAACAGTCATTGGTGTAAGGCCCGGAGCGACACCGCTGGAGTTTGATGTAGGTGCTGCCCCGTTTGAAGTTGCCCCATAAAGCCCAATAAGCACTTCTGCCAGATGCGTCGCCGAACCATTTTGAACTGCATAGAAAAACAACGTCTGCTCATTAACTCCACCGGCAGGCTTGTCGAGCTTGTCGAGCCAAATCCTCGCCTCGTCGATATATGCGGCCCGCGGGCTCACTACGAGGATGCTATTCTGAGCCTCCATGGGAAATATTCGAAGGGCGCCATACGAAGACGGGCTCGCGAACGCGCCAGCTGCAGTTTGCCCTCCTGCAGCGCTGTTTGGGACCGGGGTTGCCCCAGCGGGAGTTGCAGCGGCGCTGCCCCCTGTGGAGAGCGAATTGAGTATGCGCAATGCGTACTCGACATCCTTGGTACTGATGTACTTCAGCGGAAGTACTGCAACGGACATTCCTTTGAGCAAGTCAACGTCAAAAGTTGAGACCAGGTCCAGCCAGCCCTCAGCCTGAGCTCGACTGCCCACCAAGACTAGAAGATTGCGAATATTGTCAACTTTCGCAATGGAATCTGCGCCGGCGAACGGCTTCAGAATCGACGCCATTTCAGCAGCACCAATGTACTTTAATGGCACCACGATAGCGCCAGTTCCTGGTGGAAGTGGCGAACCGCTATCAGCCCTGCGCACTGAAGGCACAATCCCCTTGATGATTTCAGCCCGCCCAATGTGGTAAGTGCCACGATTGTCCCTGGCCATGACAAGGCCGTTCGCCTGTAAGGCATGCTCCAGCAACAGCATTGCATAATCTGCCGACACGTCGCCTTGAGTTGCCAAAGTCACCGTGCCGGTAATTGGTGGATGCACAACATAATTGACTTTGACGACATCACGCAGGATCACCTGAAGCACGTCCCCTAAAGGGGCATCTTCAAACCGCAGTCCGACGTCAGCACCCGCCAAGGCCTCTGTTGTTTTCCCAGGGCCAAAGACGACGTCGCTACCTCTAGATATTCGCGGCATCGAAGACTGTTCGACTTGGGCGTTTTGCGGCTGCGCAATTGCAGACCAGCAGAAAACTGCAAGGGCGAAAAGTAAGAGTTCTTGCTTTATATTCATCTTTGTTCACACGGTTTCATCGTTTCATCCCGCCACGCGGTTGCGCCTGAAGATATGCACGGATTTCTTGCCTTTGGGCATCCTGATTGCCTCCACTGGACAAAGTCGGTCCCCGGCCGACGGCATTGGGGCCAGCCTGGGGACTCCCGGGCTTGAGAGAAGCGTACTCCAGTCGAAGTAGTCTGGTTTCCTCACCGCGCGCAAAGGTTGCTTCCCGCGAACCAACGGCCTTGAGCGTCCATTCGCCTAGCGATTGATTCAGGCGCAACCTTTTCACCTGCCCCTCGGCACGAAGAATCACTCCACCCGAAACCCCAGAGACCAATCCCAATAAGCGCGCGTCTGCTAGGCTATCGGGAATTGGCGGCGGAGCCGGAGGAGGAGGTGGTGGTGGTGGTTTTCGGTCGGGAGCAAACAGTGGTCTGTCAAGTGATAACGTCAATTCCCCAATGTCTTTAAGATCCTTCGCGGGTCTCACGAAAAACGGCAACTGCGTTGCGTCGCCCTTCACTGGCTCAGGTGGAGTCCACGTTACAGATCGAAGCATTCCGTCACTATCAAACCAAGAAGCGCACAAGGTGAACAAAGCAACAATGTTTGCCAGTATCAAAGTACCTGTTGCAAATCGTCTCATGAACTGACTCGCAATACCGAGATTTCGAAGCTGCCTGACAGATTTTGTGAACTCAGCGGTTTAGCTGCGCCGATGCTCTGCAATGCGAAGCTCTCAACAATCACCTGAGGACTTAGGTCCTTGAGCCTGAGAAAAACCTCTTGGTACTTGGGCAAGACGCCCTCTACCGCCAACACTATTCGAATGCGCTGGAACCTGCCCTCTTCTTTAGGCTCCAATACTTGCATACTAGCGATGGTCAATTGGCTCGCTTCAAATACACTACGAATCTTCTGTTGCGCATCATTACCAACTTTTGCCGCTTCCATATTGGCTGGATACGCCGTCTTACCAAGCTTGTCCTGTGCATTCTTTACTGCGAGCTCAAGTTCTGGCAGCAAGACACCAAGCCCTTGCAGCCTTGCGTGCACCGGCTCAAGTTCAGCCAGTCGGCCCTTGGCCCACATGTGCTTATTCCAGACGTAACCACCAGCAAACAGGATCGGAAGTAAGAATATCAGCAATATTGCGAATTGAAACACAGTGGTTCGGATGAAAGATCGAGTCATGGCCCCCCCATAGATTCAGAACCTTCCATGCTGAATTCAACCGTAAAATACTCACGTTCAGCGCCACGTTGTTTGGTGGCGGCAAGAGGCGACTTGACGTCCCGAACACCTGCTTGCGCGCCAAGTTGCTGCATAAAAACGGCAGTGTTTGGAGTCTGGCCCGATATTGCGATTTTGTTTCCCTGCACTCGAAGACTCGTCAAGTAAGTGTCGTCGCCCAGCAGCTTTGTCAATCGCAGCAAGATCAACTCAGGCGCAAGGGCTTTGTCCATCAAGACTTCCAAGGCTCTTCCTTGCTCGTTCACTTGCAGCAATTGCTCACGCATGCGCAGTGCAGGGGCTGCAACTCGCTGAACTCGTTCAAAATCCTCTACCGCTTGCAGCGCCTGCAATCTCAACTTAGCCGTAGGCGTTACAGAGTTTGCGCCCAGCAATGATAGAAGCAGTATCGCCAAGAACCAGTTGAATCGAGTCCACTGACTAGTCTGCACCTTTCTGCGCGCCTCTCCAAACCCATGAAGCAACAAAAACTCGTGCGAATTCGGGGCTCTCAGCCAAACTTCTGGCTGGCTCGCATGACGCTCGTCCTTTGGCAGCGATGCAACGTGTTGCTCGACCATTCGCTTCGACAAAATAGCAACGGAAGTACCTACCCCGCCAGGAATTGATTCAAACGGCAGACTTGCCCAGAGGAGTTCCTCAACATTAAACGGACTTAGGCTCTTGGCCTCAAGTTCAACGGCTGAGGCCAACTCATCTGCCGTAAGGGCAGGAAGTTTTACGCGACTCCACAGGACCATCTTTTCCGGGATTACAACTCCCAGGAATTTCGCATCTCGCGTTGCGGGGCAAACCGTTCCGACCCCACCCTTGCCCTCGACAATGTCAAAAACGCTCCCGCCAAGTTCAACGCAACGAGTGAAATAACGAGGGGACAACCATCGAAGGATGGGCCAACCAAGAATGCCTTGCAGTGCAACTCCAAACTCGCGCACAAACCATGCAGTGTCTAACCCGAGGAATCGTTCAGACGAAATACCTGAACTCATACGAAATCAACTCTGCAACGGGGCATCGGAATCGCCTTTAATAATACGAATTGTCCGCCAAGGCAGTCCATGTGATTTGGTCGCAATGTCCACTATCCAGGTTCGAACAACTTCACCGGCACTTGCGAATTTCACCCTGGCCCGAATCTTCAAAAAACTTGTCGGGGATTGCTCGATGTAGTTGCCTTGGAGTCTGGTTAAATCCACCATTTCTGGTTGGTGGCGTCGAGACTCCATTAATTGGCCGGCCACAGCATCGTTACCCCCCGAGAGAATAACCAAAGTCTGGCGTGTAGCTGCATACGCATTTACTCGGCCACTACCAACAAATTCAGTTGAAACGCAGCCGCGGAGCTTAGCATACAGAGAATAGCTAGAGCCTGGAAGTCGCAGCAATTCTTCCACAGAGTGAAATTTAATTGCCATTCCAGCATCGTCTCGGCGTTCTCGATAGCTAATTGCGGATGCCGCCAGTTTTTGTGCTTGGTCTTTACTCAAACCGGCCCCAAACTCAAACGCGTCAGCGAGCAAGCCCTCAGGCGCTTCGTTCAAATTAATATACCCGTTCATTGGAATGATCTCCAGCAGAGCCTGGCTTCCAAGGATGCTAACTTCACTTTGCTGAATCAAGTGTGTCGATAACTTTTTTTCATTTATCAGCTTCTGAAGGGTTAGGCGAATTGCGGCGTCAGCCACAGAATTGCCAACAGCTACATCCCTCACGCGAGTGATTACTTCAGCTTCGTTGCGGATTGATTTGGCAAGCGCACTTGAAATGATGCTCAACGCAGCGATTAGCCAAAGAACCATCAGTAAGGCAAAGCCCTTCGCAAGACCCTCAGGGCCTTTGTGCTGACTCTTCACCTAACGGTTCCCCCAATGACGAATCCGCGATCACCAGGTTGACTCTGAAGTGTGGGGGCGATTGCTACAACTAACGGCGGCCATGGGCCCTTCTTGTCTCCCAAAGTGAAGCGCATGCGTTGCGGGATTGCATCACCGACCGGCCAACCCAATTGCCAACCGCGGGGCCAGCCAGCAGTTGCGGTCTGAATTTCGAATGGCAGTCCTTGCGCTTCTATCTGAAAAAACTCCAAACCCATCATCAACACGTTTTGGTCACAAAGGTTCCAGTCGGGAAAACCCGGCTGAGGTTGCCACGGAATATATCGCAAGACCAATGCATTGGATCCGCTTATCTCTTCAATCGCTAATCTAAAGAAATACCGCCCCCCCGCTCCCGGTCTTGCCGGCATGACCCCAACCCACTCAATACTGTCGCTAGTTGCCAAAAAATGCACTTTTCTCCCGCCCTTTGTGGTCGAATTGTCAATCTTCAGTTCCTCTGCGCGACCGAGGATTCCGGTAAGAAGCCCATGAATTGAACGCATTTGATCACTTCGGGCAAGTCTTTCGTCCACACGGGTTTCCGTCATGGCTATCGTCCGCAATGCGGAGCCCACGGCGACCATGGTTAACGCAAGCAGGGACATTACTACCAGCAACTCCAATAATGTAAACCCGGCCTGTGCTCCTTTCATTTGACAACTTCAGCTGGCAACGGCGCACGTTCGGGCAATAAGGTTTCGATGCGAAAAACTCGATTTCGTTCAAAATCTAACCAAGATACCACTACCGAAATCTGATGAAGACGAAGTACAGGCAGAGTGTCATTTGGCACGACAAAAGGCTTGCTCATTACCTCCCAACGGAATTGAC
This sequence comes from Rhodoferax sp., assembly GCA_020048895.1. Classification (GTDB taxonomy): domain Bacteria; phylum Pseudomonadota; class Gammaproteobacteria; order Burkholderiales; family Burkholderiaceae_C; genus Allorhodoferax. The sequence goes on along the minus strand of JAIFLV010000006.1, from coordinate 6,180 downwards.
CACTTACACCCGACTCGCTCCAGCCGCCTGGATTTACCGATTCTTGGGCGGTTAGTATTCCGTCAGCTAACAAAGAAGCCTGTTGGTAACTCGCCAACTCATTGGCGTTGCGTGCACTTTCGCCCATCGATCGGTAAATTAGCCCCAGCGACATCGCCAGGATTGCAAAGGCAACCAGGAGTTCAAGCAATGAAAAGCCTGCCTGAGATTCTGATGACAGCATCACGGCAAATGTTCTAGTACAACTTGCCCCGACAGCCAATCGACACGAACCCTAGTTCCGCCGCCATTGTGCCGAACAAGATCTATGGTGCCCCCAGTGGCACCGCCTTCCGGAGCGAATTCGATTGACGCTATTTCACGAGGTGTGCTTTCCAAGCTGCCAACTGTAACGACGAGATCAATCGTGTCAGGCAACGCACGGGTTGTACTTCCGAGAACTCCATATGTACGGCGAGCCAGATCTATCGAAAAAACTGACATAGCCCCTTTCGAAAGCGCTTGTTGCCGCGCACTTCGCAATTCAGACACAACTCCCCGCAACGCGGCTCTGTACTGAGCAGACTCGTTTAGTTTCTGATAAGAACTTGGAACAAGGCCGATGATCAACCCAAGAATCGCCAGAACCACTAGCAATTCGATTAGTGTGAATCCTTGCAGCCCTTTCAAACCACCATGGTAGCGACTGCGTCGACTAGGATTTATTGCGGATATCCGCATTTTCACCATCACCGCCGGCAATTCCGTCTGCACCGAGGGAAAGTATTTCCACTCCGCCAGAAGCGATTGGGAAGTTGTAGATGTACGGCTTTCCCCAAGGATCCATCGGCACCCCACCCTTCATATAAGGGCCGTTCCAACCAGCGACGGACTCAGGCCGAGTTGTCAGGCTATTCAGGCCCTCTTTTGAAGAGGGGTACCGCCCGACATCAAGCCTGAATATCTCCAAAGACCTTTCAATGTCCGCTATTTGTAAAGCAGCCGTCTTGGTCTTTGCACCTCCAAGTTGCCCCAACACACGTGGACCGACCAAGCTAGCCAACAGCGTCAGGATTGCCAGTACGACCAATAGCTCAATAAGAGTGAACCCTTTGACTTGTTGTCTCAAAATTTTGAATCGATGGATGGAAGTTTGTGACATGTCGGCTTAACGCATACGGGGGGGGGGAATTATACAGCCAAGTCATTCACGGACAGGATCCCAAGTAATATTGACACAATGATGGAGGCGACGATGACTCCAAGGACCAAGATCAGAACAGGTTCCAGTAGTGCCAGGCCACGTTTGATTCCGGCCTCTACATCGCGGTTGAAGATCCGCGCTAGTTCAAGCAACATCGGGGCCATGCGGCCAGTTTCCTCACCGACACGAACCAGACTTAGGGCCAACGGTTCAAAGATACCACTCGCCCTGAGTGCATCCACCATCTTCCCACCGTTTTTCACCTTTGGGATAGCGGCTTCCAGTGCAAAGCGGAGGTTCACATTGCCCACAGTTTGACTCGCAATCTGCATCGACTGCAATAACGGTACACCGTTTCCAAGCAGCGTGCCCAATGACCGGGAATACAGAGTCAAGTCATACTTGAGCAAAAGAGTTCCAGCAACTGGAAATGTCAAGACTCTTGCTTGCCACCATTTCTGGCCCGCTGGACTCCTGAGAATCGCACGGAAAGTCAGAAAGAAAACTACCGCCGCAGCCCCGATCACAATACCGTAATCAGTGAACACATGCCCCAACTCCATCACGATACGTGTTGGAATGGGTAACGCATCACCCATACTCTTGAACAGGGTTTCAAACTGGGGGACCACAAATCCAAGCATCGCAACCAGAGAAAGTAACGCGACCCCAAGCAAGATTGCAGGATAAATTGTTGCCGAGACAACACTCTCGCGAAGCGCACGCAATCTCTCGAGATGGTCAATCAGCCTTTCCAGCACACCACTCAACTGCCCGCTAACTTCCCCGGAGCGAATCATATTAATGTAAAAGTCCCCAAAGTACTGCGGGTGGCCGGACAATACTTTGCTTAGAGGCACACCACCCTTGACATCATCGAGGATAGACTGTGTAAGCCCAGCAAGCACGGGTTTGGCGCTCATCTCTATAAGCACTCGCAAAGCGTTATCAAGCGGAAGCCCCGCCCTTAACATGATGGACAGTTCACTGGTAAATGCCAGCATGTCATCTTGAGTGATCTTTTTTGAAGAAAACATCGCCGATGACCAAGTTGGCTTTGCATGGCCATCTCGCATTGACTTTGCTTTTGCAACACCTGGGGTTGCGCCAACCGGGCCAATTTGAATGGGTGTCAGTCCCTGCGCACGAAGTTGCAATGTTGCCTGAACTTGGCTCTGGGCCAAAATACGCCCCTCGACAATGCCAGAGCCAAGTCGCGCCGCCTTCCAGAAAAACTCAGGCATCGACACTATCCTCAGTCACTCGGAGCAGTTCTTCCATGCTTGTAATACCCGCCGCCACCTTACGTACACCATCTTCGTAGAGCGAACTCATTCCCCCGCTCACTGCTCGTGCGTGAAGAGCGGTTGAATCAAGCCCATCCAGAATTCCTCTTCGCAAACTGTCATCAAGCACCAAGAGCTCGTGAATACCGCATCGTCCCGAATAGCCAGTATGGCGGCACTGCTCACAACCGATAGCACGGTAAAGTTGCCCTGAATTAATATCGTTGCGATCGAGTCGACTGCGTTCAAGAAAAACGTTGTTGGGTAAATATGGCTGCTTGCATGAATCGCAGAGGCGACGAACTAGGCGCTGCGACAACACGCCGTTGAGCGAGCTTGTGATGAGATACGGCTCGATGCCCATATCCTGCAACCTAACAATCGCACCAGCAGCGGTATTGGTATGCAAAGTGGAAAGTACGAGGTGACCCGTCAACGCAGACTGGACGGCGATCTGCGCTGTTTCGCTATCGCGCATTTCACCTATCATAATGATGTCAGGATCCTGCCGGAGTATTGACCGCAGGGCGTTTGCGAACGTAAGCCCGATTTGTTGGTGCACCTGGATCTGATTAATGCCTTCAAGTTGATACTCGACAGGCTCTTCAACAGTGATTATCTTGTGCGCATTTGCGTCTAGCTTTGATAACGCAGAGTAGAGCGTTGTGGTCTTGCCCGAACCTGTAGGACCTGTAATCAGCAAAATGCCGTGCGGTTTCGACAAAAGTTGATTGAATCTCTCCAGGCTCTCCGGAGCAAAACCCATGGATTCCAGGCTGTATCGGACACTAGTTCGGTCAAGCACACGCATCACGACGCTTTCGCCATACACGGTTGGGACCGTCGATACCCGCAGATCCAACTCCCTCCCCTTGACACGAGTCTTGATGCGTCCATCCTGCGGCAATCTCCGTTCGGCAATGTCGAGATGTGCCATAAGTTTCACTCGAGAATTCACCGCAGCGCTGTGCTGATGCGGCACGACGTCAGCCATGTATATGGCACCATCAACCCGATATCGCACATGCAAGCCATCGTCAAAGGGCTCCAAGTGAATGTCGGAGGCTCTTAAGTCGATGACTCTACCAATAATCTGATTGACAAGCCTAATGACTGGAGCCTCGCTCGCAATGTCTTTCAGATGCTCCACAAAGTCACCAGCATCTGAGTCCTGGCCGGATTTCTCGTCAAGTTGTTGATCTACCGCAGTGTCTTCGGCAGCGAATGCACGATCAATGTCAGACTCGAGAGCCAGTGATGCGACAACCTTGAGCCCGCTTGCAAGTTCCAGTGCTTTGACAACAAAACCGCGTTCTGGCTGTGCCATCGCCACGACAAGTGATGAACCTTCAACCGAAATCGGAAAAACATGATGCAACCGAACAAAGTCGCGGTTCAGCCCGTCGACGTCAATAGGAGTTTCCGGCAATTGCTCTGCCGAAAGAAACGGAACGCCTAACGCTTGCGCCTGCGTTATAGCAACGTCGACCTCTGACACCAAGCCTAAATTAACCAGCACAGCGCTTATGTCGCCGCCGGTTTCGTCCCGAGCCGCCAAGGCGCGATCAAAGTCCCTTGAAGAGAGCTTTCCTGACTTAATCAGCAACTCGCCCAATGCGACTTCAGGGGCGAGAATTTCTGACATCGCCGTTTTTTCTGTGTTGGAGACGCTCATCCGCGGGATTGTACGTTGTGCAGGAGTTTCCACCCCTTTGAAGGTACGTCGTAAGTAATCGCTCTGCAACTAGGACTTCACTCTCCACTCTCAGCACTACCGCACGAGACGGCGACCCCTAGCCTCGTCAGAGGCGAGCTAGATTCTCTTGGCGCAAAACAATCAGCCGAACGACTAACAACATGTCACGAAGTGCCCGATAAAAGCCAAGACAGATCAGCACCAGTATCGGCAATTTTCATGTTGGCGCCTGAGAAAACACTTCCATGATTACTGCCATTCTGCTGACTGGGAAGCATTTGTTGAGTATCTGTACCAACGTCTGTTTCCAGCAAGCCAATTTGCAACACAACGGCGGCGGGCACCAAGGTGGAACGGCTCGGCCGAAGAACGTCTTCGTTTGGATTAGAGCCACTTTGGTCAATTGTCAACCTAGCGGTCTGCGACGCTGCACGATCCGCATTCGAAGATTCAGCATCCAATTCGGCGGAGTCGAATCTAGTGACCTCTCTTGACTGATCTTTGATACCTAACGCTGCTGTTGCGATGGTAAATCCCTGATTGGGGTTTGTTAGTGCAGCGAGATCCCGGTTTTCGGTGATGCTCACCTGGTCTGCGATGCCCCTGAAAAAAGAAACGCCTTCTTCGATTTTGTTAGTTCCACAAAACTTCTTGCTGGCGGCGATGATTTCCTGCATGTACTGCGGAGTTTGTTGATACTCGTATTGCTTTTTGGCTTGGTCAAGGTCTGCTTGCGCCATTCCTTGGTCGGACGCCCCTCGCCACATGTCCGCCTCCATGTCAATTTGTTGTTGCGTCTTTCCTAATGACACGACCTCGGAAGTGTAGGCGTTTACCTGTTCAATGGTCTTATCTGCATAGTGATCAAGCTTCTTCCAATATCCTTCCGGAAGAGGTCCGCTCGGGTCGGTCACGCCAATTGTGAATCCACTTAAAACTATTGACACAGTATCTCCTTGTTCCAGTTGCACCACTGAAAGATCACACGCGTTTGACTTTCAACTGAAGTGCATACTAACCATGCAATCATTGGGCAGTTGCTAAAAAAAAGGGGCGTTTCAAAGGCAATTGATGTCAATCGACCTTGCCTTCAACTTACTTCGGTGGATTCTGGATCAACGCGATCGCTGCACTTGCTGCGTTAGCAAGCTGCGGACGACTTACATCCACTTGGCTGCTCTCCATCTTGAGATGCTTTAGGTGACCTCGTCTACACAACTTGAATCTCGCCGCTTAAAGTCTCTCCATCAAAATCCTCGCACAGAGTGACGGTCTAAACCATATTTACATACTTCCAGGAGATATCCCATGGTCAAAAAGCTGCAAAAAGGCAAGGCATCCGCAACCCCAGGCGTTCAACTGAGCGGCTCGGTCAAGGACTCGGCGCAACAAATCTGGCAGGCGGGTTTGGGCGCATTTACGCGCGCGCAGGCCGAAGGAACGAAAGCCTTTGAGGCACTGGTGAAAGAAGGCACCAGCATCCAGCGCAAAACACAGGCGGCTGCGGAAGAGAAGCTTTCAGAGGCGACCAACAAGATGTCAAACATGGCGACCGACATTTCCTCGAAGGCATCGGGTCAGTGGGACAAACTGGAAAACATCTTTGAAGAGCGGGTTGCCAAGGCGTTGAACAAGCTCGGTGTGCCATCTGCGAAAGACGTCACCGCGCTGATCGATCGCATCGAGGAGCTCAACAAGACCGTGCAGAAACTATCTGCCAAAGCACCCGCACCAAAGGCAACCCCAGCCCCGGCAACGGCACCTAAAGCAAAGGCTGTGGAACCAAAAGCGGCGGCGAAACCTGCAGCGAAGAAGGCGCCTGCCAAGCGCGCTGCAGCTCCGAAAATACCAAAGTCGGTTGCGCCTGCAGCCACCAACACACCAAGCTGATGCTGGCTCTCTCGAGCTGACACAAGAAAAAGGCGCTGAGGCGCCTTTTTTTGCTTATGGAAACGCAGATTTATTCGATGATTTTGCCAACCCACCCAGAGGCTCAAGCGTTATAGGTAGGTAGC
>JAIFLV010000055.1 GCA_020048895.1 Rhodoferax sp. | reverse complement strand
CCGCCGAGCTGCTGCACAAGAATGGCGCGCCGGTGTTCAGCCTGGGCGGCAAAATGTTCGAGCTGGGCAACAAGGAAGGCTACCGACAGTTCTGGGCGATCTACCACAAACCGCCTAAATCGGAATACCGCGATTACCTGCTGGAGCGCCGCGACAGCCTGATTCCGCTGGACGAACGCAGTTTCAAGGGCGCGTATTACACGCCGCTGCATGTGGTCGACAAAGCCTATGACAAGCTGACCGAGACGCTGGGCAAGAACTGGCAACAAGATTACCTCGTGTGGGACATGTGCTGCGGTGTGGGCAATCTGGAAGTGAAGCACAGCAACCCGCGCAACATCTACATGTCCACGTTGGATCAGGCCGACATCGACGTGATGAAGGCCACCAAAACCTGCGTGGCCGCGCAGCGCTTTCAGTACGACTACTTGAATGACGACATCACGGCTGACGGCAAGATTGATTACAGCCTGAGCAACAAGGTGCCAGCCCCATTGCGGGCGGCGATAGCGGCGGGCAAGAAGATATTGGTGCTGATCAATCCGCCGTATGCCGAAGTGGGCACACGCGGCGTTACCGAAGTCAAACTGGGTGCAGAAAACAAGACAGGCGTAGCCACCACACGGGTCGGGGAGAGCATGACCCATTACGGGTATGCCTCACGTGAGTTGTTTGCGCAGTTCGTGGCACGCATTGGCATCGAAATGCCCACAGCGACCGTCGCAATGTTCAGCACGATGAAATACATCAATGCGCCAAACTTTGAGAAGTTCAGGCAGGCATGGAACGCCCTGTACCAGGGTGGGTTTGTGATTCACAACCAGGCGTTTGATGGCCTGAGCGGCAAATTTCCAATTGGCTTTTTGATTTGGAAAACGGACCAAGCTGCGGCGATCAAAACACCGATTACAGAAATATTGGTGGACGTGTTGGACAAAAACGCCCTTGCCATTGGCGAGAAGGTTTATTGCAACGTGCCGAATACGCAGTTGCTTACGAACTGGATCGGCAGGCAGAAATCAAACCAGTTTGACGCGCTGCCGCTCATCAATGCCACCACACCAACGACCAAAACCACTGGCGTGCGCCGCACCAAATGGGCGGATGGGGCAATTGGTCACATGCTGTGCGACAGCAACGACGTGCAACACGCAGAACAAGAAACCGCTGTGTTCTCGTCTGTACACAGCATCGGGCATGCGGGCGGTTTTTTCATCACCCCTGAAAACTTGCTGCAAGCGGTCGTCGTTTTCTCCGTGCGCAAACTCGTTCGCCCTACTTGGCTGAATGACCGCGACCAGTTCTTGCAACCCACTGCGCCGCTCTCTGACGAATTCAAATCCGACTGCTTGATATGGACGCTGTTCAACCGTGGCAACCTGACAGCCGGTGCCAACGATCTCGAATGGAACGGCAAATCATGGTCGCTGGTGAACCACTTCATTCCCTTTACTGAGTCAGAAGTGGGCGCGCCGGATCGCTTCGAGTCTGACTTCATGGTGCAGTACCTGGCCGACAAGACCTTGTCTTCTGAGGCTCTGGCTGTGCTGGACGGTGGGCGTGGTTTGTGGCAAGCCTACTTTGCCGAAACCGACGTGCGCACCGTGCGCGACCAATACAAACTGAATCGCCCGGACGTGGGCTGGTACCAAATCCGCAACGCCCTGAAAGCGCGCAACACCAGCGGCGACACTGTGCCGGTCAACTTTGGCCCGTTCGAACTGGCTTACCAAGCCTTGACCGAAAAGTTGCAGCCGCAGGTTTTCAGTCTGGGGTTTTTGCGGTGAATAGACAAATCAGCCTGTAGCGCCCGTAGTACTTGCGTGAGTAGCTATTAAGACAATAGCAAATCGTTGGTCTCCGACCCGCAAGAATCGGGGTCAGAGTCCTGGACTTGGGGTTTTGCCAAAATCCACCACCCTTCGGGTGTCCCTGTCGTGTGCTTCGCATGGACATTGGAATCCGACCCCAATTCCCGCTGCACCTCGACGCGCGTCAGCGGGTGCCTCACGCGCCGCCCGCGCGCCAACACAGCAAAACCGAGTGAACAATTGCAACTGGCCACGCCAGTAAGGCCGTAGCCGAAGCGACGAAACCGAATGGGCTGTTCAAGGCTCCCCTCGCCCGGCGGGGGCGAGGGGCTGGGGGAGTGGGGAGCTAAAGCCATTCGCGCTGCTAGAATTTCCGACATGAACGCACACCTCGACCACGTTATCGACGAAGCACTAGCGCTGATTCCACAAGAGCGATCTGCCTTGTTACTGGCGCTGCTCGATAGCCTCGAGGGGGACGACGAATCCGCAGTTTCCGCAGCTTGGTCGGCTGAGATTGCGAGGCGCAAAGCAGATCTGCACTCAGGTACCACCAACGCCGTTCCTTGGGACGAGGCGCGGGCACGACTTACTGCACTGTGAGTGCGCATCACGTAGAAATTGCGCCCGAAGCCGAGCGCGATATTCGGGAGGCATTCCTTTGGTACCTTGAGCGCAATGAAATCATTGCCAATGCCTTTCGCATCGAAGTATTCGATTCCATTGATCGGATTGCTGCAAGCCCGCTTGGAAAAGCGGCTGACACGCTGGGAAATCGCCGCAGGGTCATGCACCGATTTCCGTACTCGGTGGTTTACGCAGTGACGGAGATAGCCGTGACCGTTTTGGCAGTTGCCCATCACAGGCGTTCGCCAGACTATTGGCGCTCCAAAGCCCATTGACCGACCAATTGCAGCCGCAGGTTTCAGTTTGGGGTTTTTGCGGTTGTCTAACAAATCAGCCTGCAGCGCCCGTCCAGTATGCGTGATTTGCTATCAAAACAAGAGCATGCTCGGCGGCGGTGATCTCCTAAACCCCGCCCTGAACCCGCAGGAATTGGGGTCAGAGTCCAAAAAAACCTGCCCGTTGGGCAGCTCTTCGGGCGTTTCGCGGCCTTATTGGAATCCGACCCCAAAACCTGCTAGCCGCCCGTGCAAGCCAGAATGCGAAAGTCAGCGCGACTCCAGTAAGGCCCTAGCCGACGCGACGAAACCAGATCGGCTGTTCATGGCTCCCCTCGCCCGGCGGGGGCGAGGGGCTGGGGGAGTGGGGAGTTAAAGGCCTGCAGCGCCCGTCCAGCCTTCGTGGGGAGCTATTAATATCAGAGCGTAGCCGGATCACACAGCGCGCCTACACCCCGCCTTGAACCCGCAGGTATTGGTGTCAGAGTCCTGGACTTGGAGTTTTGCCAAAACCCGCCATCAGCGCTTGACAACTCCCACAAACCGTGGCCAGCCTGCGGTGTCCGCGATGTTCTTGACTTCGCCCCAGGCCGGCTCGAAGCGGCCCTCCTGCAGCGTCTTCAGATTTCTCTGGATGCAGTTCTGCAAAATGGACACTGCTTTCCCATTGGCACCCGTCGCCGAGAACGGACGAGTCACCAGCAGATTGGGGGCGGCCAGGAACGCATGGTTGAAGGTATCGAGGTTTTCGTAGTTCTTGCGCACCAGTTGGTAGGGTGGCTGCACCGCCACGTCAAACTGGAGCAGCTTGACATTGGCACTGCGATTGAGCTTCTGAATCGGCCCACTGGGCCAGCCACTGGTGGTGAGCATGCCCGCCACGGCACCGGACTTGAGCTTGGCCAAACCCTGCTCGTCGGTTTCCACGTCGACAAACTGCAGATCCATCGCATAGCGGCGGTCCAGCACTCGCCCCAGTGCCCGAGCGGACCCCACGACAGCAACCGGAAGACCTTTCAAGTCGGAGAACTTGGCAACCGATGCTGTCAGCATCTCTCCGGGGAGCATGCCCCCCATGCGTTTGGGCCCCTGGTAGGTGAAGCCGTCCGAGCCTGCAACGATATGCAACAGGTTGGTGTTCAACGGCATCAGCGCCAGCAGTGCTCCGATGTTTTCGTCGGATGCCTTCATGTCTTGCAGGGTGTCCAACTGAACGAAGCCCAGGTCGGCGCGGTTGGCTGCCAGCGTGGTGAGGTTTTGCAGACCGCCTTCGGTCTCGACCTCCGTTATGGCAACCTGCGCACCGCAAACCGAGCGCAAATCGGCAAAGAGCTTCGAGTAGCCCTTGCCTCTCTTGCCGGTGGCGATGCGCAGCCCCTCACCGTTGTCGGTCGCTGTGTCTTGTGCAAAGACGCACGTCGGTGCCGATGCGAGAACGCCAATGGCAGTTGCAATGGCGATAAGGGTTGATTTCACGTTTTTCATGGTTGCTCCTTGGGTTAAACAAATGAATGGTTTTAAAGACCTTGGGTTCCACCGTGCTGCGGGGCAGATAAGCCGTTGGCAGGTGCAGTCGATGCAGGACGGTGGGTGGGTGGCGCTTGCATGAGGGCCAGAATGAGGGCGAGGAGTCCCAGCACGATCACGATGGCGCTGCCAACCAGCCGCAGTTTTTTCCAGAATTTCATACAGATCTCCTTACGGGTGTGCGTTCTGGCAAATGGAGCTCGTCCATGCGCGCCAGGCTTTGGTCATCGAGCAAATTGCGGGTCGGGCCGTCGAGGCTGCTCATCTGCACATCCAGCTCGGCGAAGACGTTGTTAAAGCGGTCCTGCACAGTACGCAAGGCGGTGTCGGTCATGAGGTCTTGCATCAGGTTGTCAGCAGCGTTGGGGTCGAGCGCCACATTGGCGTCGTCGATCGCCAGTGCGATGCGCCATTCGCTCTCTTTGCGTTGCACCGTCAAGCGAAACTCTTCCAGTGCCGACTGCGCCTGCAATAGCCGATTCAGATTCAGTCCATGGAACTGCTTGAGCCGATGCAGCGCACGCTCCTGACGCTCCAGAATGTGACCGGGGTCCTGGTGCCGGCGCTGCGCCATCATCTGTTCGATCGACTCGATCTGACCACCTACGACCACCAATGCGCTGCGAAACGATTTGAGCCTGGCAGCACGGCGCAGCATTTCGTTCTGCAACTGTTCAATGGGGTTGCGACGCGCCTCGGACTTACGCGCTGCCAGCAGTGCGTTTTCCAGCTTTTGACCCAGCAGCGGCACGGCTTGTACCGCAGCAAATGCGACGCCCAGCACGCCGCTCAGCGCCAACAGCCCCATGCCGCCAGTGACGGCCACCCAGATCATCGGTGCAAACAATGCCAGGCCGATGACACCGGCAGCTACAAACAGCCCCCGAATCCATGTGACTTGTTTGTTGGCAATGGCGTTCTCGATCGTATTCATGGCTTCTCCTGGTTGGATGTAGGTGCGTTGGTCATATGGAAAAAATGGTTTTTGGACGTAGCCCTCCCCCGAAGTGCCATTGGCACCTTGTAAGTAATGGGGGAACGATTGGCGGCGCCTGACAGCGAAGTCAGTGCCGCAGCTTTAGCAGGCTAAGGCGGAGCACCTGGCAACACGGGCAGTGCAGCAAGCGTTTCGGCACTGATCCAGTTGCGCGCCTCCTGGTACACCGGCGCCATCGCGTTGCGCCATTGCGCGGCCTCGTGCGGCGTGAGGGTATGGAGGGTTAACTTGCCGCTGGCCTTCAGACGGTCCAGCGCTTTGTGGTGATCGGCTTCTGCAATGCTGTTTTCAAAGGTGGTGGCGTCTCGCAGGGCACCCTCCAGAATTGCACGAAGTTCGGCGGGCAACTTCTCCCAGAAGGCCTTGTTCACAATGACGGCGTAGGCAAGGTAGCCGTGGTTGGAGACCGTCAGATGGCTTTGCACATCGTGCAGGCCTTGCGTGTAGATGTTGGTGGGTGTGTTTTCCTGACCGTCGAGCTTGCCCGAGGTCAAGTCCGCACGCACATCAATCAAGGGCGACACGGACTCTTGCGAACCCAGCGCGCGCATTTGGGCAACCAGTACTTTGGAAGCCTGCACGCGAATCTTCAGTCCCTTGAAATCGGCCACCCCCTGCAGTGGACGATTGGCAGTGAACACCTTGAAACCATTGTCCCAAAAGGCCAGACCCTTGATGCCGCGGGGCTCGAGCTTCTTCAACAGGGAAACTCCCAGCGGCCCGTCCACCGCGGCGCGGTAGGCCGCCCGGTCGGGGAACAGAAATGGCAGATCAAAAGCCAAAAAGTCATCACCACCCAGACCCGCCAGTTTGGACAGGGAGGTTGCCAGCATTTGTACCGCTCCCAAGCGCAGGGCATCAAGTTCTTCGCGATCCTTGTAGAGTTGGCTGTCGGGATATACCTCCACACGAACCTTGCCACCGGTTCGTGATTCCGCCAACTGCTTGAACCGCAGCGCTGCCTTGCCTTTGGCAGTATCAGGTTTCACCACGTGGCTGAACTGGATGATGATGGGCGAAGGCGCAGTCGCGCTTACCGATCCAGCAACAGCACAGCACAGTGCAGCGGCGGCAATCCACTGCACCAAATACCGACGGGTAGTGGCGGGCAGACTGGGTCGGAGGGCATTACGGGTGTCCGGAGGTGCGGTGTTCATGGTCATGTTTCCGTTTGATGCCTGCAGTCTAGTCGTGCACGGAGCACACCAAAAGTGTGGTGTTCCACAGATGTGGGTTTCCACACCCTGACGCCGCTGCTGGAATTTTGTGCCGGCTTCGCACCTAGAATTTGTCGATGCCAATGTCGCACTCACCACAGCCTTTTCAGCCCAGGCCACAAGAGTCATGGGTCAAGCGGTCCTTTTGGTTACTCCCCGGCGCACTGTCACTGGTGTTTGTGGTCTGGATAGTCATGTGGACCGAGTCGAACGATGCCAAGATTCGTGAAGCGCATCGGCAAACCCTGATAGCCGATGCGTCCAGCGTCGAGGCGCAACTGGCCGCTCGACTGGACATCGAAAGGGCACGCTTGCATGATGTCTCGAGCCAGCTCTCCAAACACTCCGAGCGCGGAGATGCGATTCTGGCCCGGTTGCCGGTCGTGGTTGCCGGCCTTGACCGCCTGTGGAGTGGTCTGACCTGGCTGGATAACGACATGCAGATGGTGGCCCGCGCGAAGCGCGCTACACCGATGCGTGATCGTTCATTCGATGAGTTTGGCATCCGGACCTATGAGAAGTCCGGGCAGGCAGAGCACCTTGAAGTGCCGATGGCGGATGCCAGCGGGCAGCCCCTGGGCAAACTTGTGGCGCGCTATGAGATCACCGATTTGCTCAAGAGCACCGATCTGGTGTGGCTAAACCACCGGTACGAAGTCAACTTCATTTCGGAACTCGGCGAAGTCATCGCAACCACGGCGCAGCCTGATAAATCGCCAGAAGGTTTGCCCTACGAGCGACCGCTGAGCGCGTTCAAGCAGACCACCTTGCGTCTGTCCCCCTACGAATCTGCCGCATCGTGGAGGCTCAACCCAAGAACGATGGCGTCGCTTGCTGGATTGCTCCTATTGGGTACGATCGCGTCCTACCTGACGCACCACGAAATGCGCCAGGTGAGGCGCGCCATGGATGACACGCAGAACGAGGCCGCGTGGCGCCAGTCCATGGAAGACTCAGCCTTGGTCGGGTTGCGTGCCAGGGATGCCGAGGGCCGCATTTTGTACGTTAACAAAACGCTGTGCGACATGGTGGGCTATGCGCGCGAGGCGTTGGTCGGCCTGAAGCCGCCATTGCCGTTTTGGCCACCCGATGCCGTCGATGCCATGATGGCGCGAAACCTCAACACACTCGCAGGACGAACACCCAGCACAGGGTTTGAAACCCGTTGGAAACACCAGGATGGGCATCTGATCGATGTCATGATTTTTGAAGCCCGCCTAGTGAATGCCGCTGGCATCCACATAGGCTGGATGGGCTCCATCATCGACATCAGCGAACGCAAACGACTGGAGGAAAAAGACCGGCAGCACACCGAAACTCTGGCCCAGCATGCACGCCTCAATGACATGGGCTTGCTGGCCTCCGAGTTGGCACACGAATTGAACCAACCACTGACCGCGATCGTGAGCTATAGCGCCGGATTGCGTGTGGCAATGACGAAGATTCCCACTCTGCAGGCGGATGTCATCGCTGCCGTCGAAGAGGTACATCGACACGCCCGCAAGGCCGGCGATATCGTCAACTGGATTCGGCGACAGACCTCACGCTCCGAGCCATTGCGTAGGCTGTTTGACGTCAACACGGTTGTTGCAGAGGTCATCGAGTTGCGAAAGCGTCAGATCCAGCGCGTGGGAGCGGATTTGACATTGGATCTGACAACATCGCCCAGCAGTGCCCTGATTGACCGCATAGGCATTGAGCAAGTTGTGACCAATCTGGTGCGCAACGCTGCCGACGCCGTGACTGGCAATACCGGCGCGCGGTGCATTTGGGTCCAATCCAGAGTGGTGAAAGGACTTGCGCAAGGCGGTCAGACGATTGCGGTCAGCGTCAGCGACAACGGCCCAGGCCTTCAGGGCAGAACCATTGATGTGCTGTGCTCAACGTTTTATTCCACGAAGGCCGATGGCATGGGTCTGGGCCTGGGCATTTGCCGCTCCATCGTGGAGTCGCACGGCGGCACACTCACCGCGCTCGAACGTCCCGATGGCGGGGCACAATTCACTTTTACCCTTCCTACCGAACCTATGGCGGCATTCCCGCCCACAACATGATGACAGAGCAAACGGTTTACCTCTGTGACGACGACGCGGGAGTCCGGGGCGCGTTGTCATTCCTGCTGAAGCAGCATGGCTTCACCGTGGCGGCATACGACAGCGGACCCGATCTCCTGGCGGCTATCGACGACAACCCTGCAGCGCTTCGTGGTGTATTCGTCCTGGACGTGCGCATGGACCCGATGTCCGGCCCGGCCCTGCACGAACAATTGTTGGAACGCGGCTTGGGCAAAAAGCTCCCCGTGATTTTTCTGAGCGGGCACGGCGACATCCCGGTGGCAGTGTCCGCCATGGCCAAAGGCGCACTCAATTTCATTGAAAAGCCGTACACCGACGACCTGCTCCTTCCCATGCTGCGCGAAGCACTGGCACTGGAAGTGCAGTGGCACCGTGCTGCAGTGCGCAAGGACTTTCTGCAATCGATGTGGGAAAGCCTGGCCCCACAACAGCGGCGCATCGCCCGTCTGAAGTCGGCGGGCGACCTCAACAAGGTCATCGCAGCAAGGATGAATATCGCGGAGCGCACCGTCGAAGAGCATTGGGTAAAGGTTCGTGACAAGCTCGGTGTCGACTCTGCCGCAACACTGGCCACCACCATGGCAGAGATGCGCTCCAATGGAATCGATACAGTGGTTGACGACGAAAGATAGGACTGCACACCTCTATAATCTCGCTTTACCACCTCCCCGAGCGTGATTGCTCCCCCTGACATGACCAAATTTGTCTTCGTCACCGGCGGTGTGGTGTCTTCCCTTGGCAAGGGAATCGCCTCAGCCTCCCTTGCTGCGATTCTGGAATCGCGGGGCTTGACAGTCACCCTGATCAAGCTGGATCCCTACCTCAACGTCGACCCCGGAACAATGTCTCCGTTGCAGCACGGCGAAGTATTTGTCACCGACGATGGTGCTGAAACCGATCTGGACCTGGGTCACTACGAGCGTTTCATCGAGTCGCGTATGCGCAAGGCCAACAATTTCACGACTGGCCAGATCTACAAGAGCGTGCTTGACAAGGAGCGCCGCGGCGACTACCTGGGCAAGACGGTACAGGTCATTCCGCATGTGACCAATGAGATACAGGAGTTCGTCAAGCGCGGCGCGCGCTTTGGGGAACCCGATGCAGTGGACGTTGCCATCGTCGAAATTGGAGGCACGGTGGGCGACATCGAGTCACTGCCGTTTCTGGAAGCGGTGCGACAGATGAGCCTCAAGCTCGGCCCCAATAACAGTGCGTTTGTCCACCTGAGTTATGTGCCCTGGATTGCAGCGGCGGGTGAATTGAAGACCAAGCCGACCCAGCACACCGCAAA
Organism: Rhodoferax sp.; assembly: GCA_020048895.1. Lineage (GTDB taxonomy): Bacteria > Pseudomonadota > Gammaproteobacteria > Burkholderiales > Burkholderiaceae_C > Allorhodoferax. The sequence goes on along the minus strand of JAIFLV010000055.1, from coordinate 15,774 downwards.
ACAGTTGCGCGAAATCGGTATCCAGGCCGATGCCCTGATATGCCGTGCCGACCGTCCCATACCGGATGAAGAGCGCTCCAAGATTTCGCTGTTTTCCAACGTTCCTGAATGGGGCGTCATTTCCATGTGGGATGTGGACACCATTTACAGAGTGCCGCGCATGCTGCATGAGCAGGGGCTCGACGGCCTCATTTGCGACAAGTTGCGCCTGAATACGCCACCAGCCAACCTCAAACGCTGGGACGATCTGGTGTTTGAAACCGAGCATCCGAAGAGTGAAGTCAGCATCGCCATGGTGGGCAAGTACGTCGACCTCAGCGACAGTTACAAGTCCCTCAATGAAGCATTGCGCCATGCCGGCATGAAGAACCACGCCAAAGTGAAGATTGACTACATCGATTCAGAAACGATCACGCCAGAGAGTGTGTCGCAACTGGCGAAGTACGATGCGGTGCTGGTACCGGGCGGTTTCGGCAAACGCGGCATTGAAGGCAAGATTTGTGCGGCACGGTTCGCCAGGGAAAACAAGGTCCCGTATCTGGGGATCTGTTTGGGTATGCAGGTGGCAACCATCGAATTTGCCCGCCATGTCGCCGGCCTCACCAACGCCAACAGCACGGAGTTTGATCCGGATACGCTCAATCCGGTGATTGCACTCATCACCGAGTGGAAAGATGCAGACGGCACCATCAAGACCCGCAACGAACACTCGGACCTGGGCGGGACGATGCGTCTGGGAGCACAGAGCTCCGATGTAGCCAAAGACACCTTGGCACACAAAATTTATGGTGATGTCGTGACCGAACGCCACCGCCACCGCTATGAAGCGAATGTGCATTTTCTCGAAGCGCTGCGCAAGGCTGGACTCGTCATTTCGGCGTTGACACAGCGTGAGCAACTGACCGAGATGGTTGAATTGCCGCAAACTCTGCACCCGTGGTTTGTCGGTGTTCAGTTTCACCCCGAGTTCAAGTCCACACCGTGGAACGGGCACCCGCTGTTCAATGCATTCATTAAGGCAGCACTGGATCACCAGACTGCGGGTAAGAATTTGAAGGCGGTTGCCTAACATGAAGCTGTGCGGATTTGATGTCGGATTGCAGCATCGCATTTTTCTCATTGCGGGGCCATGCGTCATCGAGTCTGAGCAGTTGCAAATGGACACCGCGGGAACGCTGAAGGAAATCACCAAGTCGCTGGGTATTCCTTTCATCTTCAAAAGCAGCTTTGACAAGGCGAACCGCTCCAGTGGCAGCACGTTTCGCGGTCCGGGCATTGAACGTGGTCTGGAAATACTCGCCAAGGTCAAGCGGGAATTGCACTTGCCAGTGCTGACAGATGTGCATTCGCCGGACCAGATCACGCAAGCCGCGGCAGTGGTCGATGTGTTGCAAACCCCGGCGTTTTTGTGTCGCCAGACCGATTTCATTCGGGCCGTCGCCCAGTCCGGCAAGCCAGTGAACATCAAGAAGGGGCAATTCCTGGCGCCCCACGACATGAAGAACGTCATAGAAAAAGCACGCGCGGCGGCCAGAGAGGCTGGCTTGCCAGATGACAACTTCATGGCTTGCGAACGCGGCGTGAGTTTTGGTTACAACAATCTGGTGAGCGACATGCGCGCGCTGGCCATCATGCGCGAAACAGCTGCCCCGGTGGTATTTGACGCCACCCATTCGGTGCAGTTGCCCGGTGGACAAGGCACCAGCAGCGGTGGGCAGCGGGATATGGTGCCGGTCCTGGCCCGTGCCGCCGTTGCGGTGGGCATTGCCGGGGTTTTCATGGAAACGCATCCGGACCCCGATAAAGCACTTAGCGATGGCCCCAATGCAGTGCCTCTGAAACATATGAAGGCCTTGCTGGAAAGCCTCGTCGCCCTGGACGAGGTCGCCAAGAGGTCCGTCTTTCTGGAGAACCAATTTACCTGAACCTATTCACCAACCAAGGTCACAGAACGTTCACTAAACTTTGCTGCGACTTGTTTCTTTTCTTTACTTTATGAAAGCTTCATCATGAGTGCAATTGTTGATATCGTCGGTCGCGAAATTCTGGATTCACGTGGCAATCCCACAGTTGAATGTGACGTGTTGCTGGAGTCTGGCACCATGGGCCGTGCAGCGGTGCCATCGGGCGCATCCACCGGCTCGCGCGAAGCCATTGAACTGCGCGATGGTGACAAAAAACGCTACCTGGGCAAAGGCGTACTGAAGGCGGTCGAGCACATCAATACCGAAATTTCAGAAGCGGTACTGGGCCTCGATGCTTCTGAACAGGCATTTCTGGACAAGACCCTGATTGACCTCGACGGCACCGAGAACAAGAGCCGCCTGGGTGCCAACGCCATGTTGGCGGTCTCCATGGCCGTGGCTCGCGCTGCTGCCGAAGAATCCGGGCTGCCCTTGTACCGCTATTTTGGTGGCATGGGCCGCATGCAAATGCCGGTGCCCATGATGAACGTCATCAACGGTGGCGAGCACGCCAACAACAACCTGGACATTCAGGAGTTCATGATCATCCCGGTGGGCGCACCGAGCTTCCGTGAAGCCCTGCGCTATGGTGCTGAAGTGTTCCATGCCCTGAAGAAGATCCTGCACGATCGTGGCATCAGCACTGCGGTCGGCGATGAAGGCGGCTTTGCGCCCAATGTGGCCAACCACGAAGCAGCAATTCAGATGATTCTGGAAGCCATCGACAAAGCTGGCTTTGTTGCAGGCGAGCAAATCGCCTTGGGACTGGACTGCGCCGCCAGCGAGTTTTACAAGGATGGCAAGTACCAGCTGGCCGGCGAGGGGCTCACACTGAGCGCCGAAGAGTGGACCAATATTCTCGCAACCTGGGTCGACAAATACCCCATCATCAGCATCGAAGACGGCATGAGTGAAGGCGACTGGGACGGCTGGAAACTACTGACCGACCGCCTGGGCAAGAAAGTGCAGATCGTAGGCGACGATCTGTTTGTCACCAATACCAAGATCCTGAAAGAAGGCATCGACAAGGGCATTGCCAACTCGATCCTCGTCAAGATCAACCAGATTGGCACCTTGACCGAAACCTTTGAGGCAATCGAAATGGCCAAGCGTGCCGGTTACACCGCGGTGATCAGCCATCGCTCGGGTGAGACAGAGGACTCCACCATCGCCGACATCGCCGTGGGCATGAACGCCGGCCAGATCAAGACGGGTTCACTGAGCCGCTCGGACCGTATGGCCAAGTACAACCAGTTGTTGCGCATCGAAGAAGACCTCGGTGACGTGGCGAGCTATCCCGGTCGCGCTGCTTTCTATAACCTCAAGTAAGCCGACCACCCTTTTGCTGCTGCAGTAATCCGATGCGTTACCGACTGGTTCCGGCCGCCCTCATTACCCTGCTGGTGATCCTGCATGGTCAGTTGTGGTTCGGCCGGGGCAGTGTTCCCAACGTCGCGAGACTGCAGCAGCAGTTGGAGAGTCAGAAGCGCAGCAATGCGCAGGCGGCGTTGACCAACGAGCGTCTGGATGCCGAAATCCATGATCTGCAAGAAGGGCTGGAAATTGTGGAAGAGCGTGCCCGCAGCGAGCTCGGCATGGTCAAGGCCAACGAAATATATATCCAGATCGCCCGCTGAACCGGTGGACAGCTTGGTTCGGTTGTCAGTGCCGCCCTGACCCTGTTTGCGCCTGGTGGATGGGCGCAGTGAATAGCTGGGCGGTGTCGATGGCATCAAAGACATATTGCACGCCACAGAATTCGCAGGCCACCTCGATGTTGCCGCGCTCATGCAGGTTGCTGTGGGCTTCGTCCGCTCCGAGACCCTGGATCATCTTGCCAACCCGCTCCCGGTTGCAATTGCAGGCAAAACGGGGTGCCGAAGCTCCCACCAGGGGTTCAAACTGTGTGATGGTTTCTTCCCAAAAAAGCCGTCGCAAGATGGTCTCGGCATCGAGCGCCAATAACTCCTCGCGCTGCAGACTCTTGGCCAGAATGGAGATGCGGTTGTAGTGCTCGTCCAGACCAATTCGGTCTTCATTTTCCATGCTCACCAGGCTGCCCTCGAGATTGCCGCTGCCTTCCAGGGGTAAGCGCTGAATCAGCAACCCCGCCGCAATTTGGCCATTCGCGGCGAGCACCAGGGTGGTGTCGAGTTGCTCGCTCTGCAGCATGTAATGTTCGAGCACTTCACTGAGCCGCTCGATTTTCTGGCCCTGGTCATCAAATAGCGGAACCACGCCCTGGTAAGGCTGTTGACCCGGGAATTTGGTCTTGGGGTCCAGCGTAATGGCACAGCGGCCCTGGTTGGCATTGTTAACCATGTCGCTCAGGGACACCTCGTCACCAATCGCGCCAGCGATGGACGCGGTGGCCCGAAGCGACAGGTCCGACTGCACCTCCGCCACAGCAAGCTTGACCGGGCCATCTCCGAATATTTGCAGCACCAAGGTACCGTCAAACTTGATGTTCGACTGCATCAAGGCAGCCGCCGCAGTCATTTCTCCCAACATGTCCCGAACCGCTTGCGGGAGTGCACCGGTTTGGCTGTTGGACGCCCTTCGATGCAGAATTTCTACCCATGCATCGGTCAGGCGAACCAACGCGCCACGCACCGGCAACCCATCAAACAAGAACTTGTGCAATTCAGACACATGGGCTCCCTGGAGTCAGACTTTGTAGTGGACGCGTTGAGCCTCAGGCAATTTTCTTGAGCCCATTGCGAAAGCGATGTGCATTCTCGACGTAATGCAAAGCACTCATTTTCAGGCCCGCCTGCTGCTCAGCAGTCAATTCCCGAACTGCTTTGGCCGGGCTGCCCAGAATCATGGACCCATCGGGAAACTCCTTGCCCTCGGTCACCAACGCACCGGCACCGACGATACAGCCCTTGCCAATTCTTGCTCCATTGAGAATGACGGCACCAATCCCGATCAGTGCCCCGTCTCCGATGGTGCAGCCATGCAGCATCACCTGATGGCCCACCGTCACGTTGTCGCCAACGGTCAATGGTTTGCCGATATCGGCATGCAGCACACTGGCATCCTGGATATTGCTATTGCAGCCAATGGTGATGACCTCGGTATCCCCACGCACGATGGCCCCGAACCATACACTGCTGTTTGCCCCCATCTCCACATTGCCCATCACCTGGGCACTGTCAGCCACCCATGCAGACGCTTCAATACGCGGCTGGACGCCATCAAGTTCGTAAATAGCCATCGTGTTTCCTCTTCATCAGAATGCCTAGAATTGTAGGTATGGAATTACGGCAGTGCGCGCTTGACGCCTTTTGTGAGCCCGATCCGCAGCGCAAGGTTGATGCGACCCATGCATTGTGGGAGGGTCGATCGACACATGCGTTGCAATCACGGGCTCAACTTGACCGCCCGGTTGCGCCTGGGCGTCCGGCGTTGCCTCGCATGGTGAACCCGCAGCAAGTACCCCGGCGATCCCCCTTCACTGCCCTTGGGCATGCGGCGCTCATGCATTCCATCGCCCACATTGAATTCAACACCATCAACCTCGCGCTGGACGCGATGTGGAGGTTCGCCGAAATGCCGGTCGATTTTTACCAGGACTGGCTTCGGGTGGCCCACGAGGAAGCACGCCATTTCTCAATGCTGCAGGACCACCTGCGGGCGTTGGGCTACACCTATGGCGATTTTCCGGCCCACGAGGGCTTGTGGACCCTATGTGAAGCGACCCGCCACAACGTCACCTCCCGCATGGCTCTGGTGCCACGCACACTGGAAGCGCGGGGACTCGACGCCACCCCTGTCATTCAGGAAAAACTCCGAAAGGTCGGCAGTACGCAAGCTTTGGCGGCCGTGGCGATTCTGGATGTCATCCTGACAGAAGAAGTTGGCCATGTGTCCATTGGCAACCACTGGTACCACTGGTTGTGCAAAAGGGATGGACTCGACCCGCGGGCTTTCTATGCACACGAGGTCGCAACACATCGTGCGCCAGCACCCAAACCGCCCTTTAATCTCAATGCGCGCCGCAGTGCCGGGTTTACCGAGGCGGAAATTCAGGCACTAACCGCCCATTCCTGACGCGCGTATGACAATTGCATGGATTTAGTAGACTTGTACGTCCACTGTTTGCGCGGACCGCGGCAAGAGCAAAATAGCCGCGCTGACACTAGCCAAAACTGTTATATTGCACTGCAACATTTTCAAGGTATCCCATGCTCTACAAACTTTACGAAACCCAACGTTCATTGATGGAGCCCTTTTCCGACCTGGCCCATGCTGCGTCGAAGGCTTACGCAAATCCTTTGTCGATCATGGGGCAAAACCCGTTCGCACAGCGCATTTCGGCAGGCTACGACCTGTTGCACCGCCTTGGCAAGGATTACGAGAAACCAGAGTTCGGTCTGCGCACGATCGAGGTGGATGGAGTGGATGTGGCCATCCACGAGCGCGTGGAATTGCACAAACCATTTTGCGATCTTCGTCGCTTCAAACGCTTCACCGACGACAGTCGCACGTTGGACAGGATCAAGAACCACCCTGCCGTTTTGATTGTTGCGCCGTTGTCGGGGCACTATGCAACCTTGTTACGCGACACCGTCAAGACCATGCTGGGAGACCACAAGGTCTACATCACCGACTGGAAGAACGCACGCCTCGTGCCGCTGTCTGAGGGCGAGTTTCACCTTGACGACTATGTGAATTACGTACAGGAGTTCATCCGGCATCTGCAGGGCATCTACGGAAATTGCCATGTCATGAGCGTGTGCCAACCTACGGTTCCGGTACTGGCTGCGGTTTCTCTGATGGCGAGTCGCGGTGAGAAAACACCGCTTTCCATGACCATGATGGGCGGCCCGATCGATGCCCGCAAGTCCCCCACGGCGGTAAACAACCTGGCCATGAACAAGAGCCATAGCTGGTTCGAAAACAATGTGATTTACCGCGTCCCCACCAACTTCCCTGGCGCGGGTCGGCGTGTCTATCCAGGCTTCTTGCAACACACCGGGTTTGTAGCGATGAACCCCAGCAACCATGCCAGGAGCCACTACGACTACTTCACTGACCTGATCAAGGGCGATGACGCCAGCACCGAAGCACACCGCAAGTTTTACGATGAGTACAACGCCGTGCTCGACATGGATGCCGACTACTACCTCGAAACCATTCGCGTAGTGTTCCAGGACTTCAGCCTTGTCAGCGGTACGTGGGAAATCAGAAACCCCAAGGGCAAAGTTGAACTCGTGCGCCCGCAGGACATCACCACCACCGCCTTGATGTCGGTAGAAGGCGAGTTGGATGACATCTCTGGTTCAGGCCAGACCCAGGCCGTGCACGATATCTGCACTGGTGTCACGGGCAAACGCTCGACCCACTTTGAAGTCCAGGGCGCAGGCCACTACGGTATTTTTTCAGGCCGTCGTTGGCGTGAGCATGTGTACCCACGCGTCAAGGAATTTATTCTTGCCAACAATGCCGCGCCTGCTGTTGCCAAGGCCGCTTCGGCAGCCACCGCAGCTACCGGCTTGCCGGCACCCGGCAAGCCGAGATCCTCTAAGGGAAAAGTGGCTGCAGCGCCCGCCAAATATGCTACAGCAGCTACAAAAACAGTAGCGCGCAAACGCACAGCTTCGGCCAAATAGAAATGCAGGGGTCGCAACCGGGCGACCTCGCTGCGCGGGTGCTGGATGCACTGCCACAGACACAGTGCACTCGTTGCGGCTACCCGGACTGCGCGGGGTATGCGCAAGCAATTGCCAGCGGGGAGGCCAACATCAACCAATGCCCTCCTGGAGGTTCCGAAGGTGTAGCCCGGCTGGCCCGCTTGACCGGGCGACCCAGCCTTGCGCTGGATCCGAAATTTGGTGTGGAAGCGCCGAGATGGATGGCGTTCGTCGATGAAAGCTGGTGCATCGGCTGCACCCTGTGCATCAAGGCCTGCCCGACCGACGCCATCGTCGGTACGCACAAACGCATGCACACCGTCATCGAGGCCTACTGCACCGGATGCGAACTATGTCTGCCGGTCTGCCCGGTGGACTGTATTGAACTCGAACCCGCCAGCGCCGACGCTACAGGCTGGGCCGCGTGGTCATCGCAAGCCGCTGCACTGGCCCGAAAACGCTATGCTTTTGCAAGCCAGCGCCGCAAGCGTGACGAGGTGGAAGGGCAAATGCGACTGGAAGAAAAGGCGCTCATGAAACTGGCCGACCTGCCAGCCCACTCGCAGCATACTGACCCGGCAGTGCTGGACAAGAAGCGCGCGGTGATTGAAGCCGCCCTGGCACGTGCACGCGCCAAACGCAATGCCCCGGCGGCCCCGCCCACTGCCCTGGGGCAGAAGCATTAACCTAGAGCGTCGTTGACCTGCTCGTGAAATTCGGCGAGGCTTACGGCGTTGCCGATCTCCCGCGGCATGGCATCGCGTACCGAGAACACACCCAGAATCTTGGCATTGGGGCCGACAATCGGCAGGTGCCTAAAGCCCCGCTCAATCATGATCAGCACAGCGTCGGAAACGAGCGTTTCGGGTGCTACGCAATGCGGATTGCGGGTCATGATGTCCGAGACCGATGTTTTCTCCGGGCTTAGTGCCTTGGCCAGGACTCTGGTCATCAAATCGCGTTCTGTCACGATGCCAAGTAAAGTACTTGGCTGCTCCACAATGAGTACGCTGCCGCAGTTGGCCTTGGTCATCGTGCAGGCCGCGTCCCAGACGCTCGCCTGAGGCCCCAGGCTCACCACGTGCCGTTGGGACATCGACTGGAATACGGTGCGTTCTGACATGGTCGCCATCTCTTTCAATTGACTAATGAATTCAACGCAAGGACGCGTTAATTTTTTCCAGAGCGCGGGTGCCCGGGCACAGTTGCTCAGCGGTTAATGTATTGAGCGGCTTGACCGTGGTATTCAGGGCCATATGCAAGTCGGTAGCCAGTGGATCGACATATAGCAAACCGGTTACCACCTCGCCACGCGACTGGTGCTCTTGCATGTAGGCCATGGCACCATAGCGGTCGGTCGGATCGTATGCAGGATGCAGTTTGCGCAAGCGCAGCAAGGTGCCATCGTGCTGTTGCACTTCGACCAGCTCGCCAGGTGCATAGTCGGTGGTGATCTCGCTGCGCGGCGAGATGAAATCAATCCGGCTCACCGCATCATTGTGCTGGCGCACGTAGTCGTAGCTCTTGGTGCTGCCAGCATGGTTGTTGAAGGTAACGCAAGGGCTGATGACATCAATGAACGCGGCTCCACCATGCGCCATGGCTCCCTTGATCAGAGGCACCAATTGTGCCTTGTCACCCGAGAAACTGCGTGCCACATAGGTAGCACCCAATTGCAGCGCCAACGCCACGAGGTCGACCGGACTGTCACTGTTGACAACGCCTTTTTTGCTCTTGGAGCCACGGTCAGCCGTTGCAGAAAACTGGCCTTTGGTCAAACCATAGACGCCATTGTTTTCAACGATGTAGGCCATGCGCACACCCCGACGCATGGCATTGGCAAACTGCCCCAGGCCGATGGATGCGGAATCGCCATCCCCGGATACACCGAGGTACATCAGGTCACGATTGGCGAGGTTGGCCCCGGTCAACACCGATGGCATGCGGCCATGCACCGTATTGAAGCCGTGCGAAGCGCCCAGAAAGTAGTCGGGAGTCTTGGAACTGCAGCCAATCCCTGAGAGTTTGGCCACGCGATGGGGCTCGATGTCGAGTTCCCAACACGCCTGAATGACGGCTGCAGAGATCGAGTCATGCCCACACCCTGCGCACAGTGTGGAGATGCGGCCTTCGTAGTCGCGGCGGGTATAGCCAACCTTGTTCTTGGTCAGCGTGGGATGGTGCAGGTGGGGTTTGGCAATGTAGGTCATGCATGCTCCTTGCTGCCGGCAGTCTTGACAACAGTTTGAATACTCTTGCGAATGGCAGCGCCGATAAAACGTGCCGTGATCGGTGTGCCGTCATAGTGCAGTACAGCCACCAAACGCGCGGGGTCGATCTCCAGCTCGTTGATGATCATGGAACGCATCTGGGCATCGCGGTTCTGTTCGACCACAAACACTTTCTCATGTTCGGCAATGAACTTGTCCACCGACGCAGGGAACGGAAATGCCTGCAGACGCATGGCATCCACATGCACACCGTCGGCCTCCAGTACGTCGAGCGCCTCGCGCATGGCGGGGCTGGTCGAGCCAAAGTAAATGACGCCGAAGGGTGTTTTCTCCGCTGCATTGCGCAGAATCGGCTGGGGCACCAGATCCGCCGCCGTCTTGAACTTGCGGATCAGGCGTTCCATGTTGTAGATATAGTCCGGACCGCGCTCCGAATACATTGCATAGGGATTGCGCGTCGTGCCACGGGTAAAGAATGCACCTTTGGACGGGTGTGTTCCGGGCAGTGTGCGCCACGGGATGCCATCACCATCGACATCTTTATAGCGGCCAAAGTCCTTGCCCGCTTCCAGTTCAGCTGCAGTCATCACCTTTCCAATGTCGTAGGCCTTGGTGTCGTCCCAAACGAATGGCTTGCACAGTCGCTGGTTCATGCCGATATCCAGATCGGTCATCACGAAGATGGGGGTCTGCAAGCGGTCGGCCAGGTCCAACGCTGCGGCCGAATGGGTAAAGCACTCATGCGGGTCTTGTGGCAACAGCAACACATGCTTGGTATCGCCATGGGATGCGTAAGCACACGACACCAAATCGGCCTGCTGTGTGCGTGTGGGCATACCGGTGGACGGCCCGCCACGCTGCACGTTGATGATGGTCACCGGAATTTCGGCAAAGTAAGCCAGACCAATGAATTCGGTCATGAGCGAAACACCCGGGCCGGAGGTCGCCGTAAAGGAGCGTGCACCATTCCACCCAGCACCCACCACCATACCGATGGAGGCCAGTTCATCCTCTGCTTGGACAATGGCGTAATTGTGCTGACCCGTCAGCGGGTCAACCCGGTATTTGTCACAGTATTTCTGGAACGCCTCGGGAATCGAAGAAGACGGTGTAATGGGGTACCAAGCGGCCACCGTAGCTCCACCGTAGACACATCCCAAAGCCGCAGCACTGTTGCCATCGGTAAAAATCTGATCGCCCACCTTGTCGGATCGACGCACCCGCAAACCCAGGGGATACGGGATGTGTTCCTTCACGTAATCACGCCCCAAGTGCAACGCCCGGATATTGGAATCGAGCAAGCGCTCCTTGCCCTTGTATTGCTCTTCAAACAGTTTCTCGAACACGTCGGCATCCACGTCGAGCAGAAGCGACAGCGCACCCACGTAAATGATGTTCTTGAACAGCGTGCGCTGACGGGGATCGGTATATGCACCATTCGTGATTTCCGTCAGAGGCACAGCAAGGGTGTGGACGTCGTCACGGAACTTGTTGGGTGGCAGCGGACGGGTGCTGTCGTAGAACAGGTAGCCACCAGGCTCGATTTCAGCAATATCGGTGTCCCAGGTTTGGGGGTTCATGGCCACCATCATGTCGACACCGCCACGGCGACCGTGGTAGCCCTTTTCGCACACACGGGCTTCATACCAGGTTGGCATACCCTGAATGTTGCTGGGGAAGATGTTGCGTGGACTTACCGGCACGCCCATGCGCATGACAGCTTTGGCAAAGAGCTCGTTGGCCGAAGCCGAGCCGGAGCCGTTCACATTGGCGAACTTGATAACAAAATCGTTGATGGCTTCTAAGCGTTTCATACGTGACTCCTGGCGTTTGCCGACTTGCCCGCCTGTGCCGTGTTGAGCAGGAATTTCTGCATATCCCATGCGCCTGTGGGGCAGCGCTCGGCGCACAAACCACAATGCAGGCAAACGTCCTCGTCCTTGACCATGATGCGGCCGGTCTTGAGTTCACCCGACACATACAGGTCCTGGGTCTCGTTGGTAGCAGGCGCCTTCAACCGCCCGCGCAGATCTGCTTCTTCGCCATTGAGCGTAAAGGTAATGCAATCCATCGGGCAGATATCGACGCATGCATCGCACTCGATACAGGTATCGCGGTTAAAGACTGTCTGAACGTCGCAATTAAGGCAACGACTGGCTTCCTTAAAGGCTGTCGCCGCATCAAAGCCGAGTTCCACCTCGACACGAATGCTCGCCAGCGCAGTCTCAGCCGCAGCCCATGGCACTTTGAAGCGGGTGTCATTGGACACATCATTGCGATAGCTCCATTCGTGGATGCCCATTTTCTGCGACATCAGCTTGGTCAGGGGCTCAGGGCGTACCTCAACCGGTAGTCCACTGATGAAACGGTCAATAGACACGGCCGCCTCGTGCCCTTGCGCGACCGCCGTGATGATGTTCTTGGGACCGTAGGCAGCATCGCCGCCGAAGAAAACCTGTGGAATGGTGGACTGAAACGTGTTCTCGGTGAGCACCGGCAGACCCCAGCGGTCAAACTCAATACCGCAATCTTTCTCAATCCATGGGAAGGCGTTTTCCTGACCGACTGCCACCAGAATCTCGTCGCACTCAAAGAATACGTCGGGCTCGCCCGTGGGAATCAGGCTACGGCGGCCCTTTGCATCGTACTCGGCACGGACGATCTCGAACGTCATGCCCAGCAATTTGCCGTTGTCGTGTTGCACGCTCTTGGGCACGTGGTAGTTGATGATGGGAATGCTTTCGTGAATCGCGTCCTCGCGTTCCCAGGGCGACGCCTTCATCTCCTCGTAACCGCTGCGCACAATCACCTTGACATCGCGACCACCCAGACGGCGGGCCGAGCGGCAGCAGTCCATGGCGGTGTTGCCACCACCCAGCACAATGACCCGAGGCGCCACGCTGGTGATATGGCCAAACGACACCGATGCCAGCCAGTCAATGCCAATATGGATATGCGCCGCAGCTTCCTTGCGTCCGGGGACATCGAGTTCACGTCCACGCGGCGCACCACTGCCAACGAAGATGGCGTCATAGCCTTGTGCCATCAGATCCTTGAGCGAATCAATGCGCTGGCCGCTCTTGAAGTCCACGCCCATGTTCAGGATATAGCCAGTCTCCTCATCGATCACCGACTCGGGCAAACGGAAGCGGGGAATCTGGGACCGCATAAAACCGCCGGACTTGGCCTCGCCGTCAAAAACGGTCATGGCATAACCAAGGGGCGCCAGATCGCGTGCCACGGTGAGTGATGCCGGACCCGCGCCTACGCAGGCAATACGCTTGCCATTGGGAGGAGCAATCACTGGCATGCGATCCAAAACCGATTCCTTGTGGTCGGCGGCCACGCGCTTGAGGCGGCAGATCGCAACGGCCTCCGGCTTTTCACCATTGTTTTCCTCGACCCGGCCGCGACGGCAGGCCGGCTCGCATGGCCTGTCGCAGGTTCGCCCCAAGACTCCCGGAAACACGTTGGAAACCCAGTTGATCATGTAGGCGTCGCTATAGCGACCCTGACCAATCAGGCGTATGTACTCGGGTACGGGTGTATGGGCTGGACAGGCCCACTGACAATCAACGACTTTATGAAAATAAGCCGGATGAGTGATATTGGTAGGTTGCAAATCTGTCTCCTTGGCCCACGCGAAAACGCACCAATGCGTTGCAGGCCGAAGGAAGTTTAAGGGCTTGGACCCATCTTTGGCACCACTTTGGAACACGGATCAGCGTTTCATGATCCACATCAAAAAGTTTAGCCCTGCGCCAACCGCGAAAACGCCGAAATGACCTCCGATGGTGCCTGCACCAACTCGATCAGCACCCCCTCGCCTGCTATGGGAAACTCGTCACTGGCTTTTGGATGAAGAAAACAGATGTCGAATCCTGCGGCACCCTTGCGGATCCCCCCCGGGGCGAAGCGGACACCGTGCCCCGTGAGCCACTCAACTGCTCTAGGCAAATCGTCAATCCACAATCCCACATGGTTCAGGGGCGTGGCATGGACGGCGGGCTTCTTGTCGGGGTCCATCGGCTGCATCAGATCAACCTCCACCTTGAACGGACCACTGCCCATGGCGCAAATATCTTCATCGACATTCTCTTTCTCGCTCTGGAAAGTTCCGGTGACTTCCAGGCCGAGCATGTCGACCCAAAGCTTTTGCAGGCGTTTCTTGTCTGGCCCACCGATGGCAACTTGCTGGATACCTAAAACTTTAAATGGTCTTGTCATTGTTTTCTCCGACTGCGACGAAATGGGGTCAGAGCCCGATTTCGTACGCGGTTTAACTTCTCCGGTCAAATCACTGTCCTGAATTGGGATCTGACCCCATTTCTATTCGCTTGTTCAAGCGAATTCGACAATCGGTTGATCCACGGTCAGGCTTTCGCCTTTAGTGGCCAGCACTTTGCCAACCACCCCGTCAGCAGCGGCAAACAGCACGTTTTCCATCTTCATGGCTTCGATCACGGCGACGCGCTCACCCGCTTGCACCTTCTGGCCCGGCACCACCGCCACATCGACCAGCAGACCGGGCATGGGCGACAGCAAGAACCGGCTCATGTCGGGCGGCGCTTTGTAGGGCATAAGCGCATACATCTCAGCGGCGCGCGGCAGCAATACCAAAACGTCCAGTTGGGTGCCGTTGTGGATAACGCGTATCGCTAGCGGGTTCTTGCCCACGCCGCGCTCAACTTGCGCGGTGAACAACTCGCCATTGCAGGTGCCTACCACACGAATCTGGCCGATCTTGGCGTTGCTACATATTTTGTAGCTGCTTGCGCCGACTGTGATGATGCTGGAGCCTGTTTTGTCCTCGTAATCGCTGACCTGGACCGGATGTGCAGAACCCGGTCCCCGCTGCCCCAACTCCACCACCACAAAGCCGTTGCTGATGCGCAATTCGTGCCCTTCCATCTGCCCGCTGATAGCGGACGCCCGGTTAAGGTAGCGACGGTTGATGAAGGCTGCCAGCGCCACCAGGAAATTCGCATCGGCATGCGGCACATCCTCGGCCCTGAAACCCTTGGCATAGTTCTCCGCGATGAAGCCGGTATTGAAATCGCCCGACACAAACTTCGGATGCGCCAGCAGCGCGGCCTGGAACGGGATGTTGCTCGAAACCCCGCGAATCACAAAGCCATTGAGTGCTTCGCGCATCTTGGCGATAGCATCCAGACGGTCTTTGCCGTGGACGATCAGTTTGGCAATCATCGAGTCGTAGTACATCGGAATCTCGCCGCCATCCTGCACCCCGGTATCCACCCGCACGCCCTGCCACTTCGAAACGTCCGAAGCAAACATGGTTTCCTTTGGCGGCTGAAAGCGCACCAAACGCCCGGTAGAGGGCAGGAAATTGCGGAACGGGTCTTCGGCATTGATGCGGCATTCAATCGCCCATCCGTCGCGCTTGACATCGGCCTGGGTCAGCGGCAGCTTTTCGCCAGCCGCAACCCGAATCATCAGTTCCACCAGGTCCAGCCCGGTGATGCATTCGGTCACCGGGTGCTCCACCTGCAGGCGGGTATTCATCTCCAGAAAGTAGAAACTCTGGTCCTTGCCCACCACAAACTCCACCGTGCCGGCGCTTTGGTACTTCACTGCCTTGGCCAGTGCCACAGCCTGCTCACCCATCGCCTTGCGCGTGGCGTCGCTAATGAAGGGAGACGGGGCCTCCTCGATCACCTTCTGGTGACGGCGCTGGATGGAGCACTCACGCTCATTGAGGTACAGCACGTTGCCGTGGCTGTCACCGATCAACTGAATCTCGATATGGCGCGGCTCTTCGACAAACTTCTCGATGAATACGCGGTCGTCACCAAAGCTGTTGCGTGCCTCGTTCTTGCAACTGGTAAAGCCCTCGAATGCTTCCTTGTCATTGAATGCAACCCGAAGGCCCTTGCCGCCACCGCCTGCGCTGGCCTTGATCATGACCGGGTAGCCGAT
>JAIFLV010000177.1 GCA_020048895.1 Rhodoferax sp. | reverse complement strand
ATGGCCAGTGTGGAAAACTCAAAATAGGTCAACGAAACTTCAGAGCCATTTTGGCCTCTGGCGCTTTCCACACGAGCGAAAGCAGCTACCAAATCTGTAGCACTCACCGAGGCGCCACCAATGCGCAGTCGCTCCTCGAAATGCACCAGATGCGGTGAGGTGTAAACCCCGGTGCGGTAGCCCGCCTGCGCCAATATCGACTCCAGCATCGCGCAGGTCGACCCCTTACCATTGGTTCCCGCCACTGTGATGACCGGGCACGTGAAGCGAATGCCCATGCGATTTGCCACCTCGCGGACGCGGTCCAGGCCCAGGTCAATGGTCTTTGGGTGCAGGCGCTCGCAGTAGGAGAGCCAGTCTTCGAGGGTGTTCAGATTGTGTGGTTCCATAACGAGTTGCATTGTCGCTTACGACACGTCGACTCTGTCGCGCCCGCATCGCTTCAAGATCAGGCGCTGTGGGTACTCTGCTGCGTTCGTGTCCCCCGGGCCGTGAGGGCCCTCCTCCTTGACCTCACTTCGCAGAGCACCCACACCACCTGATCCAAAGGAGGGGTTGGCGCGCCCTTGTCTTGAACCCAAATCCCGAGCGCAGGGCGTGGGGTAAGTGCCAAAGCGAGGTCAAGGAGGAGGCCGAAGGCCGGGGGACACGAGCAGTGGCACTCACCCCACGTCCTGCGCGGGCGAAAACCAACAGACCAAACACAATCATTTTGATAGCGCCTCCCGCACTATCCACAGGCGCTACAGCCCTATTTTGCACTCAAGAAAAATGCAGTCCCGACACCCGAACCCACGGCATGCACCAGCCACCAGTGTCGATGCGCTCGGTGCTCACCGCCACCACATCACGCAGCATCTGCGCCACGTTGCCGTTGATCATCGTCTCGGACAGCGCCGAACCGACTTCACCGCCCTGGATCGCAAAGCTGTTCTTGATGACGCCGGAGAAGTCGCCGTTGGATGCCGGGTTGCCCATGGACAAGCGTCCCACGACAGCACCGCGCTGCACGTCTTGCAAGAGCCCGGCCAGTGGCGTTTCTCCCGCCGCCAGATGCCAGCCACTCGCGGCAGTAGGCACATGTTTCAAGCCTGTCTTGCGGCTGCCATACAGACTGGGTGTCAAAGTGGTAAGGCGCCCGGCGTTGAGCAGTTGCAGCGGTGGCGCAACAAAGCCGTCGGCCGAGATCGCCGCCACGCCGGGGCCGTCGAACCAACTGCCCAGCGTCAACAGGGGCGAAGCGATCACCTCGCCCACTTTGTCGCGATACACCGAACTGCCCGAAATCAGCGCCATGTCGCTCACCTGCGCGTGCAACCAGCCCAACAGGGTCGCCACCGCCATGGGGGTGAGCACCACATCCCCGGTGAACTTGCCGCCAAAGCAGTCGGCCACGCCGCGGGTGTCAATGGATCGTGTGAGCTCGCGCATCATGTCGCCCATGCCAAAGCGGCTGCTCGCCGGCGCGCCGCGCAGGTCTTCGGTCTCGCCGCCAGCATAGTTGAACGAGCTCGAACGCACGGTGCCATCCGCCGCTGTGCCGCGCGCGGTGCCAAATACACTCAAGCCATACCAGCCCAGGTTGCACGCCAGATCGCTTCCTCCGCTGGTCACGACGTGCGCATCAACACAGGTGTGGGTGGCAGCGCCCTCCTCCATCGTCATGCTGGGCGTGTTGGCAGCACGGAAGTCCAGCAGTTCGGCAGCTGCATCGGTGAGCGCAGCAAGATCGCTTTCCAGAGGTCCATGAGAAATGACGGCACGCTGCCCGGATGACACCGCGTTGGCAGCATCTTGCGGCGCGGCGGCGGCGTCAGTGCGCAGCGTAGCGGCGGCAGCTGCCAACGCCTCGGCGGACAGATCAGACAACTCGGTGCTGGCCTTGCGGCCGTCCCATAGGCCCAGCAACGTGAGCTTGTGGCTTTGCGTACTGCGCAGCAAACTGGGTTCGTTCAAGTTGATGTTGACCTCGGTCAGCGCGGTGCGGGTGACATTGACCTGGGACGCATCAGCCCCCTCTCGTCGAAGTGCCAGCAATGCCTGTTCGGCCAGATGTTGCAGATTCATGTTTTCTCCCTTTTGCCCTGGCTTACTGCCCACCGAGATGCGCCCGCGCCCGCAGCGCCGGCCCACCCATGGACACCACCATGGGCTGCTTCTTGCCACAATAGCCTGCGGCCTCCCAGTGCATGTCGCTTGACACCGCATCCACGCTCTGCAGCACCTTGATGGCCGAGCCCGACACGGTGGTGTCGCGAATGGCGGCACCGAGCTTGCCATTCTTTATCTCATAAGCCAGCGAGATGCCAAACATGAACTCCGTGGTGCTATCAGCCTGGCCGTTGCCGGTTTTCATCAGCAGGTAACCCTCCTCCACACCCGCCACCATGTCTGTAAGGCTGGAGCTTCCTGGCACGATGACGGTGTTTCGCATGCGTACCAGCGGCTCATCACCCGGCGCATAGGCCCGCGCACTGCCGGTTGGGGCTTGTCCCAAACGTTCGGCTGTCTCGCGGCTGTGCATAAAGCCAGCGAGGCGGCCCTTGTCAATGAGCATTGCGTCCTGCGCTGGCGTACCCTCGTCATCCACATAGACCGGCATCATGACTTCCTGGTCGCTCCAGGTATGGGCGACATCCACCATAGTGACCAGTTCGCTGGCCACGCTCTGCCCCACCAGACGCGCTGTCACCGCACCGCCCAGCACAATGTCGCCTTCACAGGGGTGCCCCATGGCTTCGTGCGCCAGCATGCCCGCCAGCGCTGGCGCCAGCACCACTGTCTGCATGCCGCCGCGTGCCGGCACAGCGTGACGCTTGGCCTGGATGTGGGTATGCAGATCATCGAGTTGTTCCGCCAGCGCCTGCGGTGACCAGTCAAAATCAGAGGCGCTGCCCTTCCACGACAGCGGGTGGTTCAGCTCCACCGGGCTGCCATCGTCTGCTTCTGCCATGAAGGTGACGTAACACAATGCCCGCTGGATACTGGAGAGCGACTCTCCACCCCGACTGGTGGTGAGCCACTTGCTGTGATGTTCATCGGCGAGCAGAAAACGCGTGCTTTTGAGGCCAGGGTAGTGCTGCTTGCAGTAGGCATGCAGCGCCTGCAGACGGTCGTTGCATTCGGCAGGTGTCAGCTCGGGTTTTCCACGGACCACATGCTCGCCCACATAGCTACCACCCGAAAGGGCCAATGCCGACTTTGCGCCAAACCGCCCCATGGCCTGCACATTGCTCTTGGCGTGCTGCTGCACCTGCGCAACCTGCTCTGCCGTACCCGCTCCAGGCATGGCCGCAAAGCCCCAGTAGCCGCTGCTGTGCACTCGGGCGCTGACGCCTGCCTCGGTACTGCGCAGGTTGGTGGTAAGGTTGCCATCCACCATGAGCATGCGCATCTTGCGCAGGGTATGGCGACGTGTTTCGAGGTAATCGGTGGTCGCCGTGGCGGCAGCTCCGGTGTGGGCCATTGGGTGTCTCCCATGAATTGGAAGGAGGATTGTAGGGACAGCGCAATACCTACAATGCGAACCATGATTACCCTTTACGGCATCCCCAATTGCGACTCGGTCAGGAAGGCCCGAACCTGGCTCACCGAGCAGGGCGTGGACTTTGTCTTTCACGACTTCAAGAAACAGGGTGTTCCCACTGAGTTACTGCCAGGCTGGGTCAAAGCGGTGGGGCTGGACAAGTTGATCAACCGCAAAGGACCCACCTGGCGCAAGCTCGAAGCGGCCGTTCAGGCCAGTGTGGTCGATGCAGCATCGGCCACTGCAGTGATACAGGCGAACTCCAGCGTTATCAAACGACCGCTGGTAGTTTGGGAGGATGGACGCGTCACTGTGGGGTTTGATTCGGAAGACTTTATTGCGCGAGTTCGTTCCTGAGCCCGCGGCTGGGCTGGGGTAAGCGTCACCGTTCGTGTCCTCCGGCCTTCGGCCTCCCCCTTAACCTCACCGTGACGCTTACCCCAGCCCAGCCGCTACGAACGACTTTGTCTGAATTTACGACCCCATAGACCATGCAACGTTGGGTCGGGCGGATTGGGTGCTCTGCGAAGTGAGGTCAAGGAGGAGTCCGCGCAGCGGGCGGGGGACACGAACGCAGCAGAGTACCCGATTCGCCCGATCCCGAAGTGCCCAGTCCTCAACCTCGAAGCCCCTTAAAATCAGCGCTTCGCTCCGCTGTCAACAGTGACGACACTCATTCCACCAACTCTCACCACCCTTCCATGCCAACAACCCAACTCGACGGCGTATCCGTCAAAACCGAAGCCAGCGTTTTCTTTGACGGCAAATGCGTCAGCCACCAGCTCACGTTTCCCGACGGCACCCGCAAATCGGTGGGTGTCATCCTGCCCGCCACCCTCACCTTCAACACCGGCACACCGGAAATCATGGAATGCGTGGCAGGTGGCTGCGAATACAAACTTGCAGGGACTGATACCTGGGTGAAGTCGGTGGCAGGTGAAAAATTCAGCGTTCCTGGCAACGCCAAGTTTGACATCCGTGTGACCGAGTCCTACCACTACATCTGCCATTTCGGCTGAGCCGACTCGGGAAACGCTACTTCTTTCATAGCTGCTCACGCTTATCCAGCGGGCGTCATAGGCACTTTTTATGTCCAACACTATCCTCCAAAACATCCCCGCCGGTCAGAAGGTCGGCATCGCTTTCTCTGGCGGCCTTGATACCAGCGCCGCGCTACATTGGATGAAGCTCAAGGGCGCCCTGCCCTACGCCTACACCGCCAATCTGGGCCAGCCCGACGAGTCGGATTACGACGAAATTCCGCGCAAGGCCATGGAGTACGGTGCTAAAAAGGCACGTCTGGTGGATTGCCGCCCGCAATTGGCGGCGGAAGGCATTGCTGCATTGCAAAGTGGCGCATTCCACATCACCACCGCCGGCAATACCTACTTCAACACCACACCGCTGGGCCGCGCAGTCACCGGCACCATGCTGGTATCGGCCATGAAGCAGGACGACGTGAACATCTGGGGCGACGGAAGCACGTTCAAGGGCAACGACATCGAGCGCTTCTACCGCTATGGCCTCCTGACCAACCCGGCGCTGAAAATCTACAAGCCCTGGCTGGACCAGGCATTCATCGACGAACTCGGTGGCCGTGCGGAAATGAGCGCCTTCATGACTGCGCATGGTTTTGGCTACAAGATGAGCGCCGAGAAGGCCTACTCCACCGACTCCAACATGCTGGGCGCAACCCACGAGGCCAAGGATCTGGAGAACCTGAATTCCGGCATCAAAATCGTCAACCCGATCATGGGTGTGCCGTTCTGGAAAGACGATTGCGTTGTCAAAGCCGAGGAAGTGTCGGTACGCTTCGAGGAAGGCCGCCCGGTCGCCCTGAACGGCGTCGAATACCCCGACCTGGTGAGCCTGATTCTGGAAGCCAACCGCATCGGCGGGCACCACGGCCTGGGCATGAGCGACCAGATCGAGAACCGCATCATCGAAGCCAAGAGCCGCGGCATTTACGAAGCCCCCGGCCTCGCGCTGCTGTTCATTGCCTACGAGCGTCTGGTCACTGGCATCCACAACGAAGACACCATCGAGCAGTACCGCGACAACGGCCGCAAACTCGGCCGCCTGCTCTACCAGGGTCGCTGGTTCGACAGCCAGGCCATCATGCTGCGGGAGACCGCGCAGCGCTGGGTCGCCAGCGCCATCACTGGCACAGTCACACTCGAATTACGCCGCGGCAATGACTACTCGCTGCTCAACACCGAGAGCCCCAACCTGACCTATGCGCCAGAACGCCTGAGTATGGAGAAAGTGGAAGACGCGCCATTCAGCCCGCTCGACCGCATCGGCCAGCTGACCATGCGCAACCTCGACATCACCGACACCCGCGCCAAGCTGGGCATATACGCCCAAAGCGGCATGCTTTCGCTGGGCAAGGATGGGGACTTTTTGAAGCTGGGCGGCGGCAAGTAATTCGGGTGACGCCAGTGATGGCGAGACCATCCCCGTGTACTTGCTTTGAACAGGTTCCAGGCGGTGTTGAGGCAGTGCGTCCGTCGTAGCTGCAGACTGGCGTGCGGATTCGGGTATATTTTCCGAAAATGTCGCCCAAGCAACACCATCTTTGAGCATGCGATTGAAAACCCTGCATACTTTTCTGATCGGACTCACACTGGCCGCCCTGATTCATCCAGTTGCGAACTCGCAGACCCCTGCCACGGTTGATGCCGATATCGATTTGCGGGCGCTGCTGGCAAAACCGGGCGACGTGGTCCGCGGCAAAAAGGCATTTTCCAGCTGTGAGGGGTGTCACCGGAAGAACGCTTCGGGTCGCAGCGATGGCAGCATTCCACGGCTGACTGGCCAACATTCCAGCGTCATCATCAAGCAGGTGCTTGACATCCGCGCTGATCGCCGAAATAACCCGTCGATGCAACCTGTTGTGGTGGACACGGCATTCACCATGACCCACCTGACTGACATTGCTGCCTACCTGCAAGCACTGCCGTTTGAAGGAAGCATTGGCAAGGGCCCAGGCAAAGACCTTACTCTGGGCAAGCTGTTGTACGAGCGGGACTGTGCTTCATGTCATGGCGCCAGTGGCGAAGGCGATGCGGCCAAATTCAATCCGATGGTCGCGGCGCAGCATTACCGGTACCTGCTGCGCGAGGTCATCGCAATCCGCGACGGAAGCCGGGGCAACTCCAATGCCGAGATGGTCAAGGTGGTCAAACCCTATAACCCGGCCGAGATTGATGCCGTGTCGGATTACATGTCCCATATGGCGCCGCCCAGACCTTGAAGGTCCCTGGCTGAACCAACTCTGCCTAGAGCCTAGAGTTCGGCACTGTCGACAAGGCCGGACGTGCCTCCTGGCTCGCTCTGAAGGACGTACATTTGCACGAAGTTGCCGCCGATTTTTTTCGCTTGGTACATGGCACGATCGCCCAAACGCAGCAGGTTTTGTTCAGTTTGGGCATGATCCGGGTAAAGCGCAATACCAATGCTCGCAGAGGCCCAGAGCGTTAACCCATCGGCTGTGACTACGGGCTGCTCAAGCGCTAATCGAATTTTTTCGGCCACGGCAAGTGCATCTTGACTGTTTTGCAGGTCTGATATGAGCACCAGAAACTCGTCGCCGCCCACGCGTGCGGCCGTGTCCGACGCACGCAGACAACTCTCAATGCGCTTTGCCAGCGTTTGCAGCAAGCAGTCACCCGCTTCATGCCCGTAGGTATCGTTGATCCGTTTGAACTTGTCCAGATCAATGAACATCAAGGCCAGCGATGCCTGAGCGCGTTGAGCGCGTGCCAGGGACTGACCCAGGCGGTCGTTGAATAGCCGACGGTTGGGCAGCTGGGTCAATGTATCGAAAAAGGCCAGTTGCGCCACTTCTTTCTCTAGCTGCTTGCGTTGGGTGATATCACGCAGCACGGCGACGTAATGGGTGACCTGTCCCGTGCCTGCCTTGACTGCGGTGATGGTGATTTGCTCTGGGTAGATTTCACCGTTTTTGCGTCGGTTCCAAACTTCGCCATGCCATACACCCGCCGCTTGAATCGTTGACCACATGGCTGAATAAAAGTCCGCATCATGTCGACCCGACTGCAGGATGCGTGGTGTTTTTCCAATCACTTCAACTGCCGCATAGCCAGAGATTGCGGTAAATGCATGATTCACCCGCAGAATGGTTCTTTGAGCGTCGGTCACGATCATGCCGTCTTGCGACTCAAAAGCAATGGCTGCAATGTGCAAGTCCAGTTCGGCGCGTTTGCGCTCGGAAATGTCCCGCGTCACGCCCAGAAAATTGACAAACTCGCCAGCGCTGTTCTGAATGCCGGAGAAGCTCACTTCTGTCCAAACCGTGCCACCGTGCTTGCAGGGTTGCTCAAGTTCAGCCCGAAAATCCGGAACCCGTTGCTTGGCTTGAATCGCCTCCAGTGCACGGTCCAGGCCGGCCTGGGCTATTTTGGCGCTGGCCGGAGACAGCGCTTCATGCAGCGTTTGATGCATCGCCTCGGCCACGCTGTAGCCTCGTAGACGCTCCACGGACGGGCTGACGTAGGTGTTGCGCCCGCGGAGATCCATGGTCCAAATGACATCCGTCGCGTTATCTGCCAGCAAACGGTGTCGCTCTTCAGACACCCGCAAGGCATCTCTGGCCTCATGGCTTGCACGCAAGGCCGCCTGAAGTTGGCGGTTGTTGCGCAAAATATAAAGTGCAATCAGGATGGCCGTAACCAGCAAGGCCAGCAACACGTAGACGCGGGTCCAATCAATGCCTTGCTGAATGTTGACAGCCGCGTGTTTGTTTGAAATCGCTTCTCGCTCCTGGGCCGTGATAGTCTTGACGCCCTTGTCCAAAATAGCCCGCAACACCGGCTCATCTTTCAAAACGCCCACCCGCAATTGATTGGTGTACTCGGGGATTTGGCCGGAAATTTTCAGATTGAACAGACCCTCCTTTTTGATCGCGTTGGCAGCCACAATCAGCGAACGAATCGTCAGGTCGGCTTGGCGATCGGAAACCAGGTTCATGGCTTCTGGCTCACTGCCCGCAAGCACCACCTGCAAATTGGGGAAATCGCGGCGCACACGCTCCTCCACCATGGTGCCTCGCGGCAAGGCCACGCTTTCACCTTGCAGGCCTTTGAGGTCGGCAACAAAGCCGTGCTCTTCGCGCGTGATGATCACATTGGGGTCGAAGAAAA
>JAIFLV010000066.1 GCA_020048895.1 Rhodoferax sp. | reverse complement strand
GAAATACTGAATGCCCTGAATCAAAAGGGATTAAGACCAAAACACTCTGTGACCAGCAATGACAATAATCGGGCTGCTTTGATGGACTTGATCTTTCTCCGGCAACAACGGTGCCTGGGGTCAGAGCCCGATTTCGTTGGCGGTAGTGTCGCGCCGTTGCGGGTGTTGTCCTGAATCGGGATCTGACCCCACGCCCCTATGCCCACTCGTCCCCTTGCCCGCTCGCCCAGTTCGCCACCCGCCTCGCAGACGCTGCGCCGGTAAGGCCCTCACTTATTGAGCAAACCAGATCGGCTGTTTGGCTCCCCTTCCGCCCGGCGGGGCGGGAGGGGTTGGGGGGAGAGTGGGGCAGTGAAAAAGTCTTAACGCCAAATTGGCCTTTAGCGCCCACCAGATATGCGTAGCCAGCTACGGAAACCATAGCGATAGCAGCGCCGCGATGCAGCCACTTTCTCCAGCGGCAGCGGTGCCCGTGGTCAGAGCCCGATTTCGTTGGCGGTTGTGTCGCGCCGTTGCGGGTGTTGTCCTGAATCGGGATCCGACCCCACGCCCCTTTGCCCGCTCGCCCCGTTCAACACCGCCGGACCGGGAATTTCACTTAGAATGACATTCATATGCAAGATTGGTAATTTATTATGATTTCAATGAAAATGTCAGAAGGTGGAAGGGTTGTCATACCAGCCGAGATTCGCCAGGCCATGGACCTCAAGGAGGGTGACACGGTGCTTTGGGAGTTGCGCGATGGCAAAGCCTTGCTGACAACACGTGCGACTCAGCTGCGTGAGGCGCAGGCAATGGTGCGCAAGTTTGTGCCTGCCGGGGTCTCACTGGCCGACGAGCTGATTGCTGATCGCCGGGCTGAGAATGCCCGGGATGAGGCCGCATGATGGTGCTCGACAGTTCCGCGGTTTTGGGCTATCTCAACGGCGAGCCCGGTGCTGACGTCGTTGCCACCCACATCATGGCCGGGCAGGCTTGCATCCTCGCTGTGAACCAGGCGGAAGTGCTGAGCAAGCTCAGCGACTGGGGCATGCCCATTGACGACGCGTGCGCTGCCTTGTCGAAACTGGCGCTACCGGTCATGCCCTTCACAACTGAACTCGCCACCGAAGCCGCGCGTTTACGCCAGCCCACCCGTGCCCAGGGTCTTTCGCTTGGTGATCGGGCCTGCCTCGCATTGGCTCGGCAGCAGCAGTGCGCCGTTCTCACGGGCGATCGCCCGTGGCTGGATTTGTCGGACGCACTGGGCATTCAAATACTCACTTTCAGACCGGCATCACACTGATCTCGCAATGCGTCCACAACGGGCTCAACGCGACGGCGGCCGCGGCGGATTGGGATGAAAGCGCGCCATCACGTGACTGTCAACATACTGACCATCCCGCAACGCATAGCCCTTTTGAGTGCCCTCGATTTCAAAATTGAATTTGCGGTACAGGGCCATGGCGCTCACGTTGTCGGTGTAGACGCCCAGCTCCAGACGCAGGGCACCAATCCAGTTGTCTGCGTAATCACACATCGCCTGCATCAGCGCGGTGCCGACGCCTTGCCGCTGCGCCTGCGGCAACACGGAGATCCCCAGCATCCACGCGTGACGACGCCGAATGTTGGGCCCGACCGGGTGCAGGCCTGCCGACCCAACCACATCACCCTGGAGTTCTGCCACCAGTAGCAGGTCCGTCTTGCCCGGAGCAATAGCGTCAGTCAAGCGCTGGCGCCACGACTCTTCGCTGGCAAAGGGCATTTGCATCAGGCCCGGAAACACCGCCGGGTCACCCATGATGCGGGCATAGGCCGGTGCATCGCCCACCACGGCACGACGCACGTTGATGGACGTTGCAGGTGGACTTGTCTGTTGCATTTGTGTCATGTGTTTCTGTGCCTGAGGCGCATGGAATGTGCGTAAGCAGCTATTCTTTTTGAAGCACTACGACACGATGTAAGCGCCTGCTCCGGTGGAGAGCAGCTTGCCGTCGGCTCCCAGAAACTCCATGCGGGTAGAGGCGACACGTGAACCCAGGCGCATGACTTCAGAGCGCAATTCGAAAAGCTCGCCGATGCCCGGGCGCAGGTAGTCGATGCGCAAATCGATGGTGCCAAGTTTGGAAAATCTGTGAAGTCGTTGCAGGGGCGGTTCGTCCATATGGCGCGCGCCGATAGCTGCCATCACGGCCACACCGCCCATGGCGTCCAACCCCGCGCTGATGACGCCACCGTGGATGCGGTTAAAACTGAAGTGGCCCACCAGTTCGGGTTTCATGGCGATGTGTGCTATGACTTTGCCGGGCATGATGGAGGCAATTTTGAGCCCCAACACCTGGTTAAAGGTAATGAGATCTTCAAAGATGTGTTTGAGCCCGTTGACAAATTCGGGTTCAAACTCAATGACTGGCGTGGTGGTGTTCTTGGGCATGGTTCAGTATCACAGTCCTAGCTGACGGCTTGCCAACTCTTTCATGATTTCTTCGGTACCGCCGCCGATGGTCATGACCTTTACTTCGCGGTAGATGCGTTCGCACGCAGTGCCGCGCATGAAGCCCATGCCACCCAAAATCTGCACACCCTGATCGGCGCAGAATTGCATGGTCTGTGTGGCGTGGTTTTTCAGCAGGCATACCTGTGCTACCCATTCAGAGCCCTTGTCCGACTTGTTACCCGAGTCGGCGCGGGCCGACACGGCGTGGAGCCAGGCGCGGGTGGATTCGATGCGCATCTTCATGTCCATGAACTTGTGGCGAATGACCTGATGGTCGACGATGGCGGTGCCAAAAGTCTTGCGCTGGCGCGCCCACGAGAGGGCTTCGTCGTAACAGCATTCCGAGAAGCCCAATGCCATGGCAGCCATGGAGAGGCGCTCACCGTTGAAATTGGTGAGAATCATCTTGAAGCCTTCCCCCTCCTGCCCCACAAGGTAACGCCTGGGAACCCGCACGCCGTCAAAGCGCAGTTGAGCGGTGTCAGAACACAGCCAGCCCATCTTCTGCAGACGGCTGCGCGACAAGCCCGCCGCATCACCGGGCACCATCAGCATGGAGATGCCCATAGGACCCTTGTTCTTCAAGTCGGTGCGCACCGCCACCGTGAACCAGTCGGCGCGCATGCCCGAGGTGATGAATATCTTCTCGCCATCCACCACATATTCGTCGCCTTCCAGGCGCGCCGTGGTGCGCAAGGCCGACACATCGGTGCCGCCACCGGGCTCGGAGATGGCCAACGCAGCGATTTTTTTGCCCGCCAGCACGTCGGGAATGACTGTACGTTGCAGCTCTGGCGAGCCATGCCGCACCAATGGCGGCAGACCGATGTTGTGGCTAAACAGGCTGGCCATCAACCCGCCACTGCCACCCACCCGCGCCAATGTGGTGGTCAGGGCGTTGCGCAAGGCCCAGGGTGCGGGCGTGCCGCCGAATTCCTCGGGGTAGCCAAGCGCCTGCCAGCCCAGTTCGGCGGCCCGCGCGTAAAGTGCGCGAGGAAACTCACCTGCTTCTTCCCAGGCGCTCAGATGGGGCGCAACTTCGGTCTGAACGAAGCGGCGCGCCGCATCCTCTACCTGTGTAATGTCTTCCTGGTCAATGGTCGTGTCTGTCATGGTTTGTTCTGAAAAATCTTGGGCGTTGTGGCACGGTGAAACCCGTTAAAGGGCTTGACGGCTGAGCGTTCCTGAATCTTGGCGTCGGGTGTGCGCATCGGCCAGCCCATACGCGCCTGCGGGCGGGCACCGTCAATGCGCAGCGTGGTGCCGCTGATGAAGGCAGACGCTGGGCTGAGCAGGAAGACAATGCCGGCTGCGGTTTCGGCTTCAGTCCCAAAGCGGCCGGCCGGAATGGTTTTGGCCATCTCGCGGATCATCGGTGCCACGGCCGCAGGATAGTTGTCCATGCCGCTGGAGGCAATATAGCCCGGGGCTACGGCGTTGACCCGCACTCCCTTGGCGGCCCATTCGATGGCGGCAGTTTCGGTAAAGCTCACCATGCCCGCACGCGCTGCGCCACTGTGGCCCATGCCGGGCATGGAGCCCCACATATCGGCCACTATGTTGACGATGGAGCCGCCATGCTTGTTCATGCACTGCACAAAGCACTCGCGTGCCATCAGGAACCCGCCGGTGAGATTGGTGTTGATGACGGCCTCCCAGCCCTTGGCGCTGATGGCTTCCAGCGGCGTCATGAACTGGCCACCGGCGTTGTTGACCAGGCCATCGATACGGCCGTGGCGCGCGACGATGGTTCCAACCAGGCTGCGTACCGATTCTTCCTGCCGAATGTCACAGACATCAAAGCTGCAAAATCCGCCGTCCTGGGTGATTTCGTCATGCACGGCCTGCAGTTTTTCCACCTTGCGGCCCACCAGAACCACCTGCGCGCCCAGCGACGCCAGTTCATGGGCGGTGCAACGGCCAATGCCGGAGCCCCCGCCAGTAACCACAATCACCTTGCCAGCGAAAAGTGCTGGTGCGAACACTGAACCGTATCCCATCAAGCTTCCTTCAGAAATAAAGCCATGGCGGCATCGGTCAAGCCATTGACCGATGCCCCTTTTCGTGCGTCAAACCACTGCACCGACCAATTCAGCGCACCCAAAATCAGCAGGCGTGACAGACCCACGGGTGCCTGCAACTGGCCCGCCGTTTGCAATGCAAGCAATACCGGTGTCCACAGCGACTCGTATTCCGCCACCAGCGCTGCAAGTGCCTTGCGTTGGCCAGGCTGCAGGGAGCGCCACTCGTAGAGCATGACCGGAACAAAGTCATTACCCGGACCCAGCAGCACCTCGAAATGCACTTGCACCAGCTTGCGCAGTTGGGCTGCTGGCGACTGATCTTCCACACTGGCAGCGCCCAGCGCCACGCGCTGGCGTGCCAGTGCGGCGTGCATGCCCTCCTCCATCACGGCGTAGAGCAATGCCGACTTGCTTTTGAAATGGTAAAACGGTGAGCCGCTTTGCATGCCGGCGGCGGCGGCAATGTCACGGGTGGTGGTCGCAGCAAAGCCTTTGCGCCGGAACAAGCCTGCGGCACCTGTCAGCACCGCTTGGCGGCGGTTTCCATCGTCACGCTCGTCCACCGTTTTGCGTGGCCTGCCGCGCAAGCGCTTTGGCGCGACAGGGGTTTGCATAAGGGCAGCGGGAGACGGCATGGCCGAACCATACCAAAATCAGGCATTTATAGCAAGCGTTTGCTTGGTATAAATACCGTCGTCTAGAACTGATTGAGGGCGGCGGTATAGGCCTGGTACTTTTTGCTGCCAGGATTGATGTGCCGGGCGCGCTCGAGCAACTCCATGGCCTCCTGCATCAGGGCTTCACTCTTGCCCTCCTTGCGCATCAGCCCGAGCAACAGGCCGCACAGGTTCATGATCACCACCTCGCTGTGGGGCATATCCTTGAGTGCCGTGCGCAGCAGTTTCACGCCTTCCTGGAACTCCCCGCTCTTGGCCAGCAGCACGCCCCGGTTATTGATATTGATGACTTCCTGGCGCGCTTCGTTGATGATGGCTTGGCCTTCGCCGTGCAGGTTCTCACTCTTGAAGACCTCTTCGATCTGACTCGAAATGGCGGCATTCTCATGGTTGTTCTTGATCAGGTCGCGCAACATACCGCAGGCTTTGTCTTTCTTGCCTGCCGCGAACAGCGTCTTGGCCATGTCCATCGCGACCTCAGGAATCACTTTGCCCTGAAGCCCCTCCAGCAACTGCTCGGCCGTGTTGAGTGCGGCGTCCGACTTTTCCTGGTCCCCCATTTTCTTGTACACCAGACTCTCCGCGGCGGCGGCCTGCATGGCGGCCAATGGGTTGTCCTTGAACTCCCCCCTGCTTTTTGCAAGGACCTTCAAGGCGTCATTGGGAGCGCCCTGATCGGAAAAAACCTTCGCCAAACCAGTGAATGCCGCCGGACTCTTGTGGGGCGAAAATTCGCTGATCTTGATGGTTTGCTCGAACGCGGCCTTGGCAATGTCGAGCGCGCCGTTTTTGTAGGCCGTCTCCCCCAGGGATTTTTGCCGCTGCGGTGAGTTGGGCGACAGTTTGACGGCACTCATTAGCACTTCCTGCGCTTGCTGCAGATTGCCCATGGCAGCCAGCGTCTTGACCAGCCAGTCCGATGCCTCCATGTACATCCGGTTGTCGCGCAGCACCTGTTCAAACAATGCCTTGGCACTCGCCCATTCGCCCGCATGGAAACGAATCTTGCCAAGACCGGTAGTAGCCCATGGGACACTGCGGCCCGCAAGTACCGATTCAAAAAGCGCTTTGGCTCCTTCATAGTCCCCGGTGTTGATGAGCAAATCGGCTTTGATGCGCAAAATGTCCTGTGAGCCCCCCGGCTGCGATTTCAACAACACGTCACACTCCGCAATGGCGCGCTGGTAATCATGCTCCTTGATGGCGAGTTCAATCCCCCCGAGCAATTGCTTCCTCTGCATGAGCTTTTCCACACGGCTTTGCAGCAGTGCCTGGTTGAGGGGCTTGAGGATATAGTCGTCGGGCTTCACCTCGGCGGCCCCGATCACCATTTCGGCAGTCTTCTCGGCGGTCACCATGATCCAGATGGTGGAAAGGCCAATGTAGTCGCGCAGTTTGGCTTCCTCCATGACCTGCTGACCGTTTTGACCGGAGCCCAAATTGAAGTCGCAAATGACAACGTCATAGCGCTTGGCGCTCAACGCGCGCATGGCATCACGGCCATTGGTCGCCGTATCTACGTTGGCCACCCCCATGGCCCTGACGAAGTCCTTGAGCAGCGCCCGCATACCCTGAAAATCGTCAACGACCAGAAACTTGCCTTCGTGCAGTTGTTTTGCCATAAACGCCATTCTCGCCCGGTTAGGGCAACCTCACCCCAAAACAGCCGCCCCCGTAGGAGCCCCCGTTGTGGATCACCACCACACCTTGGCGCGCCCCATTCTTATGGACGCTGGCAGCTTGCCGTGAAAAGTAGACGCCCAGCCCGGTACTGCCATTGGTAAAGTTGCTGCTCATGTCGACTTGAGCGTCTGGATCCTCAAGCAGCGCTTGCGGATACCCGGGGCCGTTGTCTTCCACCCACAGCTCAAGGCAACCGTCCCGCACCGCAGCCCAGATATGCACCTTGTCTTGGGTGTAGTTGTAGGCGTTATTCAAAGCATTGATCAGCACCCCCGAGATCAGGTCGCGATCCAGATACCAGTACAGGTCCTCGTCACAGAGAATTTCAACCGAAATGCCCCGGAATTCCAGCATCGAGCGGTTTTGCAGCAAGGCATCGTCGATCACCTGGCGCACCGAATGCTCGGCGAGTTCTACGGGGTAGATGTCCTTGCCCAATTTGTACAGACTGAGCAGCTGAACCAGGTTGGAGGTCATGCCATTGGCCTGCTGTATGACCTCACCCAGACTGTCGAACGCCTGCACATCACCCTGCTGGCGGCACTGCAACGCGATTTTCTCAAGGGCGCAAATCTGCATGTTCAGCGAGTTCTTCATGTCATGGATGGACGAAGCAATCAAGTCATTGAAGCTGATGTCGTCGTCTGGCATGTCATTCATCTCCCAAGTAGTGCAAGCGCGTCTCAAATATCCCCGGTACCCTGGCGGCTTGAAGGAGCCTTCGCCAGAGTTCGGGACTTAGTCCACAAACAGGTCGGGCATAAAGTTGCGGTTGCCCGGCGTCACCGCGTAACGGTCCAGATCAGCAACGCCGTGCCCCGCCAGCACCTCGTCGTCAATATAGAAATTGCCGGTGGCAAGGTTGCCCCCCGTCAAAATGCAATGCGCAGCGTCGGCCATGATGTCGGGAGTGCGGCACAGCGCCAGGTCCACTCCCGGAATCATCTGCATGGCCGCTGTGGCAATCGCAGTGCGCGGCCACAGACTGTTGACGCAAATGCCAAATTTCTTGAACTCGCCGGCATGGCCCAGGGTACACATACTCATGCCGTACTTGGCCATGCTGTAGGCGGTATGTGCAGCAAACCAGTGGGTTTTCATCGACAAGGGCGGCGACATCGTCAACACGTGCGGGCTGCGTCCGGTCTGGGCTGCCTTTTTGAGTTCGGGCAAGCACGCAGCGGTACACAGGTAGGTGCCACGGGCGTTGATGCCGTGCATCAGATCGAAACGCTTCATGGGCGTGGCGTCGGTGTGGGTCAGACTGATAGCGCTGGCGTTATTGACCAAAATGTCAATGCCGCCGAACGCCTGCACCGCCTGGGCCACCGCGGCAAATACCGCATCGTCGTCGCGAATGTCGACCGCCAAGGGAAGTGCGTGACCACCGGCCGCCTCAATTTCCTGTGCGGCGCTGTAGATGGTGCCCGGCAGCTTGGGGTTGGGATCGGTGGTCTTGGCAAGGATGACAATATTGGCGCCATCCGCCGCAGCCCGCTTGGCGATGGCCAGGCCAATGCCACGGGAAGCACCGGTAATGAACAATGTTTTGCCGCCAAGCGTGGCCAAACCGGGTTGGGTTTCAGATGTCACAGGCACTCCGATTGCTATATGTTTGATAGCTTACCACGCAATGCCATAGGGTGCCAGCGGCCATTTTCATTTGCAAGATTCGGCAGCACACTTGTTACCATGGCCGCCGCGCCCGCGTCGATTGGCGTCACTCTTTGTAATACACCACCTGGTGGGTGGTCACCAACAGAGCGCCGGACTCACTCCACAACTGGCTGGTCTGGTCAAAAAACCCGTTGCGAAAAGCCTGAGCCCGCGCTTGACCCA